>CANQLD010000016.1 GCA_947624625.1 uncultured Clostridia bacterium | reverse complement strand
CATACATACATACATACATACATACATACATACATACATACATACATACATACATACATACATACATAAACATACTAGATAATATTAAAAAAATAAATAGGTTAAAAAAGCCAGTGTTAGAATATGGTTAAAATATTCTAGCACTGGCTTTGTGTCTTTAAAATTATGTGGGAGGAAAAGTATATGAAAAAAGGAATAAGTTTAATAGTGATGTTAATAACAATAGTAGTAATAATAATACTTGCAGCTTCAATAATAAATACAGTTATATATAATAATCCAATGGATAATGCTAAAGAGGCAGCATTTAGAAGTGATTTGCAAGAGATAAAAAATGCATATGGAATAAGGCAAGGAGATTTAATGGCAAAATATAAAGGTGATAAATATAAAATAAAAGAAGAAGATTATGCAGGTGTAGTACATAGAAATTATGAAGGTGAGGTACTTGCATTTGAAGGAGGACTAGCATATTTAGGAAAAGACAAGAAAAAACAAGAAATAGCAGAAAGTATGGATTATATAATAGGGAATCCAAATGATTCAGTGTTAAGAATATGGGACTGGAATTCACAAGATGATTTTCATAATGATGAATATAAGAAAAAAATAACTAAAATAAAGTTTATAACAAATAATAAAGTGCCAGATGGAGTAATAGAATTTTGGGATGTATCAGTGAAAAACAATGGCTCAGTAATGGCGTGGATAGTAGATAATGGAAATGAAGGCTATGAATTAACAATAGGAGGAAATGGAAAGGTAATAGCAAATAGTAATTCAAACTATTTGTTTGATGGATTTAGTGCAGTAAAAGAGATAGATATTAAATCATTAGATACAAGCAAAGTAACGCATACGAGTTATATGTTTAATGCTTGCAGTAGTTTAATAAATTTAGATTTGGGAAATTTTAATCTAAAAAATGTTACAACTTTTCAAATGATGTTTTATAATTGTTCTAAACTACAGAATATAGATATAGATTTTAGCAACACAAACAAAGTAATTAATACGCATGGTATGTTTGAAAATTGTTATGAGCTTGTAAATGTAGATTTAAGTGGATTAAATACATCTAATATAAGTGATATGCATTTTATGTTTAGAAGTTGTAAAAAAATAAAAACTACAATAACTATAAGAATATCTAATACAACAAATTATTCAGGTGTGTTTCTTGAGGATGCAGCATCAGCAGAAGGTGGAGAGATAATATTAAACTATACTACTGAAACGGAAGACATAGTAGATAAAATGATAGAAACAAAGTCTGAAAAATCAAATGTTAAAAAAGGAAAACTAGTAACTTAATAAAAAGTAAAATAAAAATTAGATTTGTACCAGTTATTGATACAAACCTAATTTTTTATATTATACCAACTAATGAAATTATTATACCAAACAGACAACTTATTCCATAAACACTAGCAAGTATTTTTAAATTTTCTTTTAAATTATGATTTACTTTAAATAGAACTATCATACCAATTCCTGAGCCACTACAAAGTCCAGCTATAATTGATGCAAAACTTATATTTCCAGCAAGATATAACTCAGTTAGTAAAACAGATGAGGCACAATTTGGAATTAGTCCAATTAAAGCAGATATAATAGGTTGGAATATTGAGCCACTCATAAGAAGTTTAGATAAACTTTCTTCACCTATAATATATATAAATGTATTAAGTATAAATGCAACTATAAAAATATATACAAAAATATTTAATGTATGCTTTAAAGCAGGTTTAAGTATTGTATGGCCTTCGTTGCAATCACAATGTGAACACATTTCGTGCATATGATTATGTACATCTTCTATTTCAGTTGTTAAGTTATGTTTTTTCCTAAAAATAAAATCTATTATAACTCCTGCAATTATACCAATGATAAATTTAAAAAGTATAATTTTAAGAATAGGCATAGCACTATTTGGATGTGCAAGAAGTACAGGGATTGCTTCATCAGATGTTGATAAAAAAACTGCAATTAGTGTTCCTATTGTAATAACTCTACTTGCGTATAAGTTTGAAGCCGTAACTGAAAAGCCACATTGAGGTACAATTCCAAGAGCAGAGCCAATTACTGAGCCAAATTTACCAGAATTTTTTAATATTTTTTCAAGTGTTTTTGAAGATTTATGTTCTATAAACTCAATAAGTAAATAAGACAAAAATAAAAAAGGCAAAAGCTTTAATGAGTCTATAATCGTATCAAGTATGACATCAACCATTTTTTCCTCCTATAAATCTACATAATATAATTATACTTTATTTTATATACAAAGTCAAATAATGTTAAATTTTAATTATTTACTTTCTTATGATATTTATTTGCTATAAATATTCCTATTATAGAAATAAGTAATGTTAGTATAAATGTTATAATAGTCATTTTTAAATTTCCTTCAATTAAATTTGCTCCTGCAAATGTGGATGTAATGATTGAAGGAATTCTTGCAAAAGTAGCAATCATTAAAAATCTTAATGGCTTTATATTTAGCAAACCTCCAAGATACACAAATAAATCTTTTGATGTACCAGGTATAAAAAACATAACAAATAAAAATTCTTCAACTTTTTTGCTATCTTTTAAAAATTTACTTTCTTTAAATTTTTGCATTTTATTTTCGCCAAAAAATGTATTTATGAAATCATTGCCAAACTTTCTAACTGCAAAGAATATTATGTTAGAGCATATAAATGTACCAATTAATATTACTATAATTCCACCAATAGTACCAAAACACATACCAGATAAAATTTCTACAGGCTCACCAGGTAAAATTGCAACAAGCATTTGTAATATCATAATGCCAATAATTACAAGTGGTGAAAGAATTCCCATATCTTTTATTTTATCTTTGAAAGCAAGTTGACCTTCTCTTGTAGAAAGATTTTTGAAAAATGGAAAAAATTTTATTGTCAAATATATAAGTAAAATTATAGTTAAAACAAAAAGAGTTAATTTTGTTAATTTCATTATTTTTTTCTTCAATAAAATCACCTTTTAATATCTATTATTTTATCAAAATAAAAAAATAATGTCAACTAAAAAAAAGAGAGGCTATAAGCCTCAAGTTATGGTTGCGAGAGGTAGACTCGAACTACCGACCTTTGGGTTATGAGCCCAACGAGCTGCCAACTGCTCTATCTCGCGATTTATTATGTATATAGTATAATATATATAAATATGATTGTCAATACTTTTTTGTAATTTTTTTCACTTTCGTATAATATATTATATGTATATTAAAATTTAAATATAACTAAACTTTCTTTTTTTAAAATACTTTAAATTAATTGATTTATTATAGTTTGTGTTATATAATATGACTATATGAAAAAGTAAATACTATATAGCGATATATAAAATAAAGGGGGATATAATTAATGGATCAACAAGTAAAAAGACTTGGTGGAACTGTATCAAAGAAATCAAAATTATACTCAAAAAGTAAACTAATATCTATTATTTATTTAATTGTAAGTATAATTTGTATATATATAATTGCTAAATTTAATATTTTACCTACTAAATTTTTGCTTTTAACTATTGCAATTCTTTTATTACTTCCAATTTTAGTTTTAATTATACAATGTAAAACAAGGAAAAAAAGAAAACTAAAAATATTTTTAAATGTATTTTCTTGCTTAATGTGTGGTATTCTTGCAATAGTTTCAGTCTATTTTTATAGGTCAAATCAATTTTTAAGTGCAATGCAATCTTCGGGTTATGAAATACAAAACTATTCAGTAATGGTTTTAAAAACATCTCCATATGAAAAAATAAAGGATATAAAAGACAAAACTTTAGGCTATATTGATGGAGATGACGCAGGTGTAAAACTTGCAAATGACGAAATAAAAAAGCAAGTAGATGTGTTATTAAAAAGTACTTCAACACTTGCTGAATTAACAGAATCTCTTGTAAAAAATGAGACTGACGCAATAATGGTAGAAGATTCATATAAAACAATTTTAGAGGAAGAGGACAAGGAATTTACTGATAAGGTAAAAATAATACATACTTTTAGTATCCAAGTACCTGTTGACGAAATTTCAAAGGATGCCAAAATGCAAGAGCCATTTAATATATATATTAGTGGTATTGATACATATGGAAAAATTCAAACTGTATCAAGAAGTGATGTAAATATTATTGCTACAATTAATCCAAAGACACATCAAGTTTTACTTACAAATATACCAAGAGATTCATATGTACAATTATATAATACAGTTGGAGTAAAAGATAAATTAACACACGCAGGTATATATGGTGTTGATAAATCAGTAAAAACTATAGAAAAATTACTTGATTTAGATATAAACTATTATTTTAAAGTAAACTTTACTTCGCTTGAAAGTATAGTTGATGCTATTGGAGGAATAACCGCTTATTCTAAATATACATTTACATCATATATTGGCTCATATTATTTTAAACAAGGTTGGAATAATATGAACGGTAAACAAGCATTAGGCTTTGCAAGAGAAAGAAAATCTTTTGCAGAGGGAGATATAATGCGTGGTCAAAACCAACAAGCAGTTATTGAGGCAATTATACGAAAAGTACAATCACCAAGTATAATTGCTAAATATAATACATTATTAAGTTCGTTAGCAGGAAAATTTGAAACAAATATGCCAACAGAAAAAATGACTGAATTTATTAGAAACCAGCTTGACGATTTAACTGCTTGGACTGTTACATCAATTACATTAACAGGGAATACTTCAAGTCAAATAACATATAGTGGTGGTTCTCAAAGATTATCAGTTTTAATTTTAGACGAAAATAGTATATTAGAGGCAAAAAATAAAATTGATTTAGTTATGCAAGGAGAGAAGTTAGAAAGTTCTTATGGAACAGTAACTAATCCAAGAGATACAACTAAAGGAACTGCTAAAACAACTAATTCAAATAAAAATACAAATAAGAAAAAAGATACACCGACTGTTACTGAGCCAGTAGATAATAATGTTGATACTGAAAATACTGATAATAATGAAGATGACGATATAATAACAATATATGATGAAGAAGAAAATTAAATAAATTAAAGTAGGAACTTTTGAGTATTTTAGTTCCTACTTTTTGTTTAACAACAATTATCACTACATAGTGGTTCACGACCAATGCAAACATTATCCATTTTTCTATTTCTTAGACATTCAACAGGATTTGGTGCAACTTCAAATCTATAGTCACATCCATTACAGTTAATATATTTATCTATAACAATATGACTTGGTACAGTACATACATCTTTATTAACAATATTTTGGTACATAAAGAAATCAAAATCTTTTGGAAGTTCACAAACTGGTGCATAAGACTCACGCATTGCAGTATAGCTTGCAGTTTTTGCAAGAATATCACGAACATATTCTACATTTGGCCCAAGTTTTAAAAGTTCTGGGAAAGTTCCATTTGGAATAATTTCTTGCCAATTTCTACCTTCATATTTTTCTAAAAGGTATGCTGCTCTATGTAAATGTGTTACTTCTTCTTCAAAGAACTGTTCCCATATTTTCTTTATATATGGATCAGTTTCATCACAAAAGCAGGAATAGTATAAATAGCATTCAGTATATTCGTGATTTAGTAAATTTTCAAGCCAAGTTTGGTTTGGATCAATTAAACTACCATACTGAGTTACGTGTTGTTCTTCAACAAGCCCTATTTCTTGGTAAAGCCTTCTACCAATATCTGATGTGTAGTATTGCCCAATATTCATATAGTAATTCATAGTTTGTTGCTCAGCTGCAGTTATAATATTTACATTAAGTTTTGTAATTGGATTTGCAGTTTTGTTATTTATATAGTTTCTTATACTATCATACGGATGTCTGTGGTGGGAGATAGTTGGTCTTCCTGGCATTATTTCAGTATATCTTCCAACAAGCCTATCTGCTTGTATGCCATACTCCATATCTAGTAAATCTGCATATCTGTATAAATGGTCAAAGTCCTCAAGTAATGCAAAATCAAGAGCAGCTTTTACACTTACATCAGGCTCTCTTTTTGCAAGTCTTGCAGTTAAATCAACTGCTAGTTGTTCATAAGAGATAGTTGTTTCAAGTATATTTTCATTTATAGGTTTTAGATGTGCAATTTTCATTTGTTGTTGTTTTTCAATTCTTCTTGTAAAAGCAATTTCTCTTCTTAAATCATTATTATTGCAGTTTCTTGAAAATTGGTGAGAAAACCAGTTTGCTTCAAATTCAGTACCGTTCATTAAAATAATTCTTGTTTTAGTGTAAGGATTTACTTCGTATTTGTTATATTGTTTTGGGTAAATTTCACACCAATCTTTGATACTTTTGTTAATATCAATAGGTTTTTCTTCAAATGGATTCATAAGTATTATCACACTCCTTACGAGATTATATTCCTATACTTTGTACAATATGCACTAAAAAATGATTAAATTTTCAAATCTTTTTTTTCTAAAATAGAAGAAAAGAATAAAAAAGATAAATATATTAAAATAAATATAACAATTTTGATTATTAGAGTAACAATACTTGAAGTAAATGCAAAATTTAAAAGTTTAATTACATATCTTGAAAGCATTATGCTTGCAAGTGGAATAATAGTCCAAGTAAGATACTTAATTTTTATTTTGCTTGCCTTTACAAGTTGTATAATACTTATAACAGTATTTAATATTTCACTAAAGTACAAAACCATAATATATCCTTTTATTTTAAAAATAGGAAGTAGAAAGTATAACAAAAAAGTACTTAAAAATAAATCTATAATATTACATTTCATAACTGCAACTTGCATATTAAGGCCTTTAAGCATACCATCTACAATTGTATCAATATACATTAAAATAATAAGGGGAGAGAGTATTTTAACATAATAGACTACTTCTTTGTTTTCATATAGCACATTGCATAGGTCATCTGAAAAAGTAAAGAAAATACCAAATACACAAATAGAAAATATAAAAGTTATTTTAAGTAATTTTAAACTAATTCTTTTTATTTGATTTAAGTTGTTTTTAGCATAAAAGGTTGAGTATTCTGGTATTAATAAATTACTAATTGATGTAATTATAACACTTGGAAACATAATTAGAGGTAGTGCCATACCATTTACTATTCCATAATCAGATAAAGCTTTTTTGCAAGACATACCAGATTTTTCAAGTCTTAAAGGTATTATTAATTGCTTAAATGTTGAAATACCTGAACGAATATATGAAGTAAGAGCAATAGGTAGAGATATAGATAGAATATCTTTCTTGTAATTTCTATTTTTAGTATCTCCAATTGATTTATATTTTTTTATATCACTTAAATAAAGTAAAAAAATATATGTAAATGAAATAAGTTCAGATATTACATCTCCAATAATTAAAGCAAGGCAAGCATATTCTAGTCCTTTAGGTAGAAAAAGTGATAAAAGAAAAGAAGTCGCAAAAATCTTTACAAACTGTTCAATAAGTTGTGAAGAAGCAGTCTTAATTACTTTTCTTATAGCAGAAAAATAGCCATTAATTGCAGATGACATAGATATAAAAGGTAGAGAAACAGCAATTGCATATAAAGGCATTTTAGAAATTCTTGAGTGTAAGCAAACTTTAACTATAAAATTAGAAAAAAGTAAAATAATTCCACTTGAAAAAATTCCTAATATTAAGCTATAAATAATACACTTTTTTATAGCATATTTTGCACCTTTGCTATTTTCTTTTGCAAGTTCTTCTGTAACAAGTCTTGTAGCTGCAACACTTATTCCGAGATGACGCAACAGTTATTGCAAATAGATAAACTGAAAGAATAAGCTGAAAAAGCCCTGTACACTCTGCACCAACCTTATTGGAAACATATACATTAAATGACATACCAACAGTTCTAATAATAAAGGATGTAATTGTAAGTATTATAGTATTAACAACAAATAATTTTGCTTTTTTCAATTTATATCACCTTGTATATAAAATGTATATGGCTTTTGAAGGTACATTATTCATTTAGTATTTTATTGAATATACAAATTTTTTATATATAAACAATTTGACTTTTTCTAAATTTTATGTTAATATACAATGTGATTGAAGGTGATATAATGACTGCCTCTTTAGAAGAATATTTAAAAACAATATATATTTTAATTTGTGATAAAGGGAGTGCAAGGGTAACAGATATTGCAGATATGCTAGGTTACAAAAAGCCAAGTGTAAATAGAGCTTTAAAAATTTTAAAAGAAGAAGGTTTAATAGACTATGAGGCTTACAAAGATATTAAATTAACAAATAAAGGGAAAATTTTAGCAACAGATATTGTAAGAAAACACAATGCTTTAAAAGCCTTTCTTATAGAAGTATTAAATGTAGAGGAAGATAAAGCAGAAGAAGAGGCAAAGCATATGAAACACGCAATATCAGAAAGTACACTTAATAGCTTAGAAGAGTATATACAAACAATTGTTGATGTAGAAAAATTTGTATGTAATTATAATCCAAAAAATAATAGATGTAAAAAATGTATTAATCAGTCTTTTAAAAAGAGAATAAAATTAAAGAAATTTGACAATAATAATAAAAGTTAGTCTTGACAAACATTTATATAAATGATATATTTTATATATAGGATTTATTCCTATATATTTTATAATCAAAAGTTAGTTTAAACTAACTTTTAAAGATAGGAGATAGTTATGAAAGTTAGATATTTTGATAATGCAGCTACTACAAAAGTAGACGAAAGAGTTTTTGAGGCAATGAAACCTTTTTTAACAACTGACTATGGTAATCCTTCTTCTATATATAGTATTGGTAGAGAAACTAAGAAAAAAGTAGAGGATTCAAGAGATATTGTTGCTAAATGTTTAAATGCAAAATCAAATGAAATTTATTTTACAAGTTGTGGTAGTGAAGCAGATAATACTGCTTTAAAGGGAATAGCTTATGCAAATAAAAATAAAGGAAATCATATTATTACATCAAAAATTGAACATCCTGCTATTTTAAATACTTGCAAACAACTTGAAAAAGAAGGTTTTGAGGTATCATATATTAGTGTTGATAAAAATGGTATAGTTGATTTAGAAGAACTTGAAAGTAAAATAAAAGATACAACTATTTTGATTTCAATTATGTATGCAAATAATGAAATTGGAACAATTGAGCCTATAAAAGAAATAGGACAAATTGCAAAGAAACACAATGTTTTCTTTCACACAGATGCTGTACAAGCAGCTGGAATTATAAAAATTGATGTTCAAGATTTAGGAATTGATGCTTTGTCACTTTCTGCACATAAATTTCACGGACCTAAAGGTGTTGGTGCACTATATGTTAAATCAGGAGTAAAATTTAATAATTTAATTGATGGCGGACATCAAGAAAGAAGTAAAAGAGCAGGAACTGAAAATGTTGCAGGTATTGTAGGTCTTGCAACTGCATTAGATATTGCATATAACAGTATAGAAGAAAATACTAAATATTTAAAAGAGTTAAGAGATTACTATATAAAAAATATCGAAGAGAAAATTAAATTTGTAAAATTAAATGGTGATAGAGAAAAAAGACTTCCTTCAAATGCTAATTTTTCATTTAGATTTATTGAAGGAGAATCACTACTTTTAAATCTTGATTTAAAAGGCATTTGTGCGTCAAGTGGTAGTGCTTGTACTTCTGGTACTTTAGATCCATCTCACGTGTTACTTGCTATTGGTCTAAAACACGAAATAGCTCACGGATCTCTTAGAGTATCTTTTGGTATAGATAATACAAAAGAAGATGTAGATTATTTAATTGATAGTTTAGTTGAGATAATTAATAGATTAAGAGAAATGTCGCCTTTATACGAAGATTATGTAGAAGGTAGATATGAACTTGACGAAATGTAAGGAGGAGAAGAATTATGCAATATACAAAAAAAGTAATAGATCATTATACAAATCCAAGAAATGTTGGAAAAATCACTGATGCAGATGGAGTAGGAGAAGTAGGTAATCCAGTTTGTGGAGATATAATGAAAATATATCTTAAAATAGAAGATAATGTTATAAAAGATGTTAAGTTTAAAACTTTTGGTTGTGGTGCTGCAATTGCTACAAGTAGTGTTTCAACTGAAATGATAAAAGGAAAAACTATTGAAGAGGCTTTAAAACTTACTAATAAACAAGTAGTTGACGAACTTGAAGGACTTCCACCAGTAAAAATTCATTGTTCTTTACTTGCAGAAGAGGCAATTAAGGAGGCAATAGTTGACTACTATGTAAAAAATGGAAAAACACTTGAAGAAGCAAGAAAGATCTGTGGTCTTAAGCCTAAGGATTGTGAACATTGTCATAAAGAACAAGATACATCAAATTAATATAAATTTAGTCGTCTGTATAAGTAAATATGGGCGATTATTTATGTAAAATATACATAAAACTTGTTATTTTAACTATTTTATTGTATAATTATATATATTAAAAAGGAGATAAATTTGTGAAAAAAGAAAAAGTTTTGCTAGGTATGAGTGGGGGAGTTGATAGTTCTGTTTCTGCAGTACTATTAAAAGAGCAAGGATATGATGTTATAGGAATAACTATGAAACTTTGGGACAACCAAGATGAAAAAAGTTGTTGTAATGAAACATCAGCATATGATGCAAAAAGAGTGTGTGATATTCTTAATATTCCTCATTATAGTGTAAATTATATGAATGATTTTAAAAAATATGTAATTAATGATTTTGTATCTAGTTATATTGACGGAAAAACACCTAATCCTTGTATTGAGTGTAATAAATATTTAAAGTTTGGAAGTATGTATAAAATGGCAAAAGAACTTGAGTGCAAGTACATTGCAACTGGCCATTATGCTAAGACTATGTATAGTGATAAATATAACAGGTATGTTATTACTAAATCGAATTCATTAAAGAAAGATCAAAGTTATGTGCTATATAGTATAGATAAAAGTATTATTCCTTATATACTTTTTCCTTTAAGTGATTATGAGGACAAAAATGAAATAAGAGAAATTGCAAGGAAAAATGGACTAAATGTTGCAAGTAAATCAGATAGTCAGGATATTTGTTTTATTCCTGATAATGATTATATAAAATTCCTTTCATCATATACAAATATAAAAACAAATAAAGGGAATATTAAATTAAAAACTGGGGAAAATGTTGGCTCACATCAAGGATATATTCGTTATACTGTTGGTCAAAGAAGAGGACTTGGTATTTCATATAAAGAGCCGTTATATGTTACAAAAATTGATAAAGATAAAAACGAAGTAATTGTTGGAACAAAAGAAGAGTTATACTCTGACACACTTTATGCAAATAATATAAACTTGCAAGCAATTGATAAAATTGAGACAAGTCTTAAAGTTAAGGCAAAAATTAGATACTCTGCTAAAGAGGCAACTGCTACATTAACTATGGTAGATAAAGATGTTGTAAAAGTAGTCTTTGAAGAAAAGCAAAGAGCAATTACACCAGGACAATCTGTTGTTTTTTACGATAATGATATAATAATTGGTGGTGGAAAAATAATGTAAAAAAATAAAGTTGGTAGATATTTTACCAGCTTTATTTTAATATATTATTTTCTATTCATTAATAACATTTCTCTATGTTTGCCATCTATAAAAGAAAAATCGTTTTTTGAAAATTCGTCAAGTCTTAATCTTGAAACTTTTCTATTAAATTCAAAAGGTCTATCTTTTATAATCTCACAGTCATTATCTTTATCATAGTATTTTATATTTAAATAATATGGGTCAAAAATGTAAGCATATTTATCATCTATATTAGTACATAAAACATAATGTTCTTCTGTTTCCCATACACTAAAAATAGCAACTCCACCGTTTTTTAAGCAATCTTGTAATTCTTTATTTGAAGTGTTTACATTTTTTCCTTTGATTACCTTTGTTTCCATTTTCATATCACTAACATTTGAAATGTCATTTAACCACTTAGATAGAAATTCTATTGCATAAATTGAAGTCCCACCTTTACCTATTTCGCCATCACTATTTGTCTTATCTAAAGTATTTTGCATAATCATTTTCATAATTCTAGGCTCAATTTCACTTCTTTTAAATAAATATCTTAGTGCATTTAAAAATGTTGTTAAACCACAATCATATTCAGTCATTTGATAGCTTAACGGAGTTTTTGTATATTCATATTTTATTTTTTTCATATTTATCACCTATTATTTTAATCTATAGATAGTATAACACAAGAAAGTTAAATTTGTAAATATTAAACTAATTTTATTATCGAAAAAAGAATACCATATATTAATTCCATATTTGTTATATTGTTATAGTACATAAATTTGTAAAGAAAATTTAATGATAAATTTAATAAAATGAGTTGAAATAGTTACAATATTATATTATAATTTCACTAGAGGTAAATGGTAAGGAGTGTTTTATATGTCAACAAAGTATATTTTCGTAACAGGTGGAGTTGTTTCAGGTCTAGGTAAAGGGATAACTGCCGCTTCTATTGGTAGGCTTTTAAAATCTAGAGGGATAAAAGTCACTATTCAAAAATTTGACCCATATTTAAATATAGATCCAGGAACAATGAACCCTTGTCAGCACGGCGAAGTGTTTGTCACTGATGATGGCTTAGAATGTGACCTGGATCTTGGACATTATGAAAGATTTATTGATGAAAATCTTAATAGGTATAGCAATATTACAACTGGAAGAATATATATGCAAGTTTTAAATAAAGAAAGAAAAGGGGAGTACCTTGGAAAGACTATTCAAGTTATACCTCATATAACAAATGAAATAAAAGATACAGTATATAAAGCAGGAGAAATTTCAGATAGTGATGTTGTAATTACTGAAATTGGTGGTACTGTTGGAGATATAGAATCACAACCATTTTTAGAGGCTATAAGGCAAGTAAGAACTGAAAAAGGTGCTGAAAATGTAATGTTTGTTCACGTTACATTACTACCTTTTTTACCAAAATCTGAGGAATTAAAAACAAAACCTACACAACATAGTTGTAAGGAACTAATGGGTATAGGTATAATTCCTGATATTATTGTTGCAAGAACATCATATAAACTAAATGATGAGCTAAAAGCAAAAATTGCATTATTCTGTAATATTGACGCAAATAATGTAATTGAAAATATGGATGCAGATTCTATCTATGATGTTCCATTAATGTTCGAAAAACAAAATGTAGCAAATATCATAATGGATAGATTTAAATTAAAAGAAGAAAAGAATGACTTGCTTGAGTGGAACAAAATGTGCAAGAAAAAAGAGGGCATTGAAGAAGAAGTTGAAATTGCAATAGTTGGAAAATATGTTTCTTTAAAAGACGCATATATTTCTATTTATGAAGCATTAAATCATTCTGGAGTTGCAAACAATGTAAATGTAAAAATAAGATGGGTTGATTCAGAAGAACTAGAGTGTAAAGATTACGAAAAGAAATTAGAAGGCCTTGATGGAATAATTGTACCTGGAGGTTTTGGAAGTCGTGGAATAGAAGGAAAGATTAATGCTATAAAATACGCAAGAGAAAACAAAATACCACTTCTAGGAATTTGTCTTGGTATGCAAATGATGGTAGTTGAATTTATGAGAAATGTTGTTGGACTTAAACAAGCAAATAGTTTAGAATTTGACGAAAATACACCTGACCCAGTTATAAATATTATGGATGAACAAGTTGGAATTGAGAATAAAGGTGGAACAATGCGACTTGGAAAATATCCTTGTATGTTAGATGTTAATACAAATTCATATAATGCGTATAATGAAAATTTAATTTATGAACGTCATAGACATAGATTTGAGTTTAATAATAATTACCGTGATATTGCACAAAAAAATGGTATGGTAATTGCTGGTGTATCACCAGATAGTAAATTAGTTGAAATTGTTGAGTTAAAAGATCATCCATTTGCAGTTGGTTCACAATTTCATCCTGAACTTAAATCTAGACCAAATAGACCACATCCATTATTTAAAGTACTTGTTAAAAAAGCTTATGAAAAGAAGTACGGCAAGAAATAATTTTAATTTATATAATATTTGTGTTAGAAATATTTACGAGCTTTTGCTTGTAAATATTTTTTTGCATATATATTTTTTAAATTTACATATAATAAATTATAGTACTAATTTAAAGGTGATATATATGTCAAATTATGTAGTAAATCTTATTTCTGGACTTGGATATTTTGGTATGTTTCTTGCAATGATACTAGAAGCAGTTATTATAATTATTCCAAGTGAATTAATACTTGCAACTGGTGGAATACTTGCAGGTAATAATATATTTTCTTTTTTTGGAGCATTTATTACTGGACTTTTAGGTAGTGTCTTTTGTGCTGGAGTTATCTATGCAATGGGATATTTTGGTGGCAATTCCTTTATAAAAAAATATGGTAAGTTCTTTTTTATGAAGGAAGAAGATATAGAAAAGACAAATAAGTGGTTTGAAAAATATGGCTTAAAAGCTGCACTATTTGGAAGATGTTTGCCAATAGTTAGAACATTTATATCTCTTCCTATTGGAGTTGCAAAACTTGATTTCAAAAAATTTTTAATTTATACATTTATTGGAAGCATACCTTGGACACTTCTTTTTGTTGGAGCAGGATACTATTTAGGAGATAACTGGACAATTATTAATAACTATATAGCAAATCTTAAACTTCCAATTATAATTACCTTAGGATTACTTATATTATGGTATTTTATTAAGAAATATTTAAAAAATAGAATTATATATATAAAAACGAAGTAGATGTTGCTATCTACTTCGTAATTTTATGCAGCCTTTCCATATATGTTATATACTCTTTTTCCAAATAATAATTCTCTTATCTTTTTCTTTGTTTCTATTATAACTAGTGGAGATATTGATATAATAGCTGTAATTATCCATTGTATTAAATCAAGTTTTACAACATCAAATATTTTAGCAATACTTGGTATTGTAACAACTCCAATTTGAAGTACAAGTCCAAGTATAAATGCTAGTATCAAAAATTTGTTTTTAAAAAGTCCAATTTCAAATATAGAACTATCGTCACTTCGTATATTAAAGCTATGTATAAGTTCTAGGGTACTAAGTGATACAAATGCCATTGTTCTTCCAACTTCTAAATTATACAAATTATTACCTATATTAAAGCTTAGCAAAGTTAAAAGTCCAATCATTGTTCCTTCAAAAAATATCTTTCTCCATAGCCCTCCAGCAAATAAACCTTTTTTTGAATTATTTGGTCTCTTTAACATAATATTTTTATCTGCTTGTTCCATACCAAGCCCAATAGCTGGAAGTGAGTCAGTTACAAGATTTATCCATAGAAGATGTATTGCAAGTAGGGGAGTATCGAGTCCAAGTAATAGTCCAACAAATATAGTTACAATTTCGCCTATATTTGTTGCAAGCAAAAAGTGAACAGCTTTTTTAATATTGTCATAAATATGTCTACCTTCTTTTACTGCTTCAACTATTGTAACAAAATTATCATCTGTTAGTACCATATCTGACGCATTTTTTGCAACATCTGTGCCATTTAATCCCATTGCAACACCAATATCAGCATTTTTTAAAGCAGGTGCGTCGTTAACTCCGTCTCCTGTCATAGCAACAATTGCACCAGTCTTTTTAAATGCATTTACTATTTTTACTTTATGTTCTGGAGATACTCTACCAAATACAGAGTATTTCATTATTTCTTTTTCAAAAGTTTTGCTATTTATATTATCAAGTTCTTTTCCTGTAATTGCTAAATCACCATCTGAAAATATACCAATATTTTTAGCAATTTTTTTGGCAGTTAGTATATGGTCTCCAGTAATCATAACAGTTTTTATTCCAGCTCTTTTGCACTCTAATACTGCCTCTTTAACACCAACTCTTGGTGGATCTATCATACCAATTAAACCAACAAATACAAGGTTATTTTCTATTGTGCTTGTATCAATTTTTGAGGGAAGAGAGGATACATCAAGGTATGCAACTGCTAAAACTCTTAAAGCATTATTTGCCATATCTTCATTTATATTTGTTATATTTTTTATAGTTTCAGTATCTAGATTTTTTATACTACCATTAGTTAAATATTTATTACATCTTTTTATTAATGCATCAGGTGCTCCTTTTGTGATAATTCTGTACTTACCATTATTTTTATGAATAGTTGTCATTAATTTTCTTGTTGAATCAAATGATATCTCATTTATTCTTTCATAACTTTTGTATAATGTATCTTTGTTAATATTATTTTTTAACGCAATATTAATTATTGCAACTTCTGTTGGTTCTCCATTTGTAGATATACTTTTTTTGTTGTAGGAAAGGGTTGTATCATTACACATTGACCCTAGTTCAAGTACAAAATTATATGTCTTTGAAATATTTGTTATTTCACCATTTACATCACATATTTTTACTACTTCCATTTTATTCTGTGTTAGTGTACCAGTTTTATCTGAACATATTACAGAGCTACAACCAAGTGTTTCAACCGCAGGTAGTTTACGAATAATCGCATTTTTCTTTGCCATATGTGTTACACCAATAGAAAGAAGTATTGTAACTATTGCAGGTAGCCCTTCAGGAATAGCGGCTACGGCAAGCCCAACGGAAGTCATAAACATTTGAGTAAATGGAATATTTTTTATTATTCCAATAACAAAGATACATAGACAAATAATTAAACATACAGTACCTAGCTTTTTTCCAACATCAGAAAGTTTCTTTTGAAGTGGGGTAGAAGGAGCATCATTTTCAATAATCATTTTAGCTATTTTACCTACTTTTGTATCCATACCAATATTTGTTACAATTGCTTCACCACGACCTGATACAATAGTAGTAGTAGAAAATACCATATTAAGAGTATCTCCAAGTGCAACATTAAGTTTAAGCACTAAATTACTATCTTTAGTTACTGGTACAGTTTCTCCTGTTAGTGCAGATTCTTCAACTTTTAAATTATATGAAGAAATTAATCTTGCATCAGCAGGTACAAAGTTTCCAGCTTCAAGAATAATTATATCACCAGGAACTACATTTATACTTTCAATTGTAGTTATAGCTCCGATTTCTTTTTACCTTAGTAGTAGGAGTAGATAACTTTTTTAGTGCTTCAAGAGATTTTTCAGCCTTTGCTTCTTGAATAAGTCCCATAATAGCATTAAAAACAACTATTGCAATTATTATAACGGAATCCATATATTCATTTGTTTTTTCTATATATGACATTAGTGCAGAAATTACTGCTGCAATAAGTAAAATAATTATCATAAAATCTTTAAATTGTTCAATGAATTTTACAACTATACTTTTCTTTTTTCCTTCATCTAATTTATTTAATCCATATTCCTTTTGTCTTTTATTTGCCTCTTTAGAGGATAGTCCATAAGACAAATTTGTATTAAGTTTTTTCATTGTATCAAACACAGATATTGTATGCCACAAAATTATCACTCCTTTGTACAAGTTATATATTTAATGTATATGCTTAAATAAAATTATTATGAAAAATATATTACTTAATTACTAAAAAAAGAAAGATAAATATAATTATTACACAAAATCAAGCAAAAAACTTGACATAAAGTATAAAATTAACTTGACATAATATTTCGTTTGTGTTATAATATTATATGTAAAATGTTCGTTATCTTTACTTAACTAAAGGAGGAGAAAAAAATGAATTCAAAGCTTTCAAATGTAATCAGCGATAATGAAATTCAGGTATTAAATGGGGTTTCCCAGGAATTTCAAAGTCTGTCTGATGAAGAAGTCGTAAAAAGACTCTGGAGTCTAACTTACAGACCTAAATTTGAGCTTGAAAAAATGGGACTTTCTGTGTATCCTACTTTTCAAGAGCATTACAAAAAAGTAAGAAAGGAGATTTACGAACAATCCGGCCACTATCCAGCAATCAAGGTAGAAGATACAGAGGAAGACAATGCTCTTTGCAATGCTTTGCAAACAGATAAGTTTGCATACTGGCGTATAAGTTCCGTAATCTCAAGTGCGGTTCTTGACTACAGTATTGAGGAGTTAAAGCGGATATCTTACCTAATCAATTCAAAGAATGAAAAGTACAACTTTGGTGCTCTTCGTTCCTTAAGGCTAAATCTTGAAGAGGCAAACTTCTTTATGCCGTATATATCTGCTGTTGCTACATATTTTAACAAGCTGTTTGAAGAAGTTATGCAGGTCCTCAGTATAGAGGAGGAAAAGAAAGAAGAATGCGTTCATGAGGAAGAAGAAGTAACCGAGGTTCCAACAAATAATGTGCGTAACAGAGAAGAGGATATGCTTGAAAAGATTATTAAGAATAAAGAGCCTATCTTAAACTTCTTCAGACTTTCTAAGAGTTTAAAGAAAGATGGAGGAGAAGAGTTGTTAACGCAGCTTTCAAATCCTGAAATGGTTAACAATATATCTGAGTATATTGATACCACTAAGGCACTTGAAGGAGAGAATATTAAGCTTGATTTCTTGCTTGGAAAAGAAGGTATTATAGAAGGAATGTTTACCCTATAATTACAAAAGCAGACTACAAATTATGTGGTCTGCTTTTTATATATTTAAATAGCAAAAAGCCTAGCAAATTTTTGCTAGGCTTTTTCTTGAACTTTTGTGAAATTAATGTCCATCTCTGATGAAGATTTTCCTCATCTTTCTCTCTGATACACCCATCAAAGCGGCATATACCGCAATGGAAGTGGCAGATTTGCTGGACGGAATAATTTCAGCATTTACGAACTCGCAGAACCGTTCAAAAACAGACTCGGGAGCCCAATAATGAATCTTTCTTTCGAGCTTTTCGTTGAAATCCTTAGGGGCTACCTTTCTCACGTTTGCAATGACCTTGGAAATGTTTCTTTTCATTTTCAAATCCTCCAATTTTAGTTTTTTAATGGATAAAAATTTAATTCTTTACAATTATATTATAACATACTTTACATAAAATGTCAATATTTTTTATATATTTTATACAATTGTTCCACCATTTACGTGAATTATTTGTCCAGTTACATACCTTGATTCATCTGAGGCAAGATACAAATATGCAGGTGCTACTTCAAATGGTTGACCAGCTCTTTTAAGTGGGGTATCTGTTCCAAATATACTTACTTCTTCGGCTGTAAAACTTGCAGGTATAAGTGGAGTCCAAATAGGGCCAGGAGCTACTGCATTAACTCTAATCCTTTGGCTGGCTAAAGATAGTGAGAGTGATTTTGTAAAAACAGTTATTGCCCCTTTTGTACTAGAATAATCTATTAAATTTTTCTTGCCATCAAATGCCGTTATAGAACTTGTGTTTATAATACTACTATTTGGCTTTAAATGTGGTAGTACAGCCTTTGTTAGATAAAAGAACGAAAATATATTTGTTTCAAAAGTATTTAAAAGTTGCTCTTTTGAAATATCAAGTATACTTTTTTGTGGATATTGAACACCACAGTTATTTACTAATATATCAATTTTACCAAATTTATTTAGAACTTTATTTGTAAGTTCATTTGAAAATTCTTCTTTTCTTAAATCTCCTTTTATAACTAAACATTTTTTCCCCAGCCCTTCAATATATTGTTTTGTAAAAAGTGCGTCTTCTTCTTCGTCTAAATAGGCTATTGCAACATTTGCACCTTCTCTTGCAAAAAGTATTGCGACTGCCCTTCCAATTCCACTATCACCACCAGTTATAATTGCAACTTTATCTTTTAGTTTATTTGAAGCTATATAGTTTGGATTATCAAAAATTGGTGCAGGATTCATAATTGCCTCAATTCCTGGTTGTTTATCTTGATGTTCAAGTGGAAATGCAATAAGTTGTTTACACATTTCTTCTTTGTAGCCTACATATGAATATTCTGGATACATAAATAAATTACCTCCCTTATATATATAAATTATATCTTTGTTAATAGTTTTTTATTCATATATAATTTAGTTAATTTCTTGAAAAAGTAGAGTGTGTATTATATAATATATTTGATATTAGGAAGGGTAGGTTTATATATTTAAAATATGAAAATTAATGGTAAAGTTGCTACTATAATATTTAAAAATGAGACAAATTCTTGGACAGTTCTTTTACTTAAAGTAAATTCAGATTATATAACAGCTGTAGGTATTACTGATAGTGATATTGAAGTAGATGACGAATATGAATTTGAAGGAGAAGAGACAACTCATAAAGTATATGGTAATCAGTTTAAGTTTTCTACTTACAAAAAAATATTACCAAAAAGCGACAGTGCTTTAATCGACTATATAGCTAGTAATATAAAAGGAGTAGGAAAGAAGATTGCTAAAAGAATTGTTGATACTTTCAAAGATAATACAGTTAATGTTATCCGTTATGATAAATCTAAGCTAAACGATATAAAAGGATTAAATGAAGAAAAGATTAATGATTTGAATTATTTTTTTAACGAAGAGTATGAAAAATGGAATGCAATAGAATATTTAAGTGATTTTAATATTTCAGTTTTAGTCGCTTCAAATATATATAAAATACTAAAACAAGATACAATAAATATAATTAAGCAAAATCCATATAGTTTACTTAATTTTGTTAAAACGCTTGATTTTGAGTTTGTTGATAGTATTGCTATGAAACTTAATATTCCTCTTGATAATGAAGATAGACTTGAGTATGGAATTATTTTTGCAATAAATAAATCAACTGAATTTGGACATACTTGTACAGATTTAGATGTTTTAAAAAATTATGCTGCTAAAATTTTGCAGGTATCAAATGAATGTATTGAAAACGCAATTACAAGACTTGTATTAAAAAATAAAATCTGTTTAGAAAAAATAGATGATGAAGATTGTATTTACAGAAGTAGTTATTACTATGCAGAAAAAAACATTGCTGATAATATTGTTAATCATACGACTACTCCTTTTCCTCAAAATGATTTTAGCAAAGAAATTGAAAAAACAAGTAAGAAAAATGATTTAGTACTTTCAGAAGAACAAGTAAAAGCAATTTCTACTTGTTTAAATAATTCTATTTCTATTATAACTGGAGGGCCAGGAACAGGAAAAACTACAATTATTAAATGTATCATAGATATTCTTGAAGACTTAGAAAAAGAATATGTTTTATGTGCTCCAACAGGACGTGCTGCTAAAAGAATAAAAGAAACAACTGGTAAAGAGGCAAAAACTATACATAGACTTCTTGAAATAACAAAAGTAGACGATAAAGATTTAGATGCTCTTTATGGAATAGATGTAAAGCCTGTTGAGGCTGATGTAATTATAGTTGATGAAGCATCTATGATTGATTGCTTGATGATGAATAATTTATTTAAAGCAATAAAAACAAATACTCAGATTATCCTTGTTGGTGATGTAGACCAGCTTCCTTCTGTTAGACCTGGAAATGTATTAAAGGATATTATTGCATCACAAGCAGTAAACGTTGTTTCTCTTAAAGAAATATATAGACAAAGTGCTAAGAGTGATATAGTTGTAAATGCTCACAAAGTAAATAGTGGTATATCTCCAAGCTTTAAAAATAAAGATACAGATTTATTTTTTGTTAAAACGACTAGTATTGAAGATACTATTACAGAAATATCTTCGCTTATTTCGTATAGACTTGAAAGTTTTGCAACATTGGATACAATGAAAGATTTGCAAGTATTAACTCCAATGAAAAAGACAGAACTTGGTACAATACATCTAAATGGAGTTATACAAGAATTACTAAATCCAAAATCTTCAAAGAAAAATCAAAAAGAATTAAATTCAAGAATATTTAGAGAAGGCGATAAAGTTATGCAAATTATAAATAATTACGATAAAAAGTTTTCTATAAATGGTGAATTTTTTGATGGTATATTTAATGGAGATATTGGATTTATAAAAGAAATTGATAAAGAAAATGAGAAAATGCTTGTTATATTTGATGATAATAAAGAAGTAATATATGAATTTGATGAACTTGACGAATTAGAACTTGCTTATGCTATAACAATTCATAAAAGCCAAGGAAGTGAGTTTGACTATGTGCTTTTGCCTCTTTATACAGGATACAAGAAACTATTTACAAGAAATTTGCTTTATACTGCTATGACTAGAGCTAAAAAAATGCTCGTAATTGTTGGAAATAAAGAAATAATTGATTATATGGTAACAAATATTGAATCTAAAAATAGAAAAACTGGTTTAAAACAAAAAATTATTGATAAGATAAATTCTATATAAAAAAGAAATCTGCTTCGTATTTTGCTACAAAGCAGATTTCCCACATGGAGGATTTGACGGTTTCAAAAAAATATTGAAACCCTCATATATATAAAATATATATATAAAATATATATATTTTGCCTTTTTACTAAATTATATTATAGTTATATATAAAAAGAAAAAGTACACATACAAAGAACATATTAATATGCGTAAACATAGTTATACAAAGCACTAAACAAAAATCAAATTATTATTTTTTTAAAAAACTAAAACTCTATTAATATTATACTACTTTTTTAAAAAAAGTCAATCTTTATATAAATATATAAAATTGTCGAAAAATAAACATAATAATTTGCAAATTGTAAAAGTATGTGATACAATTTATTATAAATTAAGAGGTGATTTATTTTGGAAGAGTTAATTGAAAGTATTTGTGATTATGTTAAGAAACCATACACAGACTATGCAGTAATGTTAAACGGTGAATGGGGTAGTGGAAAAACTTATTTTTGGAATAATAAACTTAGAAGCAGATTAGAGGCTATAAAAACATCTAATGGTAAAAATTATAAAACCATATATATGTCACTTTATGGTATAAATAGTTTAGAAGAAATTAGTAAAAAAATATTTATAGAAACTAACCCAATGATTAGTAAAACATTAAAAAAGTTTGTTGATACAAGAGAAGGCAATAGAATCCCTGAATATGTAAAAACTGGACTTGATATGGCCAATTTATTTGGTTCAATGAATTTTAATTCGGATAAAGTAGACTTTTCTAAATTATTTTCTATTGACGATAAAATATTATGTTTTGATGATTTAGAAAGAGCAAATGTTGATGTTATTGATATACTTGGTTATATTAATAACTTTGTTGAGCATGACGGTATAAAAACAATCCTTATTTGTAATGAAAAAGAACTTGCAACTAAATTTAAAAATAGTAATATGGAGTTTAAAACATTTATTGCTTCATATATACTTGATAAAGAGGGGGTTTTAAAACCAACTGATAAAGAAAATTCTAAGCCACTTGCAAATATTTTAGAAGATAAAATAACAGATATATTTGATAGAGCAAATGCTTATGAAAGAATAAAAGAAAAATTAATCGGAGAAACTTTTGAGTATGTTCCAGAATATCCATATATTTTAAATGGTATGATTATGAAGTATTCATACAATGAGAAATTAATTGATTTTTACAAAAGAAATTCTCATTTAATAATTGCAGCATTTAAAAAATCTGGAACAGGTAATTTAAGAATATTAAAACATGCTTTAAATGACTTCGAAAGAATTTTTGAAGCAACTCTTAATGATTATCCTGATATAAATTACGATATCTTAAGAACAATGCTTACATTTACAATAGCAATGTCTTTTGAAATTAAAGCAGGTAATATGGTTAAAGAAAAGCTAAGATTAATTGAAGATAATGATCAATATAGCTCTATAATATTTACTTCAAAAATATTAAATGATAATAATCAATTCTATTTAAGAGAATTTGATAATAAATATTTCTTTAATGATTCATCTAAATATAAATTCTTTAAATTTATAGAAATTTATGTTAGAACTAGAATGTTTGAAGAAAAACAGTTTAAAACTGATGTTGAAAATGCTATCAACTCGTACAAAGATAATAAAAATAACGAAGGTAAAAATTATTTAAGATTACTTAATGATAGTTATTGGAAAATGTCTGATTTTGAGTTTGAGAGCCTATGGCAACAAGTAATTGAAGAAGTAAAGTCTGGACAAGTTGAACTTAAAGAATATGTTAAATTGTTTATTATAATGAAATA
>CANQLD010000015.1 GCA_947624625.1 uncultured Clostridia bacterium | reverse complement strand
TTGCCAACATTTGGTCTACCTAAAATAGCTACATTAATTCCATTTTTTATATATCTACCTTGATTGTATGTATCTAAAATTTGATTAACCTCATTTACTTTTTTATCTATAAGGTTTGTTACATATTCATTTTCTACTTCTTCATAATCATATTCAGGATAATCAATACTAACTTCTATATGAGCTAAAAGCTCAATTAACTCCTCTCTTACCTCTCTTATCTTTTTAGATAAATTACCATCAAGTTGGTTCATAGCTACCTTTGCAGATGTATTTGTTTTTGAATTAATTAAATTAATTACAGCTTCTGCTTGAGTCAAATCCATTTTTCCATTTAAAAAAGCTCTCTTAGAAAATTCACCAGGCTCTGCAAGTGTCGCACCATTTTTTAATACAAGATTTAAAATTTGTTTTGTAATCTGCACTCCACCGTGACAATTTATTTCACAAATATCTTCACCTGTATACGAATATGGTGCTTTAAAATATGAAAGAAGAACATTATCTATGTGTAAATTTTTATCATATATTTTACCATAAACAATATTATTAGGTAAAATTTTATGATTAGTTTTAAAGATTTTTTTTACAATATTTAGACTGTCTTCTCCACTAATTCTAACAATACTTATCCCACTATTTGATAAAGCTGTTGAAATAGCAGCTATTGTATGTGTTGACATAACCTTTTTCCTTTCCTATATAAAAGTCAGCTAAATGCTGACTTATTATATTATTTGACTATCATCAGATTTATTTTTTTCTGATTTATCTTTGTCATTATCTGTACTATTATTACAAGATTCTTTTATTTCTTCTTGTGAATTTACATTTTCTTTTAATCCATCTATAAAATTATTATCTTTCTTTTTTAGCCTTTGTTCTATTTCTTCTTTAGTACTTTCTATTTTATCATCAACTTGTTTAGCAATTTTTTTAGCTTCTTCAATTGATAATCCTTTCATACCTTTAATAATATCTCTTAGTTTTCCACATTTTTCACTATCTTTTGTCAATATTTCTAAAACATTTATTTTAACAATTATATCATTTATCAATATTTCAACATCTAAATCTTCTGAATTTATTTTTTCTGAAAGTATATCTTCAAAATCACCAATTGAATCTAATTCTTGAATTATTCTATCTGCCTCATCATTCATTTCTTCACTAATATTTACACTACTACTAAAACCTTCATCATGTTCTTTTCCAAGTCCTTCAGAACCATATTTACTAATATCAAAGCTACTTTTTTTGAACTTCTTTCTAATCTACTCATATAATATACTCCTTATATATATTATAAATCTCTAAAAACATCATCAATTTCAAAACCTTCAGGAGTAGTATTTTCATTTTGTTCACTTCTACTATAATATCTTAGTTGATGCTTATCTTTATATTCTAAACTATAATTATCCAAGTTACTACCTTTTTTATCACTTGTTTTTTGAATGTTTAATAACTCTTTAGCATCTTCCTTTTTAGAATCAATTTGTTGATTTCTTTCTGTTTTTGAATCAATTTCCTCTTTTTTATCAAGTCTACTATCTTTTATAGCTTTTTCTTTTGATCTTTTTGAAATTAGCTCTTGCATATCCATAGTATTGCCTGATTTTGCTCTACTAAAACTACTTGAAGGCTTAATAGACTTAGCATTATAATTTAAAACACCATTTGTAAACCTTTTCATTGGTTTATTCATATAAAAAACCTCCTAATATTGTTATTAATACTTTTTCTTTATTACAACTCTTCTTCTTGGTTCTTCTCCAATACTTTCAGTTTCCACATCATTTCTTTTTGCAAGTTCAGTATGTATAATTAATCTTTCATAAGCAGACATTGGTTCAAGTCTTATAGGTTTTCTAAAACGCATTACATTATCAGCCATTTTATTAGCAAGTTTCTTTAACTTTTCCTCTTTTTGTTTTTTATATCCATTTATTTCTACAAAAATTTTAGCAAATTCTTCATCTTCTCTTTGAAGCATTGCATTTAATAAAGATTGTAAAGATTCAATAGTTTTTCCTTTATAGCCAATTAAATGAGAAACTTTATCTCCTTTAATTTCTAATAACATCTGATTCCCATTTTTGGTAATAGTATACTCTAGTCCTTCTTCTCCTGTTATAGCAAAAATATTTTTTAGTATTTCTTCAACTTTAGCTTTAGTTTTTTCAGCTTGTTCGTCACTTATTTTTTTATCAACTGTAAGTCTAACTTTTGCAAGTTTAGCAGAAAGTATTCCAAGAACTCCTCCAGAAGTTGGTTCTTCAAGTACTTCTATAATAACGTCATCTCTCGAAACCTTTAATTCTTCTAATCCCTTTCTAATTGCTTCTTCAACAGTTTTTGCAACTTGTTCAGTAGTTTTTTTCATTTTATTTTCCTCCTTTATTTAAAGCCAATACTTCTTTTTTTGATTCGGTTTTAACTATCTTTGCGATAATTAATTGTTGTATAATAGAAAGAATATTACCAAATAACCAATAAACACCTAGTGCAAGTGGCATTGAAAATGTTATAAACCCAGATATTAATGGCATAGTAAAATTCATTGACTTTTGCATTTCTATTTGTTCTTCAGACATATTTGAAGTCTTTTGTGTAATTTTGTTTTGTATAATTGAAAACAAAACTGTTAATATAGGTATTAGAATTGAAATTGGATTTGGTTTTTTATTTTCATCCTTATTCATTATATTTGCTGGTACATCACCTAAATTAATTCCAAAAGCAACATCCATATCAATTAAATTTTTTTCTTTAGCAATTACTATTTCATTACTATTTATTTCTGCTTCAGTTACATCTTCTTTCTTTAATATTTCTTGTGCATATGTCTTAATTTCCTCTGTTGGTGTTTGTATAATATATGTAAGAGGTTGTCTTACAATAGCAAACATTCCTAAAATAATTGGAATTTGAATAAGTAATGGCAAACACCCTCCAAGTGGATTAATTTTATTTTCAGCATATAATTTACTAAGTTCTTCTGCTTGTTTGTTTTTATCATTTTTATACTTATCTCTTATTTTTTGATCCATTGGAGCTATATCTTGAATTTTCTTTGTAGATTTTATTTGCATCCAAGTTAATGGAAAAAGTATTAATTTAGTTAAAAATGTAAAAATAATTATTGATAAAAAATAATTGTTATTTACTAATTTATATATAATTCTTATAATTAAGCCAAATAATTTTGCTATTGCTGCTATCATCTAGTTTCTTCCTTTCATTTTAAATAGTCTACTCCTCCACTTGAAAATGGATTACATTTTAATATTCTTTTTAGTCCTAATATGTTACCTTTAATTATACCATATTTGTCAACTGCTTGCTTAGTATATTCAGAACAACTTGGATAAAATATACATCTCTTACCAAGATTTTTAGAAATATATTTTTGATAAAATATTATTAATTTTATTTCAATTTTTACAGGAATTCTTATAATATATTTAAAACATTTTTTATCTTTATTCATATAATTTAAGCTCCTTAAAACAATTCATTATATCATTTTTAATAATATTAAAATCTAAATTTTCTATAGTTGTAGTTTTTTTATACAAAATAACTATATTATATCCTTTTTTTAGTTTACTTTCTTCAGTTTTATATACTTCTCTTGCCCACCTTTTTAATTTGTTTCTTTCTACACTATTTCCATTTTTCTTAGAAACACATACTGCTAAGTGATTAAATTTTGGATTAATATCATTTTTTGTATAATGAATAACTAAGTATTTTTGTGTATTATATACACCTTTCTTTAGTATATATTTTAAGACTTGAGTCTTTTTTATACGATATGTATTTTTCATTATTTCACCTTAAATACGTTAAAAGTGGATATGAAAAACATACCCACTCTAAAAAGTAGTCCTACGCACTTATAACTTTTCTTCCTTTAGCTCTTCTGCGTTTTAAAACATTACGTCCAGACGCACTGCTCATTCTTTCTCTAAAGCCATGAACTTTTTGAGTTTGTATTTTTTTTGGTTGATATGTTCTTTTCAATTGCTACACCCCCTAATTGCATTTGATATATTTATGTCTATTGACAATTCTTAACTATTACTTTTTTGTATAAATTAAAGCAAATATATTATACATTATTTTTTTAGGTTTGTCAATTCATTTTTTAAATAAATTTTTTCAAGAAGAAATTTGTCAAAAAAAATTAAACAATATTTACCAATTTTTTCTATAAAAATTTCTAAACTATTGAAATTTCTAACAATTCGTGATATATTTATTTTAACAATTTTTTATAATTTTTTCACATATTTCACAGCAATCCACAAAATTTATGTAAAATTTACTTTTTGATAATTCTCTTTTGTCGAAAAGTTATCAACACCTGTGGATAACTCTGTGGATAACTTGTGCAAAACATATGTTTAAGAAAGGTGGTTGTGATGGAAGAAAATTTTATGGAAATATGGTCTCAAGCCCTAGAAATACTGAAAGAAGAGATATCTCCAGTTGGGTATAAAACATATGTTGATGTTATGATTCCAAGAGTTGTGGATAACAATACTTTATGCTTTTTATCACCATCAAATTATCATATCGATATTTGTAAAAAAAGATATCTAGACTTAATCCAAAATACATTAACTTTTTTAACTAAAAAAAATTATAACATAACATTTGAGGCAAAAGAAATAATTCCAGATTCTAACAATACTGAAGAAGTAGAAGAAGATATAGAACCAAATAACAATATTGTTAGTCAAACCACAAAAGAAGAAAAAGAACAAATAGATAATAATAATGTTCAACAAAAAACAAATGAAAAAGCAGGATTAAATCCAAAATACACTTTTGATAATTTTATAATTGGCTCAAACAACAGATTCGCAAATGCTGCTGCAAAAGCAGTTTATGAAAATCCAGGAATAAAATATAACCCTTTATTTATATATGGGGGAGTAGGACTTGGAAAAACACATCTAATGCAAGCAATTGGAAATGCAATGTATAATGATAATCCAGATACAAAAATAATATATTGTACAGGTGAATTATTTGCAAATGAAGTAATATCAGCTATTATGAATAACCAAAATGAATCTTTTAGAAAGAAATATAGAAATATAGACTTGTTATTAATAGACGATATTCAATTTTTAGCTGGTAAAGATAAATGTCAAGAAGAATTTTTCCATACTTTTAATACATTATTTGAAAGTGGAAAGCAAATAGTACTTACATCAGAAAAACCACCCAAAGAAATAGCATTACTTGAAGATAGATTAAAAACTAGATTTGAAATGGGACTTTCAGTTGATATTCAAACACCAGATTATGAAACAAGACTTGCAATTCTTAGAAAAAAAGCAGAACAAGAAAGATATGTAATAAATGATGATATATTAGTAAAAATAGCAACAACTGTAAAATCAAATATAAGAGAGTTAGAAGGGGTATTTACAAAAATTGTTGCATATACATCATTTACTAATAATGAATTAACTAATTCAGTTGTAGATAATATAATTGAATCTGTGCTTGTAAAAAACACTAAAGTTTTAACTAGTAAATTAGTTATGCAAGTAGTAAGTAAATTTTTTAATATAAAAGTATCTGATATGGTAAGTGATAAAAGATCAAATAACGTAGCTTATCCAAGACAAATAGCTATGTATATTTGTAGAGAAATTGCTAATATGTCATTTCCATCAATAGGAAAAGACTTTGGTGGAAGAGATCATTCAACTGTATTACACGGATATGCTAAAATAAAAGAAGAATATGAAAATAATCCTGAAACAAAAGATTTAATTGACGATATCAAAAAAGCCTTATCTATAGTGGATTAGAAGGTATTATTACAAAAATATTACAAATAAATTTCGAAATAGTTACGTGTAAAAAATTATCCACAAGTAACTGTGGATATCTATGTGGACAAACTGTGTATAAAAATAAAAAATAAAATTTATCCACACCAAACAAATTTTCTGTGGATAAAAAATACAACTTGTCCACAGAATTATCAACAGTAGTTTTGTTAGTAATATCAAGTGTTTGAATAGGTTATCCACACAATCCACAACACCTACTACTACTACTACTAAATTATATATAATATATAATAATATTATGTATGTATATAACGATTTGAAATCAAAAAAAATTTTATGGAGGAAAAAAATATGAATATAAAATGTAATTTAAAAGAATTAATAAATGGATTAAATACTGTATCTATAGCAACAGGAGTAAAAACAACAATGCCAATACTTGAAGGAGTTTTAATTGAGGCATATCAAGATAAATTAAAACTTACTACTAATAATTTAGAGCTAGGTTGTGAATATACATTTGATTGTGAAATAAAAGAAGAAGGAAAAACAGTTGTAGATATAAGAATGTTAAATGAAATAGTAAGAAAAATAGAAGATGAAAGTGTTGAAATGTATATTGAAGATAGTTTATTTATATTAAAATCAATAAATGGAGTTTTTAAACTTGCAACTATGAATGCAAGTGATTATCCAAAATTACCTGTGTTTAATGTGGAAAGTTCAATTGAATTAAATCAAAATATATTTAAAGATATGGTAAAAAGAACTATATTTTGTGTAAGTAGTGATGAAAATAGACCTATATATAATGGTGCACTAGTAAAGGTTGAAAATAATATTTTAACTATTGTAGCAGTAGATGGATTTAGACTTGCACTAAGAAAAAATTTAAGTGATAAAAATATAAATGATTTTAAAGCAATAATTCCAGGTAGAGTATTAAATGATTTATTAAAAGTATTAAATGAAGATGAAGAAAAATTAATAAAAATTGGAGTTAATAAAAATCAAGCATTATTTCAAATAGGAGAAAGTATTATTATTTCAAGAATAATAGAAGGAGATTTCTTAAATTATAATACTATAATACCAGAAAATTATGAAACTAAAGTAAGAGTTAAAACTAAAAGTTTATTAGATTCTTTTGAAAGAGTTGCACTTTTTGCAAGAGAAAATAAAGAAAAAGATAAAAAATCACCAGTTAAAATGAAAATTGGAATAGATGGAATAGTACTTAGTTGTGTTAGTGATACAGGAGATGCAAAAGAAGTAATTAGTTCTGTTGTAGAAGGAAAAGATATAGAGATAGGATTTAATCCAAGATATGTAATAGAAGCATTAAAAGCAATAGATGATAGTGAAGTATCTATAGAATTTACTTCAAGTATTTCACCAGTCCTTATAAAACCAGTTGTAAACAATGATTATATCTATGTAGTTTTACCAATAAAATTAAAATCATAACATAAATATAATTAACATAACTTACATATAAACAAGAAATTTTATAAGTTTCTTGTTTATATGCATTTAATAAAAAAGTAATATACAAGAGGTAAAAGATGTATTTAAAAAATTTAAAACTAAAAAACTTTAGAAATTATAAAGATGAAAATATAGATTTTGTAAATGGTATTAATTTATTTGTTGGAAATAATGCACAAGGTAAAACAAATATAATTGAAGCAATTTATTTATGTGCTATTGGTAAATCATATAGAACTATAAAAGATATGGAAGTAATAAATTTTAATAGTAATGTATGTAATTTAGATATTAACTATTTAAAAGAAGATAGTGAAAGTAATATAAAGATTAATATAAATGATTTAAATAAAAAAGAAATTATAAAAAATGATATTAAAATAAAAAAGTTATCAGATCATATAGGAGAGATATTAATAGTAACTTTTTCACCAGATAGTTTAGATATAGTAAAAGGTTCACCAAGTAAAAGAAGAAGTTTTGTTGATATGATTTGTTGTCAATTATCTAAATCATATTTGATATTACATCAAGAATATATGAAATGTTTGAAACTAAAAAATGCATTATTAAAAAAAGATGTAATTGATAAAGAATATATGTATATATTAAATGAAAAAATGAGTGATTACATTGTAAAAATAGTTGATTTTAGAAGAAAAACTATAGATAAAATATTAAACAAAGCTATAGATATTGAAAAAAAGCTAACTGATAATTTAGAAAATATAAATATTAAATATATAAGTGATTTTTTAGATAAAGATAGGGAAGAAGTAAAGAAATATTTAAATGAACATTTATATATTGATATTCTTAGAAAATCATCTGTTAAAGGGATTCAAAGAGATGATATAGAAATATATATAAATGATTTAGATGTAAGTAAATACGGTTCACAAGGACAAAAAAGAACTGCACTTCTTACATTAAAACTTGCAAATTTTGAAGTTTTAAAAGAAGAAATGGAAGAGACACCAATATTACTATTAGATGATATAATGTCTGAACTTGATAGTGATAGAATTAATTTTTTATTAAAATATATAGAAAAATATCAAAGTATAATTACCACAACAGATGCTTCATTTGTTAATAATGTGGATAATATACAAATTTTAAAAGTTTTAAATGGAACACTTGAAAAATGAATGTAAAATATGATATAAGTAAAAGTATCTATGGAAAGAGGTATAAATATGGCAAAATATGATGAAAATCAAATACAAGTTTTAGAAGGACTTGAAGCGGTTAGAAAAAGACCTGGTATGTATATTGGTACAACAAGTGTAGTAGGTCTACATCATTTAGTTTGGGAAATAGTAGATAATAGTGTTGATGAAGCATTAGCAGGATACTGTACTGAAATAAATGTTGAAATATTACCAGATAATTATATAACTGTTAAAGATAATGGTAGAGGTGTACCACTTGGAATGCATCCAAAAATGCATAAACCTGCAATAGAGGTAGTTTATACTGTTCTTCACGCAGGTGGAAAATTTGGTGGAGGAGGATACAAAGTATCCGGTGGACTTCACGGAGTTGGTGGTTCAGTTGTTAATGCTTTAGCAGAAGAAATGTCTGTTCAATCTTGTAATGGAGATGGAATATATGAAATATCTTTTTCAAGAGGTAAAGTGACAGAACCACTTCATAAAGTAGCAGAAGGAAAGAAAACTGGAACATTAGTTAAATTTAAAGCTGATGCTGAAATATTTGAAACAACTGAATTTAATACAGAAACACTTGCAAGTAGATTTAGAGAAATGGCATTTTTAAATAAAGGACTTAAAATCACTTTATGGGATAAAAGAGAAGAAGGTACTGAAATGCAAGTATTCCATTATGAAGGTGGTTTAAAATCATTTATTGAATTTTTAAATAAAAACAAAGAGCCAGTTAATAAAGATATAATTTATTATGAAGCTGAACAAAATGATGTTCAAGTTGAAATTGCTCTTCAATATACAACTTCATATACAGAAAATATTTTATCTTTTGTTAATAATATTCATACAGGTGAAGGTGGAACTCACGTAGATGGATTTAAAAGAGGACTTACCAAATCATTTAATGATTATGCTAGAAAATTTAATATTTTAAAAGAAAAAGACCAAAATTTATTAGGTGAAGATATTCGTGAAGGTATTACTGCAGTAGTTAGTGTTAGAGTATTAGAGCCACAATTTGAAGGACAAACTAAAACAAAACTTGGTAATAGTGAAGTTACAGGAGTTGTTAATAGTATTACTTTAACAAAATTAGGAGATTTCTTAGAAGAAAATCCAGCAGTTGCAAAAGCTATACTTGATAAAACTATGAGTGCAGCAAGAGCAAGAGAAGCAGCTAGAAAAGCAAGAGAATTAGTTAGACGTAAATCAGCACTTGAGTCAACAACACTTCCAGGAAAACTTGCTGATTGTCAAGAAAAAGATGCAACAAAGTGTGAAATATATATTGTCGAGGGAGATTCTGCAGGTGGTAGTGCAAAACAAGGTAGAGATAGAAGATTCCAAGCAATACTTCCACTTTGGGGTAAAATGATTAATGTTGAAAAAACAAGAGCAGATAAGATATATAATAATGAAAAATTATCACCAGTTATAGTAGCACTTGGTGCAGGAATTGGAAATGAATTTAATTTAGAAAAATTAAGATATCATAAAGTTATAATGATGGCAGATGCCGATGTTGATGGTGCACATATCAGAACACTTTTACTTACATTTTTCTTTAGATATATGCGTCCATTAATTGAAAATGGTATGGTATATGCAGCACAACCACCTTTGTTTAAACTTGCTAAAAAAGGTATGGAAGATGTTTATTGTTATAACGAAGAAGATTTAGATATAAAACTAAAAGAATTAGAAGAAAAAGGTATAGCAAGAGATTCTTTAAATATTCAAAGATATAAAGGTCTTGGAGAAATGGATTCTGATCAATTATGGGAAACTACTATGAATCCTGAACATAGAACTTTAGTACAAATGACATTAGAAGATGCTGTAAAAGCAGATGAGATATTTACAGTTCTTATGGGTGAAAATGTTGAACCAAGAAGAGAGTTTATAGAACAAAATGCAAAATATGTAACTAATCTTGATATTTAAATGAGGTATATATGAAAAAAGATAAAATTTTAAAAATAATATTTGTTATATGTTTAATTCCATTAATTTTTTTAGTATTAAGTAGTATATACAATACGGTAAATGAACGGATTTGAAGTTTTTAATAGTTATTACAATGGTTTTGAAGCATTTTTAGTATATATTATTTTTGTTTTTATATTTTATTGGCCAATATATTTACCATGTTTATTATATTTAATTTTTTATTTATTTTATAAACTATATAATAAAATGAAAAATAAAAAGAATTTTATTATATTAATAATCTCTATAGTAGCAATTATAGTGTTAATTTTAGTATATAATATACATGGAATTAATAAAATATATGATTCTAATTTAAAAGATTTAGAAAAATATACTGAAGAACAAGAAAAAATGTTAGAAAATATGAATAAATGAATATACATAAGTTTATATATATTTGAAACATATTAATATTATATTAAATTATGGAAAAAAAGAGGAATATATATGAAAAAAGAAAAAATTCTAAAAATACTTTTTATAATTAGTTTAGTTCCGTTTATTTATCTTATACTATGTGGCATATTTGCAATGGGTGGTATTGGTTTTTTTGGATCAAATATTTATGGATTTGATGCTTTCTTACCTACAGTTTTAGTTAAAATTTTTCAATACTTTCCAATATTTTTGATTTGTTTTGGATATTTATTATTTTATTTAGTATATAAAATATTATATAAAAATAAAGATGAAAAAAAAAATAGTAAAACTTCAATTATTTTATTAGTAGTAATAATAATTTTGATTTTACTTTTCTTGTTATTTAGCACATTTAGTATAAAAATAAATTAAATAATATAGTATTAAAAAACGTTGAATTTGAATAGTAGAATTCAACGTTTTTAGTTTATTGATATAAATTTAAAAAGTCCTTAAAATGTAAAATTTTTAATAAAAATTAAAAATATGTTGACAAATAAAGAAATATTATGTATAATATATAAAGTAAAGTAGAGGAAATCTTCTCACCTTACAAGTTTCGTCTTAGTAAGGTTACTTAAAAAACATTAAGATATATATTTTTATATATAATTTTAAGTATATTTAAGTGTATGAGAGGATTGCCTTGTTTAAAGAGCAATCTTTTTTATATTTTTGTTGGAGGTGTTTAGTATAAAACAAGATTTTTTAATCAACGAACAAATTAAATTTTCAGAAGTTCAAGTTATTACTAATGAAGGTGAAAAGCTTGGCAAAATGTCTATAAAACAAGCACTTGATATTGCAGATGAAAGAGGACTTGACTTAGTTCTAGTTTCTCCAAATCAAGAAAATCCTGTTTGTAAATTATTAGACTATAGTAAGTATAAATATGATATGGCAAAAAAAGCAAAAGAAGCTAAGAAAAACCAAAAAGTTGTTGAAACAAAAGAAGTAAGAATTTCACCAAATATTGATAAGCACGACTTAGAAATAAAAGCTAAAATGGCTAGTAAGTTTATAAACTCTGGTAATAAAGTTAAAGTATCTATGAGATTTAGAGGTAGAGAACTTAATTTTGTTAATCAAGGAAAACAAATTATGAGTGATTTTAAAGATATGATTGAAAATTGTCAAGTTGATAAAGAACCTAAAATGGAAGGTAGAAATCTTAATATGTTTTTATCACCTATCAAAAATAAAGGTTAAGAGAGGAGAGATTATTTATGCCAAAAATTAAAACACATAGCTCATCTAAAAAAAGATTATCAGTTACAGGTACTGGTAAAGTAAAAAAGAATGTAGCAAATAGAGCACATAAATTAACACACAAATCAGCAAAAAGAAAAATGTCTTTAAAGCAATCTTCTTATGTTGACGGTGCAAACAGTAGTGCTGTAAAAAAATTATTACCATATAAGTAATTAACTATTGAAGAAGGGAGAGAAGAAAAATGGCAAGAGTAAAAGGAGCTGTTACAACAAGAGCAAGACATAAAAAAGTTTTAAAAAGAGCAAAAGGTTATTTTGGAGCAAAATCAGTTAGATTTAGAATGGCTAATCAAGCTGTTATGAAATCATTAAAATATGCATATGTTGGTAGAAAGCAAAGAAAAAGAGATTTTAGAAAATTATGGATAGCAAGAATTAATGCTGGTGCAAGAATGTGTGGTACTACATATAGTAAACTTATGTCTGCACTAAAAAAAGCAAATGTAACAATTAATAGAAAAATGTTAGCTGAAATGGCAGTTAATGATTTTGAAGGCTTTAAAGCATTAGTTGAAAAAGTTAATAAATAATTAAAATTAGGAGGTACTTTATGATTTTAGCAGGAGATTTTAGAAATGGTGTTACTTTTGAAATGGAAGGTAATGTATATAGAGTTGTTGAATTTCAACACGTTAAACCAGGAAAAGGAGCAGCTTTTGTTAGAACAACTTTAAAAAATGTTATAACTGGTAAAAATATTGAAAAAACATTTAACCCTACAGAAAAAGTAGAAGAAGCACAAATTACAATTCAAGAAATGCAGTATTTGTACAATGATGGAGCTAATTATACATTTATGGATACTACAACTTATGAACAAATTGAACTTACAAAAGAACAAGTTGAAGATACACTTCCATATTTAAAAGATAATATGAATATTAAAGTATTATCATATAAAGGAAATGTATTTGGTGTAGAACCTCCTACATTTGTAGAATTAGAAGTAACTTATACAGAACCTGGAATTAAAGGTGCAACTGCAACAGGAACAACAAAACCTTGTACTGTTGAAACTGGAGCTACTTTTAATGTTCCAATATTTGTTGAAATAGGGGATAAGATAAGAATAGATACAAGAACAGGTTCTTATATGGAAAGAATTTAATAAAGAAGAGATTGGATTTATAACAAGTTCAATCTTTTTTTATTTACTTTTTGCAAAATATATGATATAATTATGTTAATAACAAATAAATATGGAGGCCTAATTATGAGCTTTTTGATTGAATTTATTGGAGCATTTATTTCATTAATACTAAAATTATTTTGGTTACCGCTTGTTATAATTTTGTTTTTCTTTGTATTAACATACTTTTTAAATTAATTAAAATAATTGAGGTGTTAAAAAATCATCGTAAAAATTATTACGGTGGTTTTTTTATAAGCTTTACATTTAAGAATAAATATTATATTATATAGTATGTTAAAAAAGAAAGAGGTAATATAATTGAATAATAAAGAAATACTAGAATTTATATATAAAAAAAGAGATTCTGAACCAAAACTTGGATTAGAAAGAATTAGAATTTTATTGGATTATTTAGGAAATCCACAAAAAGATTTAAAATTTATTCATATAGCAGGAACAAATGGAAAAGGGTCAACAACTACTATGATTGCAAATATTTTAAAAAATGCAGGTTATAATGTAGGAAAATTTATATCTCCTTATATAATTGATTTTACTGAAAGAATACAAGTAAATGATAATTATATATCTAATGAAGATGTTTCAAGAATCTTAAAAAGTATGGAAAAGATTATAAATGAAATGGAAAAAGAAAATAATGCTCCAAGTTCTTTTGAAATAATAACTGCAATAGCTTTTGTATATTACAAAGAAAAAAATTGTGATATTGTCTGTCTAGAAGTAGGAATGGGTGGAAGGTTTGATGCTACAAATATAATAGAAAATACTCTAGTTTCAGTTATAACTTTAATAGATTTTGATCATATGAATTATTTAGGAAATAAAATAGAAGAAATTGCATTTGAAAAATGTGGTATTATAAAAGAAAATAGTAATGTTGTATCATACATAAAACAAAGAGATGAAGCTTTAAAAGTTATAAAAGAAGTATGTAAAAATAAAAATAGTAATTTAATTATTCCAAGTGTTAATGATTTAAAGCTAGAAACAAAAGATAATTTGAAATATTTTTTTATATATGAAAATAAAGGATATAATTTAAGTTTATGTGGAAAGTATCAAGTATATAATGCAATAAGTGCAATTGAAACTATTAAAATATTAAATAAATTAAGTTATAATATAAAAGATGAAATAGTTGAAAAAGGAATAAATACTGCAGTCTTTCCAGCTAGATTAGAAATAGTAAGTAAAAATCCATTAGTAATTATTGATGGTTCTCATAATGTATCAGGTGCAAAAACTATAAAGGAGTTTATAGAAAATTCTAAATACAAAAACAGTGTGGGGATTATAGGGATGATTGAAGGAAAACAACATAAAGAATTTTTAGAAATTGTAGCACCACTTTTTAATAAATTAATTATTGTTCCTGTAAAAAAAGAATATAATTTAGGTAAGAATAATCAAGATAATTTATTAGATATTGCAAAAAAATATAATAAAAATTCAGTATATATAGAAGATTATGCTAAAGCTTTTAATAAAGCAAAAAATGTTGAAAATGTGGATAATATAATAGTAACAGGTTCGTTATATTTAGCATCTGATTTTAGAAAGATGTTAATAAAATAAAGTAATAATTAAGCAAAAAAATTGAAAAAAAGTAATTATTAAGGATATAAAAATTAAGGTAAATCAAGAGTAAATGAAAATATATTGATATAAGTGTAAAAAAATGATAAAATAAACTATATTTAGATTTAATAATTTGTATGGTGATAATGTGGAAAAAAGAGAGAAAAAGTATGAAAATGTTGATAACTTAAAGAATATAAACTCTGATTATTATAAAGCATATGAAAAAAGATACCAACAAGTGTATAAACATAATTATCTTTGGTCATCAAAAGAGCCAACTCCAGATGTTATTGAGACAATACTTAAAGAAAAAATAACATCAAATGATAAAATATTAGAAATAGGGTGTGGAGAAGGTAGGGATGCAATATTTCTTTTAAATAAAAACTATAATGTTCTTGCTATAGATTATTCAAAAACAGTTGTAGAAAAATGTAAAGAATTATCTAATTATAAATACAATGATAAATTTAGGCAATTTGATATTATTAATGATACATTAAAAGAAAAATTTGATTTTATTTATTCAATAGCGGTTATTCATATGTTTGTTAATAAAGAACATAGGAATAAATTTTATGAATTTATACGAAATCATTTAAAAGTACAGGGTAGTGCCTTAATAGTATCAATGGGAGATGGAATAAAGGAATATAAATCAGATGTAAATAAATCATTTGATGATGTTGAAAGAGTTATTGTAAGTAATAATAAAAAAATAAATATTGTTACTACATCTTGCAATGTTGTTAATTGGAATACATTTGAGCAAGAATTATTAAGTAATAATTTAATTGTTAAAAGAAAATGGATTTCTGAAAAAATACCTGAATTTAATAAATCAATGTGCGTTGTAGTTTGTAAAAATGATAAATGATTTTATGATATCAGTTCTATAAAATAATAAATTATTAAGAAAATAAGAAAGAAAATATTTCAATGAAAATGTTAAATGTAAAAGGGTGTTATATTTATATAATGCCTTTTTTTCTAAAAAATAATGTTGAAAACTGTAGTAAAATGTTGTATAATGTTTTATGTTTATTATAGGAGAAAAAAATGAGATTTACAAATAGTTATAAAGACAAAATAAAAGAATATGTTGAAAAAAACAACTTAACATATACAATTGATACAATGGGATGCCAAATGAACGAAAATGATTCAAATAAATATGCAGGTATTCTTGAAAGTATGGGATTTAAAAAACAGTTAGATGAAAAAGAAGCAAACTTAATTTTATTTAATACTTGTTGTGTTAGAGAAAATGCAGAAAATACTTTGTTTGGACGACTTGGATTCTTGAAAAATAGAAGAATAAAAGAAAAAAATGTATTTATTGTTGTTGTGGGATGTATGACACAACAAAAACATATTTTAGATAAAATAAAAGTATCATATCCTTTTGTAGATATAGTACTTGGAACTAGTGCAATGAGTATATTTCCACAAAAATTATATGATGCTATTTTAAATCACAAAAAATCAATAGAATATATTGAAGTTGGAAATGAAATAGAAGAAGATGTTCCAATAATTTATGATGATAAATATAAAGCAAGTGTAAGTATTATATATGGCTGTAATAATTTTTGTTCATACTGTATAGTACCTTATGTTAGAGGAAGAGAAAGAAGTAGAAAGCCAGAAGATATAATTAACGATATTATTAATTTAGCCAAAAAAGGCTATAAAGAAATAATGTTGCTTGGACAAAATGTTAATTCTTATGGAAATGATTTTAAAGATAAGAAATATACATTTGCAATGTTATTAAAAGATATTGAAAAAATAGAAGGAATAGAAATAATTCGCTTTATGTCGCCACATCCAAAAGACTTTAGTGACGATGTAATTGAAGTAATAAAAAATTCTAAAAAAATAGCAAGACAAATTCATCTTCCTTTGCAATCAGGCAGTACACATATTTTAAAGGAAATGAACAGAAAATATACTAAAGAACAATATCTAGATTTGGTTGAAAAACTTAAAACTATTGAAGGTATATCTTTTTCTACTGATATTATAGTTGGTTTTCCAAATGAAAGCGAAGAAGATTTTTTAGAAACATTAGATGTAGTAGAAAAAGTAGGATTTGATCAAATATATATGTTTATATATTCAAAAAGAGTTGGTACAAAAGCAGCAAAAATTGAAGATAAAATAGATGCTAATATTAAAGTAGAAAGACTTGAAAGATTAAAAAAATTATATGAAGAAATGTTACCAAAACTAAATGAAAGAATGATTGGAAAAGAATATACTGTACTTGTTGAAGGAAAAAGCAAAAATAATAAAGAGTTATATACAGGTAGAACAAGTCAAAATAAAGTAGTAATTTTTAAAGCAAATGAAGAAGATATTGGGAAGATTAGAAAAATTAAAATAGAAAGTGAACATCTTTGGTATTTAAAAGGTAAAAAAGTTTAAAAAAATATTTTCTAATATATCTAGAAAAGAGTGGTAAAGTAAAGAAAAATTTACTTCTCTTTTTTATTTCAAATTAAGCAATGCATAAATAAAATACAACATTTCAATAACTTTAATTCATAAAAATAATATTATTTAATATACTTAAGTAAGAACTTGTACTAAGTTGTGGAGGTATAGTGTATATGGTAGCTGCAAGAAGGTTAAGAAAGAGTATGTTAAAAGAAATGCCAAATATAGATTTAGAAAATATAAATAGTATTAATAATACAAATATAAAACATAAAAATAATCTAAATGAGGATAGAATTCTTAAAAATAATTTGGAAGGCTTAAGTTCTACAAGTGAAAACAAAGAACATATTAATTTTAAATTAAAAATAATTATTAAAATATTTTTATCAATTACTATAATATTTGTTTGTCTTATAGTAAAACTATTTTTCAAAGAACAAGCAATCTCAAATAAATTTGTAAAAATAATAATTTGCGAATATAACAAAGACTATTCAAAAAATGCTTGCATTGAAAAAAGTGAAGATATAATTAATAGTTTATATCAAAAAACTAAATATATCGTACCTGAAAGATTAGCAAATAGTATAAAAGAAAAATATATAGTAAAGGTTAAACCATATATTGTTAATTTTGAAGTAAAAAAGGCAATAAAAAAGCTATTTATTAAAGAAGAAAAATTATCTTCTAATACAGGTATTGAAATAAATCAAGATGAAAATACAGGTATGGGTGGTGCTGAACCACTTGATAATTTAGTACAAACATTAGAAGTACCAGCAGCTCAAGTTATGGCAATGAAAGATAATGTTCAGAAAATATTAAGTAAAAAAATCGACATAAAACTACCAGTAAAGGGAACTCTTACATCTAAATATGGAAATAGAGAACCAATATTTGAAGGAGTTAACTCTTACCATACAGGTGTAGATATAGCAAATAAAATGGGCACAGAAATAAAAAGTGCAACATATGGAATAGTAAAAAAAGTAGAACAAAATAATAAATATTATGGTAATTTTATAGAAATAGAAACAGATGGTGTAATATTTAAATATGGACATTTACAAAAGACAAATGTAAATGTAGGGGACGAGGTAACACAAGAAAGTATAATAGGGTTAATGGGAAGTACAGGGATGTCAACAGGTCCTCATTTACATTTTGAAATAAAAATAGATGGTTCATCAGTAGATCCAAATCAAATTATAAAAATATATTGAGGAAAAAATGAAAATACATACACCTTTTTTTATACTTAAAATAGAGTATTTATTTTTAATTGTTTTTTTTATGAATATATTTTCTGAACATTTTAGAAAATATATTTCAGGTTATTTTATATGTTATTTATTTATATTTTTTCACGAACTTGCACATATGTTAGTTGCTACATTATTTGGTAAAGAAATAGATACATTTAAAGTATCTATTTCAGGTGTAAATATATCATTAAAAAAAGATTATACTGTTAAGAAAAGTAATTTTTTTGTTAATATAATCATTTTTTTAGCAGGTCCTTTATCTAATATTTTTCTTGCTTTACTATTTAAAAATAACATTATGATATATCAAATCAATATCTTTTTAGCAATAATTAATTTGCTACCTATATATCCTTTGGATGGCTACAATATACTAATAAATATCTTAAGAGGTATTTTTAATGTAAATGTATCAAATAGTAACATTTTTATGAAATATATAAATAATTTATTCTTTTTGCTACTATTAGTTATTTCTATTTATCAAATTATTATATTTAAAAATATATCTATTTTAATTTTTTTAATTTATATTTTTTTAATAAATCAAAATAGAAAAAAAGATGGAATTTATGAAAACATTTTAAGTAAAACAATATGTTAAAGTATTGTTTCAAACAAATTACAAAAATATTACATTTTTTTGTAAAAATGCTTGATTTTTTTTATAAAAGATAGTATTATATAGATAACTTTGATTTGGGGGTGAACAAGATTGGCTATAGGTGATATAATAGTTGGCTTAGATATTGGTGTATCTAAAGTAAGCTGTGTAATCGGACAAGTTAATAAATTTAGTGAAATAGAAGTTATCGGCTATGGTCTTTCTAAAAACTCAGGTGTAAAAAAAGGATTAATTATAGATCCCCAAGAAGTAGCAAAGTCAGTTAAAGAAGCAGTTAGTTCTGCTGAAGAAATATCAGATTTATCTGTTAATTCTGCCTATGTAAATATAAAAGGTATGAATGTTAGAATTGAGAAAGTAGTAATGGAATCTGATGTTGAACGACCTGACGATGGAATGACAATTAATGATATATACAATTTATTTGATAAAATACAACTTTCAACTAAACTTGAAAAAGACGAACAAATTATTGATATACTACCATATGAATATATTATAAACGGTAGGGCATATAAAGAAGAACCAATAGGTGCTTTTTGTAAGAGTTTTCAAATGGAAGTTGAGGTAGTAATTGCAAAAGGTAATTATATTAGTAGTTTGCAACAAACACTCAAATATGCTGGTTTAAAATTAGATGGTTTAATATTAGAAACTTTAGCAACATCAAATATAGTTTTAATGCCAGAAGAAAAAGAAATAGGTGTATTACTTATTGATATTGGTGGAGGACATACAGATATATCAGTATATAAAAATTCTAAGATTGAATTTTATACAACTATACCTGTTGGAGGAGACCATATAACAAATGACATTGCACTTACTTTTGATATATCAAATGAAGAGGCTGAAAAATTAAAAAGACAATATAATCTTGCAATAATGGCGATGATAACAAATAATCATGATGTTAAATTAACTTCAAAAGCTACAAGTAAAGATACGAACATTGTAAAATGTAGTGATATAGTACAAGTTATAGAAGCAAGAGTAAAAGAAATCTTTCAAATAATGAAAAAAATGATAGCAGACAATAACTTAGCATCAAAAATAGAATGTATCGTCATAACAGGACAAGGCATTAGTCAAATAGTCGGGGTAGAAGAACTAGCTATGCTTACGTTAAAGGTTGACCAAGTAAGAGTTTGCAGTCCTAAGTTAATTAATATAATAAAACCACAACATATGACAGTTTTTGGAATGGTTAGATATATAGCAAGTTTAGGAAATAGCAAACACGTAAATAGTGATGTAGAAATAATTACAGATCCAACATTTAAAGATAAAATTATTGGCAATATAAAAAATTTTAAGAAATTAATATTTAAAAAATAATATAAAATTTAAGGGGGAAAAAAATAATGGAAAATGAGTTACAATCTTCAGTAGCAAACATCAAAGTAGTTGGTGTTGGCGGTGGCGGCAACAGTGTTGTTAACAGGATGGTAGAGGCAAATCTTAGAGGAATTGAATTTATTGCTATAAATACTGATAAGCAAGCATTAGCAGTTTCAAAAGCATCAAGAAAAATCCAAATAGGTGAAAAATTGACACGTGGACTAGGTGCTGGAGCTAATCCAGATATTGGTAAATGTAGTGCTGAAGAGTCAAAAGCTGAAATTGCTGAAGCTTTAAAAGGTGCTGATATGGTATTTGTTACTGCAGGAATGGGCGGTGGAACTGGAACAGGAGCTGCTCCAATAGTTGCAGAAACATCTAAAGAAATGGGAATACTTACAGTTGCAGTTGTAACAAAACCTTTCCCTTTTGAAGGAAGAAGAAGAACTTTACAAGCTGAAGCAGGTATTGAAGAATTAAAACAAAATGTTGATACATTAATTGTAATACCAAATGAAAAATTGTTACAAGTAGTAGAAAAACAAACTTCAATAGTTGAAGCTTTTAAAATGTCAGATGATGTTTTAAAATTAGGTGTACAAGGTATATCAGACCTTATTACAGTAACTGGACTTGTTAATCTAGATTTTGCTGATGTAAAAACAATAATGCTTAATGCAGGTATTGCACATATAGGTCTTGGTAGAGCATCAGGCGATCATAGAGCACAAGAAGCTGCAAGACAAGCTATTCATAGTCCATTACTTGAGACTTCAATAGAAGGTGCAGGAGGAGTAATTATAAATGTTACTGGTGGTAGAGATTTAGGATTACTTGAAATAAATGAAGCAGCAGAACTTGTACAAAAATCAGTTGATCCAGAGGCAAATATTATATTTGGTGCTGTAATAGATGAAAAAATTGAAAATGAAATTGTTATTACAGTTATTGCAACAGGTTTTTCAAAAACTCCTTTCCAAGAATTACAATTAGATAATATAGTTGGTGAAGCACTAAAAACTGCAAATAATAGTTTAGAAGATAATAAACTAGATGAAATGAGTATAGCTAACTCTCCAATTTCTAGCAGAACAAGTGTAACATCAAATGTTAATGATTATAAAATAGATTTAGATATTCCTCCTTTTTTAAGAAGAAATAGAGGCGAATAGTAAGTAAAGTAAAATAAGTTTTGTATTTTAGCAAAACTTATTTTTTTTTAACCGTTTATAGATATAAATGTCAACGAAAAGTTGAGTATATAAATATATTTCTACATTTTTTTGATATATAAAATTATATAATTAGTCTAGGTGATTAAATGAAAATCTACCTAGACTTTATTTTTTTTGAGAATTTTATAGTAAATGCAGTATTATCTATGCAAATTAAATATTTTACTAAACAAAAGAGTAAAAAAATTAGTATGATTATAGGAATTGTATTCATATCATTTTATACAACATTGGTACATACATTAAAATATAACTTTTTAGATAATATAGTTATAAAAATAATATCAATAATAATATATGTATATATAACATTTAAACCCAAAACATTTATTAAATTAGTAAAACTTGTTATATATTATTTGTTTTTTATGTTTGCATATATTGGAAGTATAATTTCTATAACTTTGTTATTTAAAATTGATTTACAAAGTATCTTAAATAGAATAATTGTATATGTTATATCAGCATTTGCAATATATATATTTACAAAGTATTTGTGGAAAATGTGGAAAAGCAATATTAAAAACAACGACTTAATGTATATTGTTTGTATAGGTGGTAAAAAAATAACTAGTTTTGTAGATACTGGAAATTCTGTAAAAGATATACTAAATAATTTAGATGTACTTTTTGTGGATAGTAAATACAAAAAAGATTTAGTTTATTATTTAAATAAATCAAACAAGGTTAATTTAAATATAAACACAATAAGTAATAGTACAGTTCAAGAAGGGTATATTTTTAGAAATATCTGTGTATATAAAAATAATAAATATATAAATTGTATAAAAAAAATAATAGTCTGTTTTGTAGAAAATAATTTTGATAATAAAGAATATGGTGCTTTACTTGGCTATAACACCTATATTGAAAATTTAAAGGGGGTAATGTATTGTTAAAGATAGATAAGATAAGAAATATATATATGAACATTTTAAAAATGTTGGGAATAGAAGATACATCTTTGTTTTATATCGCAGGTTCTGAAAAGTTACCAGCTCCACTAGATGGAGAAGAAGAAAAAATTTTGCTTGAAAAATTAATGCTTAAAGATGTTGATGCCAAAAACACTTTAATTGAAAGAAATTTAAGACTAGTTGTATATATTGCAAAAAAATTTGAAAATTCAGGAGTAAACATAGAGGATCTAATTTCAATTGGAACAATTGGTTTAATGAAAGCAATAAATAGCTATAACCTTGATAAAAATATAAAACTTGCAACTTATGCATCAAGGTGTATTGAAAATGAGATTTTAATGTTTCTAAGGAAAAATAACAAAATAAAGAGTGAAATTTCAATAGATGAACCTATAAATACAGATAGTGAAGGAAATGATATGTCTCTTGCTGATATACTTGGTACAGACAATGAAAGTATATATAAATCAGTTGAGGACAATGATAATAAAAAAGTATTACTTAATGCTATAAAAAAATTAAATAAAAGAGAAAAAACAATAATGCAATTAAGATATGGTTTTGATGGTGTAGATGAACTAACTCAAAAGGAGGTGGCAGATAAACTAGGAATTAGTCAGTCATATATTTCTAGAATAGAAAAAAAGGTAATAAATAATTTAAAAAAAGACTTTTTATTATAACAACAAATTTAATTATCTCTTTTTATATAACTATTAGTGAAAGTATAAAAATAGTATTATTTTATAACTTTTTGCTATTATTAAAATTCTACAAATTATTCAAGTTTACAGTAGTATAATGAATTAAATTTAATAAACATTTAAACGGTAAATTTTCACTAAAAAGAACATATAATGTCGAAGCTGTATATATCAAATTATTATATCTAAAAATAGTTAATGATAATTTGTTATAAAAAGGAGAGATAGATTTGTCAAGTATAAAAGTTGAGATACAAGGTCTTGATACTTCAAAATTACCAAGACTAACACAAAAAGAACAGGCAGAAATGCTAAAAAAAATAAAAAATGGAGAAACTGAATATAAAGAAAAATTTATAGAAGCAAATTTAAGACTTGTTTTAAGCATAGTAAAAAAGTTTAACAATAGAGGAGAAAATGTAAACGATATATTTCAAGTTGGAGTTGTGGGCTTAATTAAATCAATAGATAATTTTGATTTATCTCAAGGTGTTCAGTTCTCTACTTATGCAGTCCCTATGATTATTGGAGAAATAAAAAGGTATTTAAGAGACAATAGTGCTTTTAGAGTTACAAGATCTTTAAGAGACTTAGCATATCATATTTCACAAGAAAGAGAAAAGTATATACGAGAAAAAAATGAAGAACCTACAATAGAGGAAATTTGTAAAATAACAGGTGCATCAAGAGAGGATGTTGTACTTGCGATAGATAGTCAAGTTGCACCAATGTCAATTTATGATAGTGTATATAATGATGGTGGAGACCAGATTTATTTATTAGATCAATTAAAAAATGAAAGAGAAGAAGCAGATGCTTTAGTTGATAAAATAGCACTCTCACAAGTGCTTGATAAGTTATCAGATAAAGAAAAGAGTATAATTGAAAAAAGGTATTTTATGAATAAAACTCAAACTGAACTTGCAGAAGAATTTGGAGTATCACAAGCACAAGTTTCAAGAATTGAAAAATCTGCTTTGGAAAGAATTAGAAAAAGAGTACAAAATGAAGATTAACTAAATTTATATAAAAGATGAGAATACAGTAAGAATTATTACTGTATTTTTTCATATTATATATATTAAGATTGTTATTTATATAATATTATGCTAAAATAGAAGAGGTGATAAGATGTTAAATATTAAAGAATTAGTAATAGCAACAAAAGGAAAGTTGATAAATGGTAGTGAGGATTTTATACCTAGAAAATATGTTATAGATAGTAGAAATGTAGAAGAAAAACCTTTTTTTGTGCCAATAATTGGTGAAAATGCAGATGGACACAATTATATAATTAATGCAGTAAAAAACGGAATATGTGGTTTTTTTATAAACAAAGATTATATTGATAAGCAAAATGTTATAGATTCTAGTATAAATATAAATAAAGATATATGTATTATAGAAGTAGAGGATACTGAAAAAGCACTATATAATGCTGGAAAGTATAATAGAGAAAAGCATATTGATATACCAGTTGTAGCTGTTACAGGTAGTGTAGGAAAGACTAGTACAAGAGAAATGATTGCTAGTGTATTAAGAACAGAAAAGAATGTTTTAACTACAAAAGCAAATTACAATAGCTTAATTGGTGCTCCAATTATGGCTTTAGAAATGGAAAATCAAGATATATGTGTATTTGAAATTGGTACTGATATGCCAGGGGAACTTGAAAAATTATCTGATTTAGTAAAACCAAATATTGGTGTTATAACTGTAATAGGTACTGCTCATATTGGAATATTCAAAAGTAGGGAAGGAATATTTAAGGAAAAAATACAAATAACAAATCATATGATTAATCCTGCTTTGCTAGTATTAAATGGTGATGATGACTTTTTAATAAAAGTAAATTCAAATGATAAATATAATGTAGTTAAGTACTATGATAATGAAGCAAATAATATTGTTCAAAACGAAGATAATACACAATTTGAAACAAGTATATATAATAAAGTAAGTAAATTAGTTATAAATCAAATTGGAACACACAATGTAAAAAATGCACTTTGTGCAATAAAGGTGGCAGAAAGCTTAAACATTTCACCTGAAAATATAATAAAAGGAATAAGTAATTATCAAAACTTTAGTAGAAGACTTGAAAAAATTTATTTAAAAGGAAATATTACATTAATTGATGATACATATAATGCAAGTATTGATTCTATGAAGTCAGGATTAAAAACAGTAAATGAATTAAAAGCAAAAAGAAAAATCGCTGTTCTTGGAGATATGCTTGAACTTGGAGATTTTGCATCTGTTTTGCATAGTGAAGTTGGAAAAATAATTAATACTTTAAATTATGATAGTGTATATTTATTTGGTAAGGAAGCAAAAAATATTGCAAAAGTAATTGAGAAAGAAATGAAAGTTTATCATTATGACGATATAGATAAACTAATTAAAGATTTAAATGATGAAATAAAAGATGGCGATATAGTTTATATAAAAGCATCTAATGGAATGAAATTTAATAAGATAATAGATGCATTAAAAAGTAGATAAGAATATTTATCTACTTTTTTGCATATCAATATAATGGTGATTAATATGGCAAGGGGGATAGATTTTAAACAAAAAGAAGTAATAAATATAAACGAAGGAACAATATTAGGATTTGTTGTTGATGTTCAAGCAGACTTTGAAAATGGGGAAATACACGAAATAATTGTAGCTAAAACTGGAAAAATTTTTTCAGGTATTTTTGGGAAAAATAATATTTCAATATCTTGGGATAAAATAAAAAAAATAGGTGAAGATGTAATTTTAGTAGAAATTTAAAAAATATCGCAAAAAATGTTGACAAAAATTGACATATATAATATAATTAAAAACGTCGTTAAATTAATAAAATTATATATATTTTTGATATACAAATTTTTATGTAAAAACATATATAAAAAAATTAGAGAAAAATAACATAAAATGTGTTGACAAAAAAATTATGGTATGTTAAAATTAATATATAGTCGTAGTTAAAAAACGACGTTAGTACATTGAAAAATAAACAATACAAGAACGAACCAAAAATATGGTTGTACAAAGAGATTTGGCA
>CANQLD010000014.1 GCA_947624625.1 uncultured Clostridia bacterium | reverse complement strand
TTAATTATAAAAGTACCAACGAAATCTTAAGTGAAATATGTGCATAATAAATCGGAAATTTATTATTGCCATTTATAGAAGATAAAATTATTATTAAAAGTATTGACAAACTAATAAAAATAATGTAAAATTACCAATATGTGATTCGTACATTGATAATTTAAAAAATAGTTACTAATGTAATAAAGTATAGGTAAAAAGCAGTGGAGATTTATGGAGGCGTACCCAAGTGGTTAAGGGGACTGTTTGCTAAACAGTTAGTGTCCGTTAGGGCAGCGGAGGTTCGAACCCTCTCGCCTCCGCCATAAAATATTGTTTTTTACCTATTTTTTTATTAGTTTTTTAAACTATAATAAATGTTGAAAAATATATATAATTATGATATGATTTAAATAAGAAATATCGTATAAAAACAAATAATTATTTGAAGGAGATGTAGAGTATGAGCAGTCTATTAGGAGTAACAGAAGAGGAATTTAAAAGGCAGATAGAAGCTGCACCTATGTTAAAACCAACATATGCACCACCGATTAATAAAGATAGAGATCCAATGGAAGTTTGTATTTCTGGAGCAAAAAAAATTGAAGAAGATTCTGATTTATCAGAATTATTAAAAAGAGTTTATCAAGGTAAATAAAGTATATTTAATTAAAAAGAGGCCAATCGTATTGATTGACTTCTTTTTTATAATATTAATCAAAATTTGTATTAGAGTTTTTATCTTGAGGGCTATTCCAATCTATATTATATCTTTCTTTTAGTAGCCTTTTTTGAATTTTCCATTTTATATTAGTACTGCCTAAAGCATAATTTTTCTTTCCATTATCTATAGTTAGTAAATTCATAGATATCAACTCTTTATCTACATCAGATTCAATTTCTTTTAATAATTTATTAATTTTCATATTCTTAAATATATTCATTATAATCATACCTTTCGTTCAAATGATACAATTTAATTATAGCATATATTTTATATGTTTTAAATCTTTTTTTAATTAACTAGAAATAGTTACCTATCATATACTATTTATGGGAGGTAATCTATATGAATTTAAAAGATTTTCAAAGTTGGGCATTATCTCAAGGAAGTGTAGCAAATCCTGCTCCTAATTATAAATACAAAGGAGAGTGTGTAAGTTTAATACAACAATTGTTATATCAAGTATTAGGCATACCATTTAAAGCAAGAGGAAATGCAAAGGATTGGGCAACAAATAGTGATGTATTAGCACACTTTAATAAACTATCAGTAGGGACAAGTTTAAAAGCTGGAGATATTTTAGTTTATGGTAGTAATTATGGTGGAGGATATGGCCATATGGGCTTTATTGGAAGTGATGGCAAGTTTTACGACCAAAATGGAATAAAAAGTAGAAAAGTCGCTTTTAAAGATACTCCATTTAATGGCTATATATGCGTATTAAGAAGTAAAAAAGAAATGGACATAGGAAGTTTAACATTTAATGTAAGAGTTGATAAGTCTGAAGCAAATGTAAGAAAAGAGCCTAATACAAAAAGTGCTATTGTGCCTCAACCTGGAGGTGCTCCTCGTCTTTTTAAAGGAGATACTTTTATAGCAGTAGGAGAGGTTAAAGGAGAAAAAGTTCAAGGTAATGACATTTGGTACAAGTCTGCAAAAGGTAATTATGTATGGAGTGGAGGGTTAACTAAAATATAAATAAAAAATGGCGGAATCTTGAGTTCTGCCATTTTTTAAATATTAAAGTTTAAGCATAAATATTGATTCAAATAAGTTGATACACTCAGAAACAAGTAGAGTGATACCAGAAATTCGACCAATAGCTATAATAGCTCCGAAAGGGTTAAATATTATAATTATACCAAGAATTAAAGTTAAAATTGATAAAATTACAATAGCTTTCCAATTGTTATTTGCCATTTCCTTTAAATTAATTGCAATTTGTAATTTTATAATGCTTTGAATTATTATCCAAGCACCAATTATTCCAGTTAAAATAGTGTTAATTAATGAAGTATTAACTATTACTATAATACCTAAAATAATACTAATGAAACCTAAAAGAAGTTTTAAACTAAATGCTTTTAATTCCTTTGGACTAGAAAAGTATGATATTATTTGAATTATACCACTAACAATTAATAAAATACCAATAAGTATCATTATTGTATTTAAAAACTCTTCTGGTTTAGCAATTAAAAATATAGACATTATTATTAAAACTAAAGAAAGTAAAACTGTATATTTACTATATCTTTTTATATAATCTTCCATAATTTTTCCCTCCTTTATATTACAAAGTATAGCATAAATAAATTAAAATGTAAAACTATAAATGAAAAATAAATATATTTTTTTAAAAGCGACTATATAATTTAAAAGAGGTGAACTTTATGGTTATAAAGATATTAATTGTAATGAGTATAATAGGTGGTATTAGTAGTGGAATAGGTGGTGTAATAAGTGCATTAATAAAAATTAATAATAAAAATAGTTTAGCGATGTTATATGAGTTAACTGCAGGCATAATGACAGGTATTGTATGTTTTGATATGTTAGAAGAAGCATTTAATATTTCTAGTGTAGCTATAGTAATTATGGCAGTTCTTTTTGGAATATTTATGATTGTTATTCTTGATAAATTTATTGATAGCAAAAAATTAGATTTAAAAAAAGGTTATTCCAAAACAACCTTAATTATTATAATATCAATGGCTTTTCATAATTTTATTGAAGGAGTAGCTATTGGTTCTTCCTTTATTTATTCATTTTCACTTGGTATGATAGTATTAATATCAATCATTTTGCACGATATTCCGGAAGGAATAGTTGTTGGTATGTCTAGTAAAATTGATAAAAAAAATACATTTAGAATAATATTTGATTCAGTTATTTCTGGAGTTTTCACAGGTTTTGGAGCAATGTTTGGGTATTTAATAGGAAAGGTAAATAATACATATATTGCAATTTGTCTTGCAGTTGCTGCAGGAGTTATGCTATATATAGTTTCTTGTGACCTAATTCCAAGTTCTAAGAAGCTAACAAATAGCAAAAATGTATATATTATATATATTTTGGGAATATTAATAGGAGCAATAATTACCAATATTTAACAAGTTTGAAGTTTAAAAAGATACTATTTAATTGACTTTAGCTTGATTTTATGATAATATAATTCATATGAAAATATAACTTTTATGGAGGCTATATTTTATATGAAAAAAATATTGTTTATGTGTACAGGAAATACGTGTAGAAGTCCTATGGCAAAGTACTATATGCAAAAAAGAGTAAAAGATTTAAAAAAAGAAGACGAATATTTTATTGATTCGTGTGGAATATATGCAATAGATGGAGAAGTTGCAACTTTAAAAGCAATTCAAGCAATGTATTCTCTAAATGTAGATATGAGAGATCATAGAGCAAAAAATATGTTGCAAGTAGATTTGAAAGATTATGATTTAATTATTACTTTTACAATGAAACAAAAGAAAAATGTAATGGCTTATTGTCAAAGTGTTAGAAGGAAAGTTTTTACATTGATAGAATATTCAAAACCTAATACAACTATGAAAGATATTGCTGATCCATATGGTCATAATCTTGATACATATAAAGAATGTTCAAGGTTAATAGCACGTTACGTTGATAAAATTATAGAAAGTTTTTAAAGGAAGTAGATTATTATGATTATAATTGGTTCAGATCATACAGGAATAACTTTAAAGAAGAATATTATAAAATATCTTAAAGATAAAGAAATTGATTGTATAGATGTTACTGATTACGAAAATCAAGATGGAGATGACTACCCTGATATAGCTATTACAATATGCGAAAAAGTATTAGAAAATAGTGATAATTTAGGAATTGCAATTTGTGGTACCGGAATAGGTATTTCAATTGCGTGTAATAAAGTAAATGGAATTAGAGCAGCAGACTGTGTAGATGAACAAATGGCAGAATTTTGTAAAAGACATAACAATTGCAATGTACTTTGTCTTGGAGCTAATTTAAAGTTTACTGAAAATTTTGATAATGTAAAGAGAATAATTGATTTATTTATACATTCTACTTTTGAAAACGGTCGTCATATAAGAAGATTAGATAAAATAAGAAATATAGAAGAAATGCAGAATAAAGGCGGTAAATAATATGGCAGCAGTATATAGTATTATAGTTATAACTTTTATTTTTGCAATTATTTTAACTCCTATTACAATTAAATTTGCACATAAATTTAATTTAGTGGATGTACCAACAGATAATAGAAGAATACACAAAAAGCCAATGCCAAGAATTGGTGGAGTGGCAATTGTATTATCAATGGCTTTAGGTTTTTTAATATATTATTTATTTACTAAAGATATTGAATCTATAGCACTTGATAGAAAATTTGTTGGATATGCTTTAGGAGCATTTATAATTGCATTAATGGGAATAATTGATGATGTAGTTAATTTAAGAGCTAGATATAAGTTTGTTTTTCAACTTGTAGCAGCCCTTATTGTGTATTATTTTGGTATAAGAATAACAGGTTTTAAAATTCCATTTATTTATACTGATACAATAAATTTTGAATTAATAGACTTACCTTTAACATTATTGTGGGTTATAGGTGTAACAAACGCAGTAAACTTAATAGATGGACTAGATGGACTTGCAGCAGGAATATCAGCTATATCAGCAACTGCTTTGCTTTCAATATTTATAGCTACATCAGCTAGTTTTTTCGCAATAATTATAACTGCAGTTCTTGTTGGTGCAACACTTGGATTTTTGCCATATAATTTTAATCCAGCAAAAACCTTTATGGGAGATGTAGGGTCCAATTTTTTAGGATTTACACTTTCTGTAGTATCAATTTTAGGTTTTGCTAAAGGTTATACTGTAGTAGCAATTATAGTACCTATTATTGCACTAGGTGTACCAATATTTGATACTGTATTTGCTATGGTAAGACGATTTATAAAAGGAGAACCACTTTTAAAACCTGATGGTGCACATATTCATCATAGACTACTTAAAAGAGGTTTAAACCAACGTCAAGCAGTATTACTTTTATATACTATTACTAGTATATTATGTATTATATCTGTAGTTATGATTTCTGCAGATATATGGAAATTGTTGTTGCTTATAATTGCTTTATTCTTCTTTGTTATAATAGGAATTTTAAGCTCTAAAAAAACTACTAATACTGATGATGTAAAAGAAGAATTTAAGCATAAAGATTAAATAATTTAGAAAGGGGAAATTATGAAGGAAGAATTATTAAATGATTTAAAAGATGCAATGAAAAACAAGGATGAATTGAAAAAAAATACTATTACTTGTTTAAGAGCAGCTATTTTGCAAGTTGAAAAAGATACACAAAAAACTTTAACAGAAGAAGAAATGAGTGCAATAGTTGCAAAAGAAGTGAAAAAAAGAAAAGAATCAATAGGAGATTATATTAAAGGAAATAGGGAAGATATTGTAGAACAATTAAATAAAGAAATTGAAATACTATCTAAATATTTACCTGAACAATTAACAACAGAAGAAATTGAAAAATTAGTTGAGGAAGCTATAAAAGAAACTGCAGCTACTTCAGCTAGAGATATGGGAAAAGTAATGCAAAACTTAAGACCAAAAACATCTGGTAAAGCTGATGGAAAAGTAGTAAGTGATATTGTAAAAGCTAAATTAAATAATATGTAATATATTAAAGTCAAGACATTTTGCTTGACTTTTTATATTGCATAATTTATGTAAAACAAAATTTGAAAATTGTCGAAATTTTACAAAATTATTTTAAGTTGTTTTATTTACATACTTTTTTCTTTGTGATATAATTTTGGCATATAGAAAAAAGAGGTGAGTGGTTACAAAATGTCGCACTAATAGTGCGAGAAATTAATAAAATTAAAAATAACTAAAATATAGATTAAAATAAATTATAAATACAAATAATAAATTATGTTAGGAGGAATATATGATTAATATTTATAAAATAAATAAAGAAAAATTTAAAAGTATATACATAAGTGTTAATTTTACTATGAATGTAAATAGAGAAGAAAACTCAGCAAATGCATTACTTGCATCTGTACTTGCTAAATCTTCAAGTAAGTATAATTCTCAAAAAGAAATCGAAAAATATATGGCAAGTAAATATGGAGCGAGTTTTGATGTAAATGTTGAAAAATACGGAGATTTATATAATATTGAATTTTTAGTTGAAGGTGTTAATAAAGAGTTTTTGCCAAACAAAGAAGATATTACTCAAGATTTAATCTCATTTTTGTATGATATTATATATAATCCAAATATAAAAGATGGAAGTTTTGATGAAACACTAGTTGAAAGAGAAAAAGAAGTTATCTTAGACAAAATTAGAACAAAAAAAGATGATAAATTAAGATATGGTGTTTTAAAAATGGAAGAAATTATGTGCCAAGATGAAGGTTTTGGTATGTATGTGTATGGTGATGAAGAAATTATACAAGGTATCACTGCTAAAAAGCTATACGACCATTATAATAAGGTTATAAATAATTCATATATAACAGTTATAGTATCAGGAAATCTTAAAGGCTATGATGGTATTGAAGATGTAATAAGAAATAAATTTGAAACTAAAAATAACAGTATTCCATATAGTGATTTAGTATATAATTCTCATAAAGGTACAGAACAAAAAAAGATAAAAGAAACTTTTGAAGAAAGTGATACAAGTCAAAGTGTGCTAAGTATGGGAATAAGAATAAAAAATAGTAAGATTGACGATTTTTACACTTTAAATTTGTATAATGCAATTTTGGGGGCAACACCTAGTTCAAAATTATTTCAGAATTTTAGAGAAAAAGAATCTTTAGCATATACTGTAAGATCAAGGTATTATAGATTTAAAGATATGATTATAATTTTTGCAGGAATTGAAAAAGAAAATTACGAGAAGGCTAAGAAAGTTATAACAAAACAAATAACTGATATTGAAGAAGGAAATATATCTGATGAAGAATTTAATGCTGCAAAAGAAAGTATAATTGCAGATTTAAAAGAGTGGGATGACTCTAAAATAGCTCTTTCAAAAATGAAAATATCAAATATATTGATAAATAACGAAAAGGATGTTTCAGTAGAAGATATGATAGAAAAAATTAAAAAAGTTTCTAAACAAGATGTTATACAAATTTCAAAAAATCTTGAAGTAGAAGAGATTTTTTTACTTGGAGGTGGCGAAAATGAATAAAACAGAAGTGGAAATTTGTAATGAATTAGATGAAAAAACATATAAAACTGTATTAAAAAATGGGCTTGAAGTATATATTTGCAAAAAGAAAGATTTTAAGAAAAAAATTGGTATGTTTGGTACTAAATATGGTTCTGTAATAAATGAATTTGAAAACATTGAAAATAATGAGAAAATTAAAGTACCAGATGGAATTGCACATTTCCTAGAGCATAAATTGTTTGAACAAGAGGGTGCAAATGCTTTAGATTTATTTTCTAAACTTGGAATATCTTCAAATGCTTATACAACCTTTGACCATACTGTATATTATTTTGAAACAATAGATAAATTTAATCAAGGCTTAGAACTTTTAATAAAACTTGTAAAAACACCATATTTTACAGATAAAAATGTAGCAAAAGAACAAGGAATAATTGCTCAAGAAATAAAAATGTATGATGATGATCCAAGTTTTTCAGTATATTTTAATACTTTAAAAGCAATGTATAGTAAAAACCCTGTAAGAATTGATATTGCTGGAACAGTAGAGTCAATATCTCATATAACAAAAGAATATTTATATACTTGCTATAACACATTTTATAGTCCACAAAATATGTTTATTGTTATTATTGGGGATGTAGATATAGATAAAACTATAGAAATTATAGAAGAAAATCTAAGAATATATGAAAAAGACTATGATAACAAAAAAGAAATAAAAGATGTAAAAAAGTTTTTTGAAGAAGAACCAAAAGAGGTAACACAAAAAGAAATTACTCAAAAAATGGACATATATATGCCTCAATTATGTATTGGATATAAATTAGATGTAGTAAAGAATAAAGAGATTATAAAAAGAAGTATAATTTGTGATATTATATCAGATTTATATTTTTCAAGAATAACACCATTTTTTGAAAAGGAATATAATAAAGGTGTTTTAAGTGATGTAGTAGATTTTGACTATGAGGGCTCAGCTTCTTTTTCACATGTTATAATTAGTGCATATTCAACAAATATTGAAGAGTTAAAAAAAGATTTAGCGGCCTATTTGAAGGAAATAAAAACAAAAGAAATTGATAATGAAATGTTTGAACTAGTTAAAAAGAAAAAAATAGGTGAAACTATTAAAAAAGCAGATAATTTAAATGTATGTTATCGAAGAATAATAGAAAGTTCATTAAATAATTATGATGTTTATGAAGATGTAAATATTTTAAATAATATATCAAAAGAAGATATTAAGGAATTCTTATCATTACTTGACGAAGAAAAACAAGTTTTTTCAATACTTACACAAAAATAAAATAATAAAAAAAGAGATGTTAAATTGAAATTTAATGTCTCTTTTTTTGTGCTATATTATGTTGACAATAAGATACTGCTATGATATAATGTGCGTGAAAAATTCAAATTTACCAAATAAAATTTTAGGAGGAAAAAAAATGAAAATTTTCAGTTTAGACGAACTTGCAATGAAAAGTGGTTACTCGGAAGAAGAAGCAATACTTTTGTTTTTAAAAAACAAAGACATTGCACCAAATGTAAAGGAAAAGTATATTCTTCCTTATGCATCAAAGAAAGGATATACAAAAGTAGTTAGAAAACTGTTAAAAGATGAACGAGTTAATCCTGCAACTATGCATAATTATGCTATTAAAGTAGCTTCAAAAAATGGATATGATGAAATAGTAAAGTTATTACTTTGGAATCCGATTGTTGATCCTTCAGTTAATGATAATTATGCTATAAGGTGGGCATCAAGGAATGGTTATGGGCATATTGTTAAAATGCTTATGAAAGATCCACGGGTAGATCCTAGTTGTAAAAATAATTATGCGTTAAGACTTGCAGCAGAAAATGGATATGCAGGAATTGTAAAGATTTTGCTTGGAGATATACGAGTAGATCCTAGTTGTATGGATAATATCTCTTTGATAATGTCTGCTTGCAAAGGCCGAAAAAAAGTAGTAGAAGTACTACTTAAATGCAAAAATGTTGACCCTTCAGCAAGAGATAATATGGCATTAATTCTTGCTTCAAAGCATGGGCATGATGAAATAGTAAAAATGCTACTTTCAAAGAGAAGTGTTTGTCCTAATGCTAGAAATAATAGGGCTATAAACTGGGCTGCAGAAAATGGTCATGAAAAAGTAGTAAAAGTTTTGCTTGAAAATAAATTTGTAGATCCAAGTAATCAAAATAATTATGCATTAAAAAAAGCTGTTTTAAATTGGCATGCGGAAGTAGTGAGAGTATTGCTTACAGATTCACGAGTTGATCCTAGTAGTGATAATAATTTTGCTTTATATAATGCTGCAAATAAAGGTTATTATGATATAGTTGAATTACTTATAGAAGATCCTCGCGTTGATGCAATTCTTGATTAATAAAGCAAAAAAAGCAAGACTATTTATAGATAGAATAAATATATAGTTTTGTTTAAATAAAAAAGATATTAAGGTATAAGTATTACTTTAATATCTTTTTTGTATAAAAATTTAAAAATTACATACTATATATACTAGTATATATGAAGCATTTTGAAGTTATATAATTTTAAAAAAGTGTAGTTTTTGTCGAAATTTGCGGTCGATTTATGGTCTGCAAATATTGACATATCTAGTCTAAAATGATATAAGTATGTTACAAGGAGTTGATTAAAATGATTGTTGAAAAAATAGATAGCTTGAAGAAAAAATTAGATGAACAAATAAAAAAAGAAGACTCATATGATACAATATATGAGACTAGCGTGAAAATTGATAAATTATTAGTTAAATATTATAATGAAATTAATGAACTTAAAAGAAATGTAAACTACTAAAATCAAAATTAAAAAGAATTAAACCAAGTACAATTATTAACGGATAATTTTTTTCTTTTTCAAATAGTAGAATTAAGATTAAGCCTATTATTAGCAAATCATCTATTTGAATAGTTATATTAAATAATTTTATCCTATCTCCTGAAAAATCTAAAGGACTTGTTTTTTCCTTTTTAGATGTACTTGAACTATTTATAGTGTTATCTTCTTTGTTTTTTTGATTTTCCTCAACTTCTTTTTTTGTATTGTTTAATATTTCTTGATTATGTGGATTATAGTAATTAGTAAAGGTAGGAGCATAATTATTATATCTATTGTAATAATTATGATGTCTATAATATGGAAATTGGTTAAACATTTTAATCACTACCTTTACTACCAAATATGTCTATAGCATCAATAATTGATAATATAGTCATATATTCTCCCATTTTATCTTGTCTTGATTTTCTAAGAAATGGTTTTAAAGATCTAAGTAAATCCTTTTTAGGATTGTTTTTACTCATTTTTGATACAATTTTTTGAATTTTAAATAATGCTTCAGGATCAATATCATTAAAATTAAAAGAGCTATCAAAACTACTTTCTTTATTATTATTATTATTATTGTAATTTTCTTTACTAAAATCAAAATTATTTAAAAAACTAGATATATCAAAATTATTGAGTAATGAAGCAATATTTAAATTCTGAGCTGTATCTTTAGTGTCCTTAGTATCTTTAGCAATATTTTCATTATTATTTGTTATTTTTTCAGTTATATTATTTTCTATTTTAGGATTTTCATTTTGATTTGAATCAATCTTTGTTTGAATGCTTTGTATTAAGTTATATAGTGCAGTTTGGTTATCTGCATTTTGTATGTTATTTTCATTCATTTTTATGTATTATTATTTGTGTTTTGTTTACTTAGCATTCTAACAAGATTAGATAAATCGTCACTTGACATATTTTGTACCATTTTACTTACTTGTTCAATTTTTGTTTTATCTATTGTTGATAAAAGTTCTACTAATTTTGAATTGACTACATTGTTCATATCATTTGGATTTCTGTCCATTAAAATCATCTCCTTTAACAATTTTTGATATATTTTATTGTTATATTTTAATTATATGCATTTCTTTTTAAACTGTGAATAATAAAAGGAAAAAGAATAGAAAGGTGTGGGTAATATGAATAAATTTAAAGAAATACGCAATTTATACAGAATTGAAGAAATAAAAGATGATTATGTACTTTTACAAATAAATAAAAAACTTGAAAAATTATATATTTATGAAGTACATCCAATGTTATTTCTTGATTTGTCAGAAGATATTCAGGAGAGTGTTATAAACTTATTTAATCAATTGCTTAGAGAGTGTGATTTTAACTTGCAATTTATTATTTCAAATAGAAAACTTGATATACAAAAATATATTAGAAAATACTTGCAACTTAAAGAAAATGTACCTATTTATACATATAATTTATATGTGCAAGATATGAAGGAAAAACTTAAACAAGAAGATATATATGAAACAGAGATGCTAATTGCATATACGGAAAATGCAAAAGAAGATACTAGTATAAAAAAAGTAGATAAATTACTGCTAAAACTAGAAGAAATAGGTTGTAAAGTTAAAAAAATAGATGGAAAAATAAACTATGAGGATTTGCTACATAAATATTTAAATAAAACTTAGGGGGTAAATTAAATGGATGAAAAATACAATTTTAGCCTCTATCCATCATATGTAGATAATACCAATTTTAAATATATAAAAATAGATGATAAATATATTGCAAGTCTTGTAATATATGACTATCCTGTAAATATATATTTTACACAGATTATAGATGCAATAGATAAAAATTATTTGTATGATCTTGCTATTTATATAAAAAAGCAAGATACATTAAAAGTGTTAAAAGATTTATCGTATTATATTTCTACTTCTAAAGCTGAGCTTAAAACATTAAATGAAAGTCAAATTGATATTGATATTTTAAATAGGCAACAACTAGACTCTAAGGAATTAAGGAAAAAAATACAGATAAATAATGAGGAAGTATTTAAATTTAATTTTATCATTACTTTTTATTCTTCAAGTGAAACTAAATTATATGAAATTATAAAAAACTTTCAAAGTAAACTTTATTCAAAACAGTTATATTCAAATATTACCAATTTTAGAAATTTAGATTCGTATTTACTCACTTTACCATTAAATAATTATAACAACAAATTACTTGATAAAACATATAGAAATATTACTACATCTGCTCTTTGCAATATTTTTCCATTTTATAGTAGAAATGTCTTTGATAAAAATGGAATAGTATTTGGCTATACAAAAAATGAAAATAGACTTTGTATAATAGATATATTTGATACAAAATATTTAAATTCAAATATAACGATTTTTGGTAGTAGTGGTAGTGGTAAGTCATATTTTGCCAAGTTACTTGTTTTAAGACATTTTTTAAAAGGTAAGATACAGTATATTTTTGATTTTGAAAAAGAATATGTAACACTTGTAAATAATCTAAATATCAAGGTTATTAGTTTTAAAAATACTTTAAATAAAAGTTATATAAATATTATGCAAATAAATGAAGCAGATGTTGAAATTTACAAAGAAAATGTATTAAATGAAAAAATAGGTGATATTATTTCTTTTTTAAAATTAATAAATGAATTTTCTTTAAATGAAGAAAATCTATTAAAAAAAGCAATACTTAAAAGTTATGAAGAAAAAAATATAAATTATGATTTAAATAGCTTATACAAAACTAAAGAAAATGAAGAAGTCTATATTACTAAAAAAATAAAAGATGGGGATGAAATGCCTTGTTTAAAAGATGTATTAAAATTTATTACAAATAAAAAGCTATATAGTAAATTAGATAAAATAACAAAAAGGTATGTAGAACTTTCAAATTACTCAAATATTAGTATTTTAGATAGTTTAGTGCTTGATACAAATAGGTTAGATACATACGAAATGGAGGTTATAACATATTATTTTTTGAACACTATTGTTAAATATTTAAAAAACAATATATATCAAGAGAATGTAATTATATATATTGACGAAATATGGAAATATATAAAACTAAATAAAAATGTAAATATAGCTTCATTAATAAATTTGCTATATAAGTCGATTAGAAAAAATAAAGCAAGTATTGTTACGATAACGCAAGATATATCTGATTTGTTTTCACAAGAAAATATTAATTATGGAAAAGGAATATTAAATAATTCAGAATTTAAGATATTTTTTAAACTGGAATTTTCAGATAGAGAATTACTAGAAAAACTAAATATTATGACTAAAGAAAATTTAGCAAGTATTGCAAGGCTTGAGAAACAAACTATGTTAATGGGCTTTTTAAATAATATATCTGTGCTAAAAATAAAAGCAAGTAATTTTGAACATAAAATAATAGAAGGAGAAATAGAAAATGAAGATATTAGTAGCATTAAATAATAAAGAAATTAAGAAAAAAATTGATGCAGAATTTAAAGAAAAGGTGTACAAATATGATATTGATAATAAAGAAAATGTAATTGAATTTTTAGTTAATACAAATGAGGAATATGTAGTTATTACAAGAGATAGTTTAGCAGGGAATATAGATGAAAAATTATATATAAAACAAATGAGGCTTGCAAACGAAAATATTAAAATTATCTACTTAGTTAAAGAACTTACAAGTAGTTACAAAGAGTTTTTGTTTGCAAATGAAGTGTTTAATATTTTTGAAGGTGAAACGATTAATGTAGACGAAATTATAACTTGTATAAAAGAAGAAAAAAATATTGTGTATAAAGTGGATAACAAACTTGCTTTAAATGAACCAGCTGTAAAATATGTTACAAAGCCTAGTGTGATTTCAAAAGAATTAATAGCAATATATGGAACAAGTGGTTCTGGAAAGTCGGTTATTTCAAGTATTTTAGCAAAAAAGCTTGCAAAAAATTTTGATATTAAAGTAGCATTACTTGATATGGATATTCAAAATCCGTCTATTGATATAATAAATAATGTTGATGAAAAGAATGCTTCACTTTCACAAATTGTTGAAAATGTGGATAACTCAAAGGATATAAACAACATTATAGATAAATATATGATAAAAGATTATCAAAACAAAAATTTGTGGTATATAACAAATAATTGTAGTTTGTTTGATTGCCAAAATAAAATGTCAAATAAATATTATGAAAAGCTTTATACAAGTATATATAACAAATGTGATTTTGCTTTGATAGATTTACCAACATCCCCATTTTTAGATGTAGTACCATATACTTTAAATCTTGCAACTAAAATATTCTTTGTTATCAATGCAAATTATATGAGTATAAGACAAGCTATGAAATATATAGAGTTAATTACAAAATTATGGGATATTAATAGCAGTAATATTTATATAATAGTTAACAAAATGCAAAAGGATTCTCTTGAGTTAAAACAGATAAAGTCATTACTTTATGGGTATAATATTATAACAGTATTTGATTATTATAAAGAAATTGAAGGGTATATAAATGGTGGAATTGCAAATCTTAATATTAATGTAGACTTAAGTGGTATATACAAATTACTTGGGTTAAGTGATACTGAAAATAAAAGAGGCTTTTTTAAACTTATAGAAAAGATGGGGTTAAAAGATGCTGATTAATCCATTTAAGTTAGATATTAATTTTGAAAATAATGCAAATACTGAAAATATTGATATAGATAGTATTATAAAATATTTATCAACAAATTATTCTAAATATTTAAAAAATGCAAATAAAGATTTTTTTATAGATAAAATAAAGGAGTATATATACTTAAAATATAAGATAAATAATGAAAAAGATATAGATACTGTTATAAGTAAAGTGCTTGATAAAATATTTGGATATGGTATTTTGCAAAAATATATTGATGATGAATATACAACTGATATACGAGTAGTTAGATATGATTTAATATATATTAAGCAAAAAGGTAAATGGCAAAAAATAGATGAAAGATTTGAAAGTAAAGAAGATTTAAGAGATTATATAAAATACTGTGCAATTAAGAATAATAAAACTATAAATTATGAAGAGCCTTTACTTATAGCAAGTGATAAGGAATATAAATTAAGAATTGAAGCAGGTATAAGTCCAGTAAATAGTTTTAATGATAATTTAGTAATAAGAATTCATAAAAATAACAATGAGTTTAACTTATCTAATTTATATAAAAAATATAAAATGCTTGATAAAGAAGCTTTTAACATACTAAAAGAAATTGTTAAGAGTAAATCAAATGTAGTCATTTGCGGTAAAGGCGGTAGTGGAAAAACTACCTTACTTAAAGCATTACTAAAAGAATTTGATGAAAATATTTCTATAACAGTTAGTGAAGAAACAAGTGAATTATTTATTGATAACAAAAATATTATACAAAGGGAAATAACTTTAGATAGAGCATATAATAAAATCGATTTAGAAGAACTTTTAAAACACAGTTTGGTAATGTCAAGTGATGTACTTGTTGTTGGAGAATTAAAAGGAGAAGAAACCTATGTATTTTTTGATGCAATAAATACAGGACATATGGGAATTACTACAGTTCACGCAAATTCTTTAAGTTCTGCTATAGATAGACTCGTATTATTATTTAAAAGAAATATAAAAGCAGAAAAGTATAGTGAAGAATTTATAAAAGAAATTTTGTATAAAAATATAGATTATATTATATATATGCAAGATTTTAAATTGCAAAGCATTGGAAAAGTGTATATATTAGACTCAGTAAATACTATACAAACTATATACGAAAGAGGCAAAACTTATGAATAAGCTTATATATATTATTTCATTAGTTATTTTAGCTATATTTAGTATTTATCTTTCATATTTTTTAAATAATATAAACTATAAAAGAAAATTTAAAGTATTAATTAAGGCTATAAGTAAATTTAACATATATACTAAAATACAAGTCACTTTACAAGAGTTAAAAAATATAACAAATGCGAAAAATAGGCTATTAAGTGCGATAAATATATTATTTTTATCAATTTTATTTTTTTTCGTTTCATTTATTCTTTTTTTTAATAAATTTAAACTAATTCTTTCTTCTTGCTTTCTTGCAATAATTTGTTTTTTTATTCCACAAATTATACTTGATGTAATAGTTAAAATTTCAAAAGATAAATTAAGAGAAGAAATAAAAATATATATTGTAAATTTACAAAGTTTTTCTAAAAATACGAATAATATTGTTCTTGCAATAAATAATACAAAATCATCAAAAAGGTTAAATAGCTATTTAGAAGAATTTAAAACTCTTGTAAATAACGGTTATAGTGTTATATATGCTTTTAATGAACTAGAGAAAAAAATAAATATAAAAGAGATTAATATATTATTTTATTTGCTTAAAGAGTGCTATATAAGTGGTGGTAATTTAAATAATTTGCTTGTTAAATTTAATGATTATTACAAAGAAATTGAAAATATTAGAAATAAACAAAATGAAAAAATGTTAAGTATGTTTTCTTTGCTACTATTTGTATTTTGTATAAATATTTTGCTTGTATTTGGTTTTTGTATGTCAAATGTTGAATATAAAAAGATATTAATTGAGACTTTTATTGGAAAGTTATTATTTGATATAAATTCATTTATTTATCTATATATTTTTTTGTATATAAGGAAAGTTATAAAGAAGGAGTGATTAAAATGCCAACAGTTTTAGATTTTAGAGATTTAGAAATAAAAAAAGAATTAAATAGAAATTTAGATGTAGAAGTTAATAGGTCAAAAAGAGTTTTTTCAGGTATTGTACAAGAAGCTGTAAGTAAAGGTGCAGATTATGTTATAAAGGCTATGCCTGTAAATGATAGTATTAAAAATGTGCTAATAGATGTAAAAAATGCTTTTGAAACGAAAGATTTTAAACAAGTTTTAAAAACTGCAATAAATAGTAGTATTACAGAGGGCTTAAAAATTTTAGGATTACCTAAAAATGTCCTAAAAGATATTAATAAAATAAAAAATGTTACTTTAAAAGGAGGACTAAGAGAAGGAGTTTGTGCTGCTATAGATATAGTTACAAATAAATATTTAAAAAATAATGTATTTGTTAGTTTTATAAAAGATTTTATTAATAAAACAAAAGATTTCATTTGCAATAAAGGTTTTAAAGATAAGTTAAATGATGGAATAAAGAAGGTATATAATAAAATTGACCAATATAAAGAAAAATGTGAAAAGTGGTATGACTGTTATAACAAACTTGATTTTGATAATATGGATAATATTGCAAAATCATTAAAAAATGAAAAAAGCAAAGTAAGTATAGATACTGATTGTGTAAAGCAAAATAATATTATTCAAAATATGATGGAACTTATAAATGTTAAAAAAGATAAATTATCGCCTATTCAGTTGCAAATATGTAGTAGTTTATAGTATAATAATTCTAAAGTTTTAAATAATAATTTTAGGAGTTTTTAATGAGAAGTGGAAGTCTAGAAACAAAATCTAGTAAAAAAAGTTCAAAAAAAGTTAATAAAATAACCTCAAAAAATGTAATATGGATGATTATTTGGTTGCTAATTGCAACTTTTGTTATATACCAACTTTATACTTTAGTAATGTACACACTTGGAAAAAAAGACAAGGAAGAAATGTGGTTATATAATGCCGTAAATAGTGTTGTTAAGTCATTTTCAGGACTTGAAAAAGTAATAAATACTACAGAAAATTATTCTGTAAAATTTGCAGGAATAGGAGATATATATTTTACTGCCAATAATTTAAATGCTTCAAGAGGAAATTCAGGCTATGATTTTACAAATGGTATGGATGCTTTAGCTGAAAAACTAAAAAATTATGATTTGGTAGTAGCAAGTCTAAAAACACCAATAGCTAATGCAAATCTTGGATATTCAAACAAAACAGTATATAACGCACCAGCAAGTGGTGTAATAGATTTACTAAAAAAACTTAATGTATCAGCAGTTGCAACAGCTTCATCTCACGCACTTGATAAAAATGAAAAAGGTGTATCAGATACAATTGCAAATTTAACAGAAGCTGAAATTAAACAAACTGGTATAAATGAGGAAACAAGAAAAGATCCAATTGTGCTTAGCAAAAATAATATAAATATTGGCTTTTTGTCTTATGCAACGTCATCTAATGTTAAAATGTCAGAAAAAAATTCATATCTTTTAAATGTACTTGTTGATGAGGACTTGAAAAAAGATATAGAATACCTTAAATCACAAAATGTTGATTTTATAGTAGCATATTTAAATGTACCAAATGAGGATGTACTAATGGTAAATTCAGACCAAGTAAAAGCTACTGAAAAACTATTTAATGCAGGAGTTAATGTGGTACTTGGCTCTGGAAGTATGGTTGTACAAGAGAATATGGAAGAAGAAACAGAAAAAGAGCATTTATATGCAATATATTCACTTGGAGATTTATGTGGTAGCTATATTACAGATGATAATTGTTTAAATGTAATTGCAAATATTGAATTTAAGAAAGAAGTAATAAAAGATAAAGATGGAAATGTAAAAAGTTCTGAGTGCAAAATGACTGTAAATGAACCTATTGGAGTATGGAACGCAGTAAAAAGTGATTTTTCACGAACAACATATTTATTAAACGAAGAAATAAGTAATTATGATTTAGGAAAATCAGATGTTAGTGAGTCAGAATACAAAAAAATGAAAGCAGCAAAAGATTATTTGGTGTCACTTTCATCTAAATAATAAAATAAATTAACTAGAAGGAGTAAAAGTATTTGATTTTACTCCTTCTTTGATATATAATAAGACCATAAAAGAAAGGGATGATAATAATGAATTTTTATGACAAAATATATGAACTTGCAAAAAGTTTAAAAGAAACAAATGAGTATAAAGAATACATTAAATTAAAAACAGAGCTTAAAGCAGACAGTAAGACATACGATATGATAAAAGATTTTAAGGAAAAACAAAAGGAGCAACAAATTAAGTATATAAATGGCCAAGAAGTAACTAAGGAAGAACAAGATAATATGCAAAATTTGTATTCTATTTTAATTCAAAATGAAAAGGCTAGAAGTTTACTCGAGTGTGAAATGAGAATTAATGTCTTACTTGCAGATATGCAAAAAATTATGGGAGAAGCTATAACTGAAATAGTTGAATTCTAAAATTTATGGTGAATTATTATGAATGAAGAGATAAAAAAGTATCTAAATAAAGATGTTTCCGTATGTATAGATAGAAAAATTGGAAGCAAACATCCAAAATGTGATATAATCTATACGGTAAATTACGGATATGTGCCAAATACAATAAATACTGATGGAGAAGAAATTGATTGCTATGTTTTAGGTGTTTTTAAACCTATTGATAAATTTGAAGGAAGATGTATAGCAATAATACACAGACTGAACGATGATGATGATAAGCTAATTATTGTTCCAAAGGGAAAGGACTATTCAGATGATGCTATTGTAGCTTTAACTGAATTTCAAGAACAATATTTTGATATAGAAATAATAAGATAGGAGATATAAAAAATGGATTTAACGTTAGATGTTGAAGATTATAAATTAAATTTAAGAGCAGCTGGGGTTATAATTCATAATAACAAAATTTTAGTTCATAAAAATGTTAATAAAGACCATTACTGTTTACCAGGAGGTAGAATAGCAATAGGTGAAAGTTCAAAGCAAGCTGTAGAAAGAGAAATAAAAGAGGAGCTTAATAAAGATGTGCAAATCAATCGTTTTTTAGCAGTTGTAGAAAATTTTTTTGAAATGAATCAAAGTAAGTATCACGAAATCTTTTTCTTGTTTGAAACTGAATTTAAAGACAAAGAAGATAAATCAATAGAGCATACATTATATAATGCTGAAGGAAAAGATTATTTACAATATGAGTGGCTTGAATTAGATAAGCTAGATAATTATAACATTGTACCTAATTGTATGAAAAAAGTATTTAAGGAAAAAAGTTTCCCAGTTCATATAATTAATAATGAATTAGAATAAAATTTAAATTTAATATAAAATAAGACTATAATATAAACTACACATTTATATTATAGTCTTGTATTTTTTAAAATTGTAAAAATACATCAATGATTTCTTCTATATCTTTTATAACTGAATTAAATCCAAATAAATCAGCTTTGCTCATATTATTAGTTATTTTTTTAGATATGTCAAAAGCAGTTGCATATTCGAGATATTTTTCCCATAGGACATTATCTTTAAATTCTTTTTCATTTAAATAGCTAAAGTCCTCAATAAATCTTTTTAAGCCACATACTTTTTCATATTCTATGTCTCCTTTTTTTGAGAGTATCTCATCATCATAAAACATAAATATCCTAATACTTAGTAAAAGTATGATACAAGATAGAATAAATAGTATATTTAGTTTTGTTGCAAGTATAATAAGTATGCATAAAATTGCAATTAAATATGTTAGTTTATCAATTGTTTTTACTGAAAGCATATTTATTATTTTTTGATATATTTTATCAACATCTAAAGCAAACCATATACCGAGCAGGTGTATTAAAAATACGAGTATGAGCATTATTAGGTAAGTAAGGCTATAAAAATCTACAAAATCATTTAAAAGTAAAACAACATATACAACAATTGAAGCTATAACAAAAATTATATTAACAAAAGCAAATTGCTTAGAAGTTCTCATATGTGAAGATAAAAATTCGTCATATATATTTAATTTGTATAATTGCTCAGTAGTCATATCTTTTAATCTTTTAATTAAATTTCTTGCTTTTTTAAAAAATTTATCTGATGTAAACTTGGCATTTGCATCTTTCATTTTAATTGACATCTTTTCTTCTAAAACTTGAGTTTCAAATAGAAACTTTAAAATTTCTTTTTGAGGTTCAGTTATATTAGATAAATCTTTTATAGTTATATAGTTTTCTTTATTTTCCTCATTAATTTCTATTTTTTTACTATTTAACAACATAACTAATGATGTCATAATATATTCTTTTACTTTGAACTTTTTATTTATTAATATACTTGCAAGGTCAGGTGGTACCATATTTTCTATTTCTCTATAATAGTCAAGTTTTACTGCCTTTGAATCGCTTTTTTTAATATGCTTTATACAAGTATAATATATAAGCATAAGAATAGTTATTATAAGTAATGTGGCAAGTAAGAAAATATTAATATATGAATTTACTTGAAACGCATTTACTTTATATGAACTTAATTCATAGGAGTCTTCGTCATCTTGATATTTTATTCTATAAATTGGTGCATCCATATTATATTTTGGATATGTTTCAACAATATTTGTATCAAAGGACACTTTTATGCTTGTATAACCTGGTTCATTAAAAAGACCAATTTCTTTATCATTTTTATCTTTATGAACTGTATAGCTTTTATTTGATACTTTTTTTATTGTACATTTTCCAAATGCATTTTTATCAAAGATATTGAACTCTTTTGCATTTTGTGGAAGATTAACATTAATAGTTATATTCTTCATTGTTTTGCAATAGTTTGCTGGTAATGAATATTCAAAAGTTGCTAAGTCATTATATCTGTGAATTATAACATCACTAAGAGTATATTTATATGTTATTGTGAAAGGTTGAGATGTTTTTTGAATGTTAATTTTGTTATATCCAGAAGAAAGCATAGACCATCCAGAATTCTTAATGTTGCTTTTATCAATTATTTTGTTGTTATAATATACTTTAAGCTCCCCATCAAGATGTACAGAATTATTTATTTCGGATTCTCTATATATACAGTTAATTGTACCTTTTGGATTGTACTTCATTACTTCCGTTACGTTTATTTTTCCACTCTTTGATACATTTAATGTAATATTAGCACTATCAATTTCATAGTTAGTATCTAGACTACGAGAAGTATCAAAAAATGATAAATATTTCCCTAAATAATTTATAATGTATACAATTACAATAGCAGAAAATACTATACAAGAAATAATAAGTATTACTTTAAAAAGAGATTTTTTCATATGTTATTTCCTTTCTATATTAAAACAATAATAGTTGTTTAAATATAAAAATACAAATTAATTTAACTTAATTATCTATTTTATAATAGCATATTATTTTAAAATGTTCAACGCAAAAAATACATAAATAATAGAATAAAAATTAATAAAAAAATAGTTTAAATAATTGTAGATTTATTATATAATAAAACTTAGGTGATATAAGTTGTAGAAAGGATGTAAATTTAATATGGAAAATGATAGTGGATTTGATAAGTTATATGAAGATTTAAAAAGTAAATATTTGCAAGAAGTAGAAGATTTAAGATTGGAAGAACAAAATATAATAAAGAAAAATTTAAGATTAAATTATACAATATTTTTATCTGGAGTTGTTTTAATATTATTAGTTTTAATTATTACTTTTTTTACTAATAATTCAGATGATGCTATTGAATATATGCAAAGTAATGTAATGCCACTGATTGGTTTTGTTATATTGGGAACTGTTTTAGCATTTGCTTTTATACCTAGATATAAGTTTGGTAAGGCTGATTATAGGTCTGAATATAAACAAAAAATAGTAAAAGCAATTTTAGAATATTTTAATGAAAATTTAGAATATTCTCTTAGAAAAGGTATTGATGAAGCTGACTATTTAAATGCAGATTTTGAAAATTATGATGTGTATTTTTCGGAAGATTTAATTACAGGAAAATTAAAAAATGGTTGCCAATTTTCTTTTGCAGAAGTTGCTACTAGGAAACGTTATGAAGATTTAAATGGGCAAAGAAGAACTAAAGATATATTTGAAGGAGCTTTTGCAAAAATTGAAACACCAAAGCCATTTAAAGCAGCTTTGTATCTAAGAAAAGATTTGAAAGATAAAGGTGTATTAGAAAAAATCTCTAGCTTAAAACTAAATTTTAAAGATTTAAGGACAGAAATGGATTCAGACGAATTTAAACAATTTTTTGATGTATATTGTAATGATAAAATTATTGCTATGCAATTACTTACTGCTGATATTATGCAGCTACTAGTAGATTTTAGAAAAGAAATGCATAAAAATTTTGAAATTACAATAAAAGATGATAATATCTATATTAGATTTGATGAAGAATTTTTATTTAGAGTTTTAAATATTGAAACATCTACATTTGACGAACAAGCAATATATAGACAGTATAAAATTTTAAAATTTATTTTTGCATTAACAAATAATATAGTAAAATTATTAAAAGAAACAGAGTATGATGTTAAGACAAGTGAAAATAGTGAAATTTAATAAAATATTTAACAAATAATATAACAAAATAAAGCATATAAATATATAAGGTGATAATATGAAATTAACAATATTTCAAAAACGACTTTTATTTATATGCTTTTTTTATTAATTAATTTATTCATTTTCATTATTATCAATTTTTTCAATATCTTTTATGTGCAATTCAATATCTTCTGCTCTAGGTAATTGAGATTGTAGATATTCTGGTATATCTTCTAATAATTTATATTCACTTCCAACAAATGCAAATCCTTTCCCTAACTCTATTAAAACATCTTTTATTCTATTTATCATTGCATTTTCTATTTGTAATTCTTTAACTTTTCCTTTTATAGAGATAAAATCAAATAAGTATGGATCTTTCATAGTTTGAGTAGCTAAATCACTTTGTACATTTGGTAATGTTAAATCAAAATTTGTTATTTTTTCTGCTAAAGCTTGTCTTTCATATACTTTGCCATCAATTTGCATTTTTAACATATTTGAAGACCAACCATTTTGTACAATTTCTTTTATATACCATTTTCTTTCTTCAATATCAACAATTTTGTCCATTAGAATAATATTATGATACCACGTAATTTGTGCAAGAACCTCTTGCACAAATTTAAAATCTGGATATTCTTCTGCAAATTTCCTCATATATTTTAAATTTCTTACTGAAAATCCTTTTATTTCGGGAAATTCAATTTTTAAATCTATTGATAAATTATCTATAAATTTATTTCCCCATTGGCTATTCTCTAAAATGATTTTTCCAATATGCCAATACATAAACATTAATTCTTTATTTACTGCATAAATTGCTTTATATTGAGCATTTAATATTTCCTGCTTAATATTTTCTAATAATGATTTATATTTATTAATATTTATTTTATTATTCATTTTACCTTCTTTCTAATTTAGCAAATAATGTTTGCTAAATAACCTCTTTTATTTAATAACTAATAATATATCATAAAATCCCGTTTTTTTCTATTAAATTTACAAATTTTTGCACTTTTAGACATTTTTTTCTCTATAATTTATTACTATTGATATTACATAGTTATGAGTGAATTTTAGATAAGAGAGATATATATTTTGAATTTATAATAAAAGAGATATATATTAGATTTGCTTAAAGATTTTTATTGAAGTATAAATATTGAAAAATCTTATAAAGTCTTAAAATTTATTTTTTCATTAACAAATAATATAACAAAATGAAGCATATTAATATATAAGGTGATAATATGAAATTAACAATATTTCAAAAACGACTTTTATTTATATGCTTTTTTATTTGCCTTGCACTTACAACTTATGGTATAATGAATACGAGAATATTACCAAACAAAGTTGCAAAAGTTAATGCACTACCTATAACAAATAAAATAATTGTGGTAGATAGTCGGTCATCGGGCTCCCTGACGAAGGTGCTATCGGATTTGATGGGACTACGGAACAAGCAATAAATTTAAGTATAGGGTTAAAACTTCAAAAGTTAATTGAACAAAGTGGGGCAAAAGTTGTATTAACTAGAAGTGATGAAAATGGTATATATTCTTTAGATAGCAAAAGTATAAGAAATAAAAAAGTAAGTGATATACGAAATAGAGTTGAAATAGGAAATAACAGTGACGCAGATTTGTTTATATCAATACATTTAAACAAGTATCCACCATCTGAAATATATAGAGGCTGGCAAACATTTTACCAAAAGACAAATGAAAATAGCAAAATACTTGCAAATCTTATACAAACTAATTTAGATAAAAATATAGAATTTAAAAATAATAGAAGTCCACTTCCAATAACTGATGTATATATAATGGACAATTTGAAAATTCCTGCAGTTATTGTTGAGTGTGGATTTTTATCTAACAAAGAAGAATCAAATCTTTTAAAACAAGATGAATATCAAAATAAACTTGCTTGGGGTATATATACTGCATTGCAAGAGTATTTTACGGAGGGGGATGAAGCTTGTGAATAAGTATATGAAAGAGGCTTTTAAAGAGGCCAAAAAAGCTTATGAAAAACTAGAAGTACCTGTTGGAGCTGTTATTGTAAAAGACGGAAAAATAGTTGCAAGGGCACATAATTTACGTGAGTCAAAAAATAGTTCTTTAGCACACGCTGAAATTCTTTGTATAAAAAAAGCTTGTAAAAAATTTAATACTTGGCGACTAGAAGGTATGGAAATGTATGTTACACTAGAGCCTTGTCCAATGTGTGCAGGAGCTTTAATACAGTCAAGATTAGACAAGGTATATTATGGAGCTATAGATAGCAAAAATGGAGCTGTTTCATCAGTTTGTGAAATATTAAAAAATAATTTTACGCATAAAGTAGAATACGAATATTTGGAAGATTGTCCTGAATGTTCGCAGATTATAACGGATTTTTTTAAGCAACTTAGGAAACAAAAGAAATTTAACGAAAATAATTCATATTTTGCATAAAATATCACTTTCAAGAAATTTTTTACAAAATTACTAGCAATATTTAATCATTTATAATATTTTGCAAAATTTAATGTAAATTACTCTAAAATTCTAGTGCAAATTGGTTGACAAATAAAAGTAAATATTGTATAATAAATATAACAAATAGAACGAATAATTGTAATTTATTGGTTACTTACACGTACTATTTGTACAATTAATGTGAAAAACATTCATAGTTTTAATCGAGAAGATAAAGTGGGAAAATTTATCTTCTCTTTTTGTATAAATTACAAAGTAAATGAATAAAATAAATAGTGACTCGTGGGGAAAACACGAGTCATAAAACTATTTGTGCTTTTTGATTGCAATGATTAGTCCAGTAATAGCACTAATTAAAGCAGTTATAGCACCAATTAATGTGATTACCACATCCATAATTTAATCACCACCTTTCTTGGATGGTGATTGTATTATATCAAAAATTTGTATGAAATACAATAAATTTAAGCATAGAATAAATTGTTTAAAAAAACATTGATAGTAAAAAATTAATTTAGATTAATATTAAATTTGATAGGAAAATGGAAAATTTTTTTCTTTGTTAACAAGTTCAATTAACTAAAATAGTCAATATTTAATAATTAAATTTACATAAATTTAAAAAACTCTTTACAAAAAGTAAAAAGTAGTGTATAATATTTATGTAAATTTTTGAAAAGAAAGAACGTGTTATAATGAAGAAAATAGTCGCAATTTTGTTTATGCTTATGGTAGTATTTAGTGCAAATATATATGGAATAACTACATCTACAAATACTACTAAAGTTGCAAATAGCGTTCAAAGTATCAATTCTATATCAAATGTTGGTAATGAGTTACAACAAAAAATAGATGAATTGCTAAGTTTTGATGCATTAAAAAATATTGATTATGGAGAATTATTT
>CANQLD010000013.1 GCA_947624625.1 uncultured Clostridia bacterium | reverse complement strand
TAACTATAGTATTCCACATATAATAAGGCAAATAAAAGTATATTTAAAATATGGAGCAAGAATTGATAAATACTAAATAATTTACTTTTAAAGAAATGTTTAAAAATGTGTGAGTTAACTTTCATTAATTCAGTTGTACGAAAATATCGTACAGTTAAAAATAATAATTTGGTTAATGTTATAAATATTAAAAAGTAAAATAATTGAAAAACATTGATTACCAAAAATGGTGTAGGAGGTTTTGCAGTAATGAGTATTGAATTATACGAACTTTTAATAGATAAATTTAATTTATATAAAGAATTAGAAAATGGAATTAAGTCATTAGAAAATGATAAAAAATCTTCATCAAAAGAGGTATTTGAGGAATTAGATAAGATTTAAAAAAGGAAGTGATTTGTAATGAATTATAAAATTTTGGAAGAACAAGATTTAGAATCAATGGAAGATGTTTTAGTATACGATAATATGGTTTTTAATAAAGAATATTTAAAAAAATTCATTAATGATAAAAATACTTATGGTTTTATAGCAAAAAAAGACAATAATATTGTTGGTTTTGCATATGCATATACATTAATTAGACCTGATGGAAAAACAATGTTTTATCTTCATTCTATCGGAATGCTTCCAGATTATCAAAATAATGGTTATGGAACTAAATTATTAGAATTCATTAAAATTTTTTCAAAAAGTATAGGGTGTTCTGAAATGTTTGTCATAACTGATAGGGGAAATCCAAGAGCATGCCATATATATGAAAAATTAGGTGGAAAAAATGATTATGAAAATGAAGTAGTTTATGTATATGACTATGAAAAATAATTAGGTGGTACTAAATGAATATTAATAAAATAATAGAAAATGAATTTGGCTTAAAAGTTGAAAGTATTAGTACTTTAGGTGAAGGTTTAGATAGTGTTGCATTTTTAGTTAATAATGAATATATATTTAAGATATCAAAACACGAAGAAGCAAGAAGAAATTTAAAGAAAGAAATTCAAGTATTAAACTATTTAAGGGGAAAACTGCCTTTGCAAATACCTATTGTTGAATTTTATAGTGAAAAGTACAGTATTTGTGGCTATAAAGAAATAAAAGGAACAATATTAACACCATATATTTATAATAATATGACTAATGAAGAAAAAGAAAAATTAGCCCAGGATATTGCTATATTTTTAAAAAAATTACATTCTTTACCTTTACCTGATATTGAAGATTTAGATTTTGATGTTTTAGAAGATTATAAAAATGATTATGAATTATTAAATAAAATGGTATATGATAAGTTACCAGATAAGTCAAAGAGATATATTGATAATTTATTTTCAAAAATATTTAATGACCAAAGAATAATAAAATATGATAAAGCTTTATGCCATAATGATTTGAGTTGTAATCATATTATTATGCAAAATAATAAAGTTATTGGAATAATAGATTTTGGAGATGTCGCTATAACTGATAGAGATAAAGATTTTATATATTTACTTGAAAATAGTAATGAAGAATTAGGTAGAGAGTTTGGTTTAAAAGTTTTAAATTATTATAATCATCCAAATAAAGACATTCCAATATTAAAAGCAGACTTAAATGAAGATTACTATCCAATAGAATTAATATTAAGTGGTAAAAATAAAAAAAATGATAAAATGGTAAATCAAGGTTTAGAAAAAATAAAAAATATATAGAATGTGATTGCTATAGAAGATTATATGGGTGATACGAATAATGCTTATGATAATTTAAAATTAAAAGAATTTGCAAAAGAAACTATTGGGTATATTAATAGTTGTTTGCTAGTTGATTATATAAGCAAATAAATAATGTAAATCATAACGGATGATATAATAAATGGTGTATTATAAAAACTTAAGCAAAAAAGTGAGATGAATTTTTATCACCTCACTTTATACTCTTTCTAATCAATTTTTAGTTTTTTTCACCCCAACAATTGACAAAGAGCCATTTTTATCATCTCACTTTTTACATTATTAAATCTAAACTATAAAAGTTCAGATAGATTTTTAAATGGAGGCGCCAATCAGATTTGAACTGATGATCAGGCTTTTGCAGAGCCGTGCCTTACCACTTGGCTATGGCGCCATATAATACATTATATTAATTAATTTAAAAAAAATTACAATACCATATAAAAAAATGGAGCGGGAGACGGGGCTCAAACCCGCGACCTTCGCCTTGGCAAGGCGACGCTCTATCAACTGAGCTACTCCCGCTGGTGGCTTGACGTGGAATCGAACCACGGACACGAGGATTTTCAGTCCTCTGCTCTACCGACTGAGCTATCAAGCCAAAAAAATATAAAAAATGGCGACCTGAATGGGGCTCGAACCCACGACCTCTAGCGTGACAGGCTAGCGTTCTAACCAACTGAACTACCAGGCCAAAAACAATAATAAAAAAAGTGGTGGGCACTACAGGGCTCGAACCTGTGACCCCCTGCTTGTAAGGCAGATGCTCTCCCAACTGAGCTAAGCGCCCACTTATCTGTTGACAGTTATTATTATAATCGATATTAATTTATTTGTCAATAGTTTTTTTGTTAATTTGTAATTTTTTCGAAAGTTGAGGAATTTTATGAACTTAATATAATAAGTTATATATCTTAAAAGTTACATTATTATGTTGACTTTACTGCTTTGAGGTGGTATAATGTAATCTAGAGGAGAGATTAGTATGGCAAGAAGATTTATAGTCGAAGAAAAAGATATAAAAGAAATTGATAATACAAAAATTACAATATACGGAAATGAAGTAAAACATATTCAAGTATTAAGACATAATATAAATGATGAAATAATTATAAATGAGTTTATATGTAAAATACTTGAAATGAAAAAAGATAGTATTACTCTTGAAAAGATAGCTGTTTCACCTAAAATTGGTGAGCCAAATGTAAATCTAACATTATATATGGCATTACTAAAAGGTGAAAAAATGGATCTTGTAATTCAGAAAGCAGTTGAACTTGGTGTAAAAAATATTACACCTTTTATTTCAAAAAATGTAGTTGTAAAATTAGATAATAAAACAAAAGCAAAAAGAAAAGAAAAGTATCAAAAGATTGCTAACGAAGCTTGTAAACAATGTGGTAGAAGTGACTTAGTAACTGTAAATGATATACTTGAATTTAATGAAATATTATCTAAAATATCAAAAGAAAATATAGTTATATTTGCTTATGAAAAAGAAGATAATAAATCACTTAAAGATATTTTAAGCACTTGTGATACATTTAATGTAAAAAATATATCTGTAATTGTAGGAGCTGAGGGAGGATTTACAGAAGGAGAAGCAGATTCACTTAGATATACTGAAAATGTAGAGTGCGTAAGTCTTGGAAGTAGAATACTTAGAGCTGAAACAGCAGCAATTAATATTATATCTATAGTTATGTATGAACTAGATAAGTAAAAATTTAATGTAGTGTTAATCTTAACATTACATTTTTTTGCGTTTTTTCTTGTAAAAAAATACATATTATTATATAATTAAATAAACAAACGAGGAGGAAGTAATTTTGATAGAAGATAGGGTTATATCTCCAGAATATATAGAGGAAGAAGAACAATTGGAAGAGGTAACACTTAGACCAAAAACTTTTTCTGAATATATTGGACAAGATAAGGTAAAAGAAAATTTAAAAGTATATATTGAAGCTGCTAAAAATAGAGGAGAAGCACTTGACCATGTTTTGTTATATGGACCACCAGGTCTTGGTAAAACAACACTTGCAACAATTATTGCAAATGAAATGGGTACAAATATAAAAGTAACATCAGGGCCTGCAATAGATAAAGCGGGAGATTTAGCTGCAATTCTTACAAATTTACAACCAAATGATGTATTATTTATTGATGAAATACACCGTTTAAATAAAGCAGTAGAAGAGGTTTTGTATCCAGCATTAGAAGACTTTAATTTAGATATAGTTATTGGAAAAGGACCATCTGCAAGGTCAATTAGACTTGACCTTCCAAAATTTACTTTAGTTGGTGCTACAACTAAAGCAGGCTCTCTTTCATCACCTTTAAGAGATAGATTTGGAATAATACATAGACTTGAGTTATATAGCGAAAAAAATCTAGCAAATATAATAAAAAGAAGTGCTGAAATACTAAATATTGAAATTGAAGAAGATGCTGCACTTGAGATAGGTTCAAGATGTAGAGGAACACCAAGAATTGCTAATAGATTACTTAAAAGAGTAAGAGATTTTGCAGAAGTAGAAAATTTAAATTCTATTGATTATAACATTGCTAAAAAAGCATTAGATAGACTTGAAATAGACGAACTAGGACTTGATTTAACTGATAGACAAATGCTTGAAACTGTTATAACAAAATTTAATGGCGGACCAGTAGGACTTGATACTTTAGCTGCATCTATTGGAGAAGATAAAGATACTATTGAAGATGTTTATGAGCCATATTTAATGCAAATTGGTTTTCTTACAAGATCACCTAGGGGAAGAATTGCAACAAAACTTGCATATAATCATTTAGGTATAAACTTTGAAGATAAATAAAGGAGAAATGATGGAAAATAAGGTAATTGTTGGTGGTATTTATAGGCATTATAAAAGTAAAGAAATGTTATATGAAGTAATTGCTGAAGCAATACATAGTGAAACATTAGAAGAAATGGTAATATATAAAAGTTTGTATAAACACGGAGAATATGATATAGGTACTATTTGGGCAAGGCCAAAAGCACTTTTTGTATCTAAAGTTCCTGAAGATGCTAAAAATGCAAATAACCAAATTTATAGATTTGAATATATAGGAGAAAAAGAAAAGTGAAAAAATTATTAATGCACGTATGTTGTGCTCCTTGTTACATATATATAGAAAATGACTTAAGAAATAATGGATTATTACTAGAAGATGGAACATATGAAAAAGTAGACTACACTTCTTTATTTTATAATCCAAACATACATCCAAAAGTAGAATATGAAAGAAGAAAAAACACATTTGAAGAATTATGCAAAAAGAAAGAGTGCAAATATGATATAATAGATGAATATGATTTAAAAGACTATGTAAAGTATGTAGTAGAAAACGTTGGTGAAAACAAAAAATACAGCACTAGATGTAAATATTGCTATTATATGAGACTAAAAAAAGTGTTTGAATATGCAAAAGAAAATAATTTTGATATTGTTTCAACTACACTTACAATAAGTCCTTATCAAAATCACGAGATAATAAAAGAAGTTGGAAAAGAACTTGAAAAAGAATATAATATAGATTTTGTATATGTAGATTATAGAGAGCATTTTAGAGAAGGCCAGAAAATGGCAAGAGATTTTGGATTATATATGCAAAAATATTGTGGCTGTGTGTTCTCAATAGATGATGGAAAGTGGGTGTACTAATGAAGAAATATTCAAAAGGTAATTTAAAGAAAAAAATTTTTTTGAAGTTTTTAATTATATTAGTAAGTTTAATTGTTATAGCAAGTGTGTCTTTGCTTGTATATATTTTAGTAAATAAAAATATAGTATATGAAAAAATAAATGATGAGGCAAAATTTGTATCTGATGATGAGGCGACTGCTTCTATGCCAATTGTTATAGATAATGTGTTAGTTGGTGGAGTATATGATAAAAAGTGGGTATCTACTGAAAAATTTTATTTAAAATCAAATAATAAATCAGATGTAGAAATTGATATATATAACAAATCAGGTAAAAAAGGTGAATTTGTTATAAATTCAATTTCTCAAGGAAGTGGTACAACAGTATATTCTGCTACAACAAATTCTAATTTTGTAGATGAATATTTTGCAATACCAAAAAATGCGAATAAAAATGCAATGCTTATACCTGCTACTCAAAAGAAAAATGTTACAGAGGAAGAAGTAGATTTAGTCAAGAAAGCTTTAGGAATTTATAGACTATTTAATACAACTGTAAAAGTTACAGAAGTATATAATGTTACACTTAGTCAAGGAAATAATGGAAAATTAATTTTTGCTACAAATCAAGTTGGAAAATCTATGGGTGTATATAGCTGCGTTGTATATGTAGATAGTAGAAACAAACCAACACTTATAAAATACAATTATGCAAGAGATACTGAAAATGCAGCTGACTGGCCAATATATTCATTTAAATTTATAGGTGATTTAAATTTAGATGGCACATCTGAAATTATAATGCAAGAAATAAAAGAATTCGAAGTAAAATATGATATAATTGAATACAAAGATAATAAATTTAAAGAAGTTTTAAGTACAGTAATAAAATAGAGTATATTTAAAAAAATATTATTTAGCTATTTACAAAATTAGGTAAATAATTTATAATTAAAGTGTAAGTCTAATATAGATTTTAAATGTGTAGGAGGTAATATATGAAAACATTTTTAAAAGTTATATTAATTATAATATGTTGTCTAGTTATTATTGGTGTTGGAATTGCTACTCTTATTGTGGTTTCAATCAATAATGCTAAAAATGCAGATGAATATATTTTAGGTAATGATATAATAAAATCTGTTAAAGCAGTAGTTGCAGAAAGAGAAGTAACTGGAGTATCAAGTGGTACAAGTAATGGTGTATCAAAAAAATCAGTATCATATAAATCAGATAGTGTTTATGATGATTTAGTAGCTTATGCAGGATATTTAAGAGGAGATTTAGGATTTAAAGTAACTAAAGACTATGATTTGAGTGTAAGTCCATCAACAATTGAACTTGCTAAGGAATCAGTAGATGCTGGCCAAATATTATATGTTATAATAAATTATGATAATCTAGGCTATACTGTTACAATAAATAAAGGAGCAGGCTCTTTAACTGCATACTAATAAATAAAGTGTTAGGAAGAGTAGAAGTATTTAGTAATTTCTACTCTTTTTTATGTTAATATAAAAAAATAAATAACGAGACTTGACATTATTTTAGATTTTGTATATAATATTAATAACGGTGAAGGGACGAGTAGAAATATACACTGATAAAAGAGAGAACTGGTCGTGGGCTGGAAGCCAGTTTTATAAAGAGTATTTTGAAAACTACCCCTGAGTTAATATAGTGAATTCTATCGTTGATTTCGTAAAATCGTAATGAAGTTAAAAATTAGGGTGGAACCGTGCAATAAATATATTGTACCCCTATAGATAAATAAAAATGTTTATCTATAGAGGTACATTTTTATTTACAAATTTAAAGAAAGGAAATGGTTCTATGAAATATCAAATTAAACTCACGAGTATAGTTTATTAAAAAATATTATTAAATAAAATATATAAGGGAGGAATATAAAATGTCATTAAAATATATAAGTAAAGATGGAGATGTATATGAAGGAGAGTATGATTTAAAAATTGCAAGACATACTACATCACATATACTTGCACAAGCAATAAAAAGACTTTATCCTAATGCAAAACTTGCAATAGGACCTGCAATAGACAATGGTTTTTATTACGACTTTGATGATTTAAATATTAAACAAGAAGATTTAGAAGCTATTGAAAAAGAAATGAAAAATATTGTAAAAGAAAATATAAAAATTGAATCTTTTAAACTTCCAAAAGAAGAAGCACTTAAATTAATGCAAGATAGGAACGAGCCATATAAACTTGAGCTAATAAATGATATACCAGAAGGAGAAGACATATCATTTTTTAAACAAGGTGAATTTGTAGATTTATGTGTCGGTCCTCATATGTTATATACAAAAGGAGTTAAAGCATTTAAACTACTTTCTCTAACTGGTGCATATTGGAGAGGCAATGAAAATAATAAAATGCTTCAAAGAATATATGGTACAACTTTTGAAAGTAGAGAACAATTAGATGAATATATAAAAGAAAGAGAAGAAGCAATAAGTAAAGATCATAATAAAATTGGAAGAGAATTAGAATTATTTACAACTGTTGAAGAAGTAGGGCAGGGACTTCCACTTCTTATGCCAAAAGGTGCAAAAATGGTGCAAATACTTCAAAGATTAGTTGAAGATGAAGAAGAAAAGAGAGGGTATTTACTAACAAAAACTCCATTTATGGCAAAAAGCGATTTATACAAATTATCAGGACATTGGGATCATTACAAAGATGGAATGTTTGTACTTGGAGATGAAGAAAAAGATAAAGAGGTTTTCGCACTTCGTCCAATGACTTGTCCATTTCAATTTATGATATATAAAAGTAAATTGCACAGTTATAAAGAGTTACCATTTAGGTATAATGAAACATCTACTTTATTTAGAAATGAAGCATCAGGAGAAATGCACGGACTTACTCGTGTAAGGCAATTTACTTTATCTGAAGGACATCTAGTTGTAAGACCTGACCAAGTAGAAGAAGAATTCAAAGGTGTACTTGATTTAATTAAATATTTTATGAGAGTATTAGGTATAGAAAATGATTTAACATATAGATTTTCTAAATATGATCCAAATGATAAAACTGGAAAATATATAGATAATAAAGAGGCTTGGGAAAATGCACAAGATAAAATGAAAAAAATATTAGACCATTTAGGATTAGACTATGTAGAAGCCGAAGGAGAAGCAGCTTTTTATGGCCCAAAACTTGATATTCAAGGTAAAAATGTTTATGGCAAGGAAGATACAATAATTACTATACAATTAGATTTCTTTTTACCTGAATCTTTAGATATGAGCTATATAGATAAAGATGGAAAAAAGAAAAGACCTGTTGTTATTCACAGAAGTGCAATAGGTGCTTACGAAAGAACACTTGCAATGTTGATTGAAAAATATGCTGGAGCATTTCCACTTTGGATAAGTCCTATACAAGTAAAAATACTTCCTATATCAGAAAATGAAATAGAATATGCTAAAAAATTAAAAGAAGAATTAATGAAAAGTAAATTTAGAGTAGAGATAGACGAAAGTGATGAAAAAATTGGCTATAAAATAAGGGAAGCACAACTTGAAAAAGTACCATATATGATTATACTTGGAAAAAATGAAGTTGAAAATAACACTATTTCAGTTAGAGTAAGAAATGGAGAAAAACTAGAAGGAATAAAAGTAGAAGAGTTAAAAGAAAGACTAGAAGATGAAGTTAAATCTGCTTTAAATAAATAAGTAAAAAAGTAGGGCACATAAAAACGTGTCCTACTTTTAAACGCATTATTTGCTTTCTTCTTCAGGTGCGTTATAGCACTCTACAATTTGGCACATTGCACTTATATGGTATTTCATATTAATAATTTGAGAAAGATACTCAGGATAATACAGTTTACCATATGTGCAAAGAGGCTCGATGTAATTATGACCCTCGTCTAAATATTCCTCAATTTCTTTAGGAGTATATGATGTAAGAATCGTACAAGTATTTGCCCTATTAGAGAGTTTTATAAGGAGAGCTTGAGGATTTTTCTTTAAATTTTCATAATACACATCTTTACTTATCGCTTCATCCTTTGACACAAGTTTTATAAGTTCTAAAACTTGTGGATTAAGATGGTAGGTGTCAATTAGCTCATTTCCACCATTTACTAAGTTACACTTTTTAAATATTTCGTGTAGTAGTGCAGCTGCACAAGTTATATCATTATCTATTCCTAAAGATATGAGATAGGAACATACTCGTAGAGGATGAATAATAAATGGATCTCCACTTTTTCTTAGTTGCCCTTCATGAAATCTTTCAGCAAGGGCTAAAGCAATAAGTGTATTATTCATATTTCTTGCTGTAGCAAAGCCTCTAATAAATAGCAAAGTCTTTTTGTATTTATACTTATTTACTTCGTCACTTTTTTTATGAATATTAAACAAAGATTCTATTGTCTCACAGATAGATACAATGTGGTATTTTATAATTGTAACAGCATTAGAAAGTTCAGGATAATATTCTTTGGCATGGGTACATAGAGGATAGATAAGGTCAATTGTTTCTTCAACATAGGAGATTAGCTTATCCTTAGTAAAGGCATCTACCATTGTAGAACAATTGTTAGTCCTATCTGCAAGTTTAATAATAAGAGCTTTACGATTTTGTTTTATTTTATCGTAATACATTTGCTCAGAAACACCTTTTTGTTTAGTTAGTAACAAAACAATATCGAATACTTCGGTTGATAATTTGTATTTTTCAATTAATTCTTCGCCTTTTCGTGGTAGTTTGTCTTCACAGTCTTCGACTACGTCGTGTAAAAGAGCAGCAGCAATAGTTACATCATCACTTATACCAAGATTTATTAAATAAGATGCAACTTCGAGTGGGTGAATAATGTATGGTTCTCCGCCTTTTCTAAATGTTCCTTTGTGGCAATTTTTGGCAAGAGCTAAGGCAATTAATGTGTTGTTCATTTTCTTTCCAATGGCATATCCTTTTATAAAATTGTAAGTTTCTTCCCAGTTATTGAACGAGCTTGCGTGAATCGGTGTGGTCATAGTTTTCTTTGCCATTTTATCAGCCATTTTTTACTCTCCTTCCTTATTAATATTAGGACTTTATTTAATTTTGTAAATATATTATATATCAACTTATTACTATTGTCAAGCATGGCTTAGTTTACTAAATATATAAAAATTATTTGATTAAAATATTAATATATATTTGAAAAAAAACACATATTATATATTTTTTTGTCAAATAGTATAAAACATCTTGATTTTTTTTTTTTGATTATATATAATTTAAATGTGTCAAGTGATATTATTATAGTAGCACTAACAAATGATAAATTCATAGGAGGTAAAAAATGGATGTATTAAAAATTTCAGCAAAATCAAGTCCAAATTCAATTGCTGGGGCTATTGCTGGTCTAGTAAAAGAAAATGGTAAGGCAGAAATGCAAGCAATTGGAGCAGGAGCAATAAATCAAGCAGTAAAAGCAGTAGCTATTGCTAGAGGATTTGTGGCACCATCTGGTGTAGAACTTGTATGTTCACCAGCATTTACAGCTGTAAATATTGATAACGAGGATAAAACAGGAATTAAATTCGTTGTTGAACCTAAGTTATAATTTAAAAATATAACGTTAAAAACTCAAAAAGAACAAAAAAACTATCTTTTTGAGTTTTTTTATGATATAATTTGAGCACAATATGTTTATACTAAATGTAAGTAGGTGATGAATTTGAGTGCACAAATTATAGACCCACAAAGGTATAAAAAGACGACCAGAAAAGAAGTAGAAAAAAAGAAAAAAAATAATAAAATAAGATATAGCACTAAAAAGAAAAAAGAAAATGATTTAAAGTATAAAAAAGAAAAATTAGATAAAATAAAAAAAGAAAAGAAAAGATTAGATAAAAAGAAAGCTATAAAAGAAGAAAATAGCTATACAAATGTAAAAAAGAAAAAAGTATATATTCCAACGTTTCTTAAAGTGTGCATTGTAATAGTTATAATTGTTGGAATAGGCTTTTTATCAAGAAAAATTGTATCATTTGAAAATATGCCAATTTTAAGTGTATTTTCAAATAAAGATACAAAAGTAGAGCTTGAAAATGATTATACTTTAAAATTAGGTATATCTAAGCTTGATACAACTGATGTATTAAAATCAAAAAATATAGTTTTAAATGAACTTAATTTACTTGCAAGTAATCAGTTAGTAAAAATAAACAAAAAATATGAATTAGAATATGTGTTAGCAGAAAAAATTGAAAAAGTTAGTAATAAAGAATATTTAGTATATCTAAAAGGAAATTTAAATAAAGGATTTGAATGTGTCGCAAATTCAGTACAAAAAATAACAGAAAATAAGGACAACAATATATACTACAAAAATATAGCAAATATAAAAGAAGTAGTAAAAGAAAATAATTATATACGATTTAGTTTAAAAGAAGATGATCCATATTTTATATATAGACTTGATTTTCCATTGGGCGAAAACACAATCGATGAATTATATCAAATAAATACTAAAAACGATAGTAAGATAAATTTTTTAAGAACTAATTCTGATTCAACATTAAAAAATATAACACTTACAAATTATACTGATACAGATGATATGGTAAAAGATTTTAGGGATGATAAAATAGATGTATTTTTTGCTTCATCTGATAGTATAATGCAACTTATTGGTAAACACGAGTATAATATAAAAAAATATAGGGATGGAGAAAATTTATTTTTGTTTGGAAATAAAAATTCTGAGTTATTTAAGTTGACTGAAGTAAGAAAAGCACTTGCATATTCAATAAAAAGAGAAGATATTATAAAAGAAGTAAATAATAGTTTTTCTGAACTTATTGATTTACCTTTTATATATTCTGATGTAAAATATAAATATGATATATATGGTGCTGAAAATGAACTTTTATCAAATGGCTGGAAAAAAGAAAATGGAATATATGTAAAAGAAATAAATGGAACAAAAAGAAAACTAGAACTATATATATTAGTAAATGATGAAGATAGTACAAAGAAAAAAGTAGCAGAAAACATTAAAAAAATGGCTGAAAAAGTCGGTATAAAAATACATATAAATAAAGTTAAAAAAGAAGACTTTGAAAATAACCTAAAAGATAAAAAATATGATATAATACTTGCAGATGTATATATTAATCAATATCCTGATATTAGATTTTTAAATGAGTATATAAACATAAATGAAAATACAAATAATGCTTTTGAGGCTGTAAATAACAGCAAAAGCAAGGAAGAACTAGAAAAAAATGTTGCTTCTTTGCAAGATGTATTATCAAGTGAAATAGCTTGTATTGGAATACTTGCAAGAAATTCAAATATGGTTTATCAAAAGTATATTACAGGTTTTGATTATACAAGTTATATGATGATTTTTAATGATTTAAAAAATATTGGAAAAATTGTTAAAAAAGAAAATTAGAAAGGGGAAAAAATGTATGGAAGAATTTGAAGGTATTTTAAGCCAAATAATTGAAAAGGCAAAAAAGGATAAGAAAAAAATTGTATTACCAGAAAGTAAAGATGTAAGAGTATTAAAAGCTGCAAATATTGTAGCAAAAAATGATATTGCAAAAATTGTTTTAATTGGAAAAGAAGAAGAAATAAAAAACATTTGTAAAGAAAATAGTATTGATTTAGAAGATAGTATTGAGATTATAGAAATAGAGAATAATGACAAATATGAAAGATATGTAAATGAATTTTATGAGCTTAGAAAAAATAAAGGTATGACAATAGAAAATGCAAGAGAAATATTAAAGGATGAAGTATATTTTGCTACAATGATGGTTAAATTAGATGAAGCAGATGGTATGGTAAGTGGAGCAATTCATTCTACATCTGATACCTTAAGACCAGCACTTCAGATTATAAAAGCAAAAGAAAATATAAAAACTGTATCTGCATTTTTCTTAATGGAAACACCAAAGAAAGAATTTGGAAGTCAAGGTGTATTTATTTTTGCCGATTGTGGTTTAGTTGAATTTCCTACAGAGGAACAACTATATGATATAGTAAAATCATCTGTTTCATCATACAGAGCCTTAGTTCCTTTTGATACACCAAGAGTAGCTATGCTTTCTTATTCAACTAAAGGTAGTGCAAAAAATGAAAATATTGATAAGATTATAAATGTAACAAATAAAATAAAAAGTGAAGATATTGATTTTGAAATTGATGGAGAATTACAACTTGATGCAGCTATTATAAAAGAGGTAGCAGCTTTAAAAGCACCTAACTCACAAGTTGCAGGTAAAGCAAATATTTTAATATTCCCTGATTTGCAAGCGGGAAATATTGGATATAAGTTAGTGCAAAGATTTGGAGATGCTCTAGCAGTTGGACCAATTACACAAGGATTAAATAAGCCTGTAAATGATTTATCAAGAGGTTGTAATGAAAAAGATATAGTAGGAGCAATAGCTATAACTTGTTTGCAAGCACAAGGATAAAAAAGATATAATTATACTAGATTAATAAAATTATATAGTGTATAATAGTTATATAATATGATAGGGAGGAAAATTATGGAAAAAGTATATGATGATTGGATAGAAAAATTTATGATGTCATGGAAGAAATTAGAAGGAGTTAATACTGTAAGATATTTCTCAAAAGATTGTAAATATTTTGAAAATCCACTTGATAATCCATGCAGTACATTTGAGGAAATTGAAAAATTATGGGAAGTTGTTGAAGAAAATCAAAAAGATATAGAATATAGTTATGAAATTATATGTTATAATGAAAATGTATGTATTGTTAATTGGAAAATGAAAAGATTATTTATACCTAACAATACCATTCAAAATATAGATGGAATATTTGAAATAAGGCTTAATGAAGATGGACTTTGTAATTACTTTAAACAATGGAGATTTACTAGATAATAAATTTGTTTATTATATAAATTTGAAAGGGGATAAAAAATGAAAGTATTAGTTATTAATTGTGGAAGTTCTACAGTAAAGTTTCAGTTTATTGATATGGAAGGTGAAAAAGTAATAGCCAAGGGAAGATGTGATAAAATTGGTTACGAGGACTCAGATTTAATATATAAGAATTTAAATAATGGAAAAACAATTGATGGAGAGCTAGTTTCAATGCCAAATCATAGTGAGGCAATGAAAGTATTACTTGACAGGCTTATGGACTCAGAATATGGTGTTATAAATGATGTAAATGAAATATATGCAGTAGGACATAGAATAGTACACGGTGGAGAAAAATTCTCAAGTTCTGTACTTTTAACAGATGAAGTATTAGAAGAAGTAAAAGAATTATCACCAATAGCTCCTCTTCATAATCCAGGTTGTATAATGGGAGTAGAAGCAATAAAAAATATTGCACCTGAACTTAAAAATGTTGGAGTATTTGATACTGCATTTCATCAAACAATGCCAGACTATAACTATATATACCCAATACCATATAGATATTATGAGGATTATAAAATAAGAAGATATGGATTTCACGGTACATCATATATGTATATACTTAGTAGACTTGAAGATATACTAAACAAGAAAAAAGAAGATATAAATGCAATTGTTTGCCACTTAGGTGGAGGAGCTAGTGTTTGTGCAATTAAAGAAGGTAAATCATATGATACATCTATGGGATTTACACCACTTGAGGGACTAGTTATGGAAAGTAGATGTGGTGATATTGACCCTGCAATTGTAACTAGAATTATGAGACAAGAAAATTTATCAGTTGATGATGTAGATAGAATTTTAAATAAAGAATCTGGAAGAATTGGTCTTACTGGTATTGGAGACTTTAGATTGATGAAGGAAGCTGCTTTAGAAGGAAATGAAAAAGCAATACTTGCAAGGAAAATTCAATCTAATAAAACAAAAAAATATATAGGCTCATACCTTGCAGAACTTAATAGAGTTGATGCTATTGTATTTACAGGAGGAGTCCTTGAAAATAATTATGAAGAAATAGAAATGACTATTTCTAATATGGAAAATTTAGGAATAATACTTGATAAAGAAAGAAATAAAAATGGTAGCGGTAAAGAATCTCTAGTTTCAAGTGATGATTCAAAAATAAAATTATTTGTTATTCCAACAAATGAGGAATTGCAAATTGCAAAACAAACTTTGGAAGTGTTAGGAAAATGTTAAAAAAGGTACAAGAGACATTAACTAAATATAATAAAAAAGTTTGGGTAATGTATAATGTTGAAAATCATGATAAATATTTTTGTAAATTCTTTTCAAGAAATTTAAGTACGCAAAGTATTTGTTTAATATCTGAAGAAGAAATATACGTATTTGTTTCTACATTAGATGCTCAAAATGTAACAAAACTTAAATATAATAAAGATAAAATACACATACTAATATATGAAAATACCACTAAACTAAAAGAATATATAGAAGATGTAATTGCAAAGTTAAAGTTTCCAAACGAGATATGCCTTTCTTATTCTACAATGTCAGATAAAAGTACTGATATATTAACACATGGTGAGTTTGTAATGCTTACAACTTTACTTAAAGAACCTTACCAGAAATATCAAAAGAAAGTAAAATTTTCATCAGCTGAAAAAATAATATATGAGTTAGCAGCTGAAAAAACAAGCAAACAAATTGAAAGGTTAAAGATTATAGCAAGTATAACTGATGAAATTCTTACAACAACTTTTAGTAAACTAAAATCAGGAATCACAGAAATTCAAATTGTAGATTTAACAGTAAATATAACAGATAAAATAATGAAAAAATATATTGGAAAAGATAACATTTGTAGTTATGGTATGGCATGGGAAAATTGTCCAATTGTTCTTACAGGAGAAAACTTTTTAAAAGGAGGGCATGCACTCCCTTCAGAAAAAAAGTTAAAAAAAGGAGATACTGTATATTTTGATTTTGGAATTAGTGTAACTTTTGATGATGAAGAAACACTTTTCTCTGATATGCAAAGAATGGGATACGTATTAAAGGAAGATGAAATAGCTCCGCCAAAAGAGGTTAAAAAAGTATTTGATACACTTGTAGAAGCAATTGAAGAAGGAATTGAAGAATTAAAGCCTGGGAAGAAAGGGTATGAAATTGACAGTATAGTTAGAAATGAAATTACAAAGGCGGGATATCCAGATTATAATCACGCAACTGGCCATCCTGTAGGTTTGAAAGTTCATGATATTGGTGCAATTATAACCTTAAAAAATTCTAAAAGAGCAAGACTTGAATTAGTAGAAAATGGTGTTTATACTTTAGAGCCAAGAGTAAGTATTGCAAATGGAGGCTCAATAGAAGAAATGATACAAGTTACAAAATTTGGTGGTTTGCCACTTTGCAAAATGCAAAAGAAGTTATATTTAATAAAAAATTAAGGGGGAATATATATGGAACTTGCTAAATTACTTGCATTAATTGTTGCAGGAGTATGGCTATTGTTATTGCTTATTTATTTGATAATGAAAGATATAAAAGACAGAAAATATAACCATGTTCTAAAAACAAAGGAACAAATGTTAAAAGAAGATAAGGATAAATTTTAAGAAAGGATGATAATATGAAATTAAGTTATGACAAAGAAGATATATATAGTAAATTAGATGAAAAAAAATTTAAAAAAGTTGATGAATTTACAGCTAACTATATTAATTTTTTAAATAAGGCAAAAACTGAATATCTTTGCGTAGAAGAATTTACTAAAATACTTGATAAAAATAAATTTGTTGATATTAATACAAAAAGTAAACTAGAAGTTGGAGATAGAGTATATTTTGTAAACAAAGAAAAATCAATATTTATTGCAGTAATTGGAAAAGATAATTTGCAAAATGGAGTAAATATTATTGGGGCACATATTGATAGTCCAAGACTTGATTTAAAACCAATGCCTATGTATGAAAATAAAGGAATATGTTTGCTTAAAACACAATTTTATGGAGGAATAAAAAAATATCAATGGATGTCTATACCTCTTGCTATGTATGGAGTAGTATATAATGAAAAAGGTGAAAAAATAAAAATAGCAATAGGTGATGAAGATATAGAGCCTTGTTTTACAATAGCAGATTTACTTCCACACCTTGCTAAAGATCAAATGAAAGCAAATGCAAATGAGTTTATTGACCCTGAGAAGATGTCTATATTATTTGGAAATATAAAAGATAAAGAGGCAAAGGAAAATAAAGTAAAAGAAAATGTACTTAAAATTTTAAATAAAAAATACGGTATAAAAGAAATTGATTTTGCAAGAAGTGAAATATCATTTGTTCCTTCTTTTAAAGCAAAATATGTTGGTATTGATTCTTCATTAATTGGTGGATATGGTCAAGACGATAGAGTATGTGCTTATTCAACAGTTCAAGCAATGCTTGAAGTATTAAAAGAAGAAAAAGAAATAAAAAGAACAATGGTTGCAATGTTAGTAGATAAAGAAGAAATAGGAAGCATTGGAAATACATCAATGAGTACAGAAGCATTTGATTTATTTATAAATAAAATAATTGCAAAAAGTGGCAAAAAGGATGTTGATAAATTAGAATTATATTATAATTCAAAAATGTTATCTGCAGATGTATCTACAGGTGTAGACCCTGTATTTGAAGAAGTATCTGACGTTCAAAATGGCAATATACTTGGTTGTGGAGTAGCTTTAGAAAAATATACAGGAAGTGGTGGAAAATATAATGCTTCTGATGCAAATGCTAAGTACGTTTCACAAGTTATGAGTATATTTGAAAAAAATAATGTTGCATTTCAACTTGGAACTTTAGGTAAAATTGGAAAAGGTGGAGGAGGCACTATTGCATATATACTTGCAAATAAAGGTGTAGATGTAATAGATTGTGGTACACCAGTTCTTGCAATGCACTCTCCATTTGAAATAACTTCTAAGTTTGATGTATATATGACATATGAAGCATACAGAACATTTTTTAAAAGTTAATATGATTTAAATTAATGCTACAAGAGATTAGAAATAATTTCTTGTAGCATTTTGCTTTTAATTTTCATAATATATATTAGTGTTTAATGCACTAATAAAGGAGGAAAATATAATGTGTGGTTGTAATAACTCAAATAATAATTGTTGTAATAGTAATAACAATTGTTGTAGTAACAATCAAGCAACTTGGATTTGTAAATGTTGCAAGCAAGTAAGTAGCCCTTGTTGTTGCCAAAGTCAAATGCAACAACCATCTTGCAGCTGTTCTAATATCGGTACAGGATGTAACAATTGGTAAAAAGTAAATGAAAAGCTATCTTTAGCTTTTCATACATAAAATGATTACATTCCAAAAATTCTTCCAAGTTGTATAAAAAATGCTTGAGATTTTGGAGCAGTATATCTATGTTTTAGTTTATTACATTCCACGGCTTTTATATATTGATTTATTATAGTATCAAATTTTTTACGTTCAAGGAAATTAAATATTTTTTCCTCCTTTTCTTTTATATCTTGCCATTTATATCTAAAATATGACTCTTTTTGCATCCATTCAAACTTTTTATCGTTATTTTCTTTATTAAAACCTGTTGCATATGCACCAGGCTCAATTATACCTACCTGAATATTAGTTCCATCAAGACCTTTAAGTTCTTTTCTAAGTGATGATGCAAAAGCCTCAATAGCAAATTTTGAAGCACAGTATGGTGCAAGAAATGGATATGATATTCTACCAAAAAGTGAAGAAACGAAAATTACTTTTCCCTTTTTTTCTTCAATTAGTTTCTTTAATGCAATTTGCGTTATTTTTAGATTAGAAAATACATTAGTTTCAAACACATTTTCAAATCTATCTACTCTTATTTCGCTAACTGAACCAGAGTCACCAATAGCAGCATTATTTACAAGTATATTAAAATCTATATTAAGTAGTTTGTTCCTATCTTCATCCAGTAATATATCAAGTTTAAAACTTCTTAAATCTATATTTTCAGCTTTAGCTTGTTTTTTTAACTTATCAACTTCTGTATCATATCTAGCAGTTGCATAGACTGTGTGTCCTCTCCTTGCAAGTGCAAGAGATGCTTCTTTTCCGAGTCCACTACCAGCACCTGTAATTAATATTTTTTCTTTATTCATTATTTTCACCTAAAATTAGTATTTGTAGTAATTTGCAAATTATAATTAATATTCCTATCTTATCAAAAAAATTGACATAATTAAGCTCCTATGCTATAATACTAAAGTAAAAATATATAAACTAAATTAATAATTTAAGGAGGAATAAAAAAATGTGGGAATTTTTTGACAGAGATGAAATGCTTGAAGGAATTTTAAAAGAAATACTTAAGGCACATGAAAAATTAAATAATTTAGATCAGACTGATAATGCTGAACGTTTAAAGTATGACTATGAAAGATATTTAGAAGGATTGTTTACTATATATGATGAACAATTTATCAAAAATATACTTTCAAAGTTATTAAAAGAAAAATCATTTAATCCTGCTAAGTTTGATAATGCTTGGCTAATATTTGCATCAAAATATATAAATTATGGAGCAGTAAAAATGTTGTTAGATGATGAAAGAGTTGATTCATATGCACGTGAAGATGAGGCATTAAAAAATGCTTTTATTAAGAGTGATCCCATGATGGCTGAATTAATTCTTAAAGTATATCATAAGGACATAGTAAATAAGAAAGAAGATTTATTTAAAGATTTAATAAATTATGCTGTTAATAGAGGTCGTTATAAAATGGCACAGCTACTTTTAAATAAATTAGTACAGGAGTGAATAATATGATACAATTTATACATTTTCTTTTATATGTTACAATAACGTTTATATCCACATCACTTGGAACTCAGTTGTTAAAAAAGTATTTTAAAGCAATAACTGTTCGGAAAATAAGTTTCAGTAATATAACACAAGATGGTGGCTTTCCATCCTCTCATACTGCATTTTCAGTTTCTTGGACTGTTATATCAGTATTTGTTATAGCAAAGCTTTATACACTTGGATGTCCATATGAGGTTTTGCTTATTGCAATGACTGTTGCAACTATAGCAATAGGTAATACTTTTATTGTAATCCGGGATGCATTAGGTGTAAGAAGGACTGTTCAAATACTCTGTAATGCAGTAAAGAAAAGTGCTGAAACAAATAATGAACTATTTTCAAATGTAAAATTAATAAAGCAAGAAGGTAATGAAGTAGCAACTAGAATTCAAAAGAATTTTGAAGATATTGCTAGCAAAATGAATATTAAATCTGGACATTTACCACACGAAGTAATTGGCGGTGTATGTTGGGGTATTTTCGTAGCTAGTGCAATTTCTGCATTTTATTTTGGATTCTATAAAATAATGATTGTATTTTTGATATGTATTTTATTATACATTATCTGTATTTCAGTATTCATTATTTATAGTCAAAAAATAATTTCTTTTTTGATAAAATATAAAAAGAAATGAAGTAAAAAGGCATACTAAATTTAGTGTGTCTTTTTTTAATTATAACATCTATTAGTAATACAATTTGCTTTTTTTGCATATTTATGTTATAATATAAATGTTAAGGTGCAGTATTCTAGTCAGAATCCCATATGTGAAGGTGGGCCTAAAAATCCATCACAGGACATATCGTTGAAGCTTTGTATATTTGCTTTTGTCGCCCAGATAGGGGCATTTATATGGAGAAAGAGATTAAGGTTCGTTTACAATGGCATGTAAAGTCGGGGCCTTTTTTTCGAGAGGCATCATAATATATTCTATGATGAAACCCTATTATTAGAGAGTACTAATTTTAGTGTAGTCTGTCGTGAGTGAGTGTAGCGGATAGAACGTTAAGTAATAATATTAGTTGGCCAAATAATATTTGTTATTTGTTCTTGAAATTACATTTGCAAAAGCGAATAAGCATATGGAAAATCTGTTTGGGAAAGCCTCTAGGCTGTTGATTTATTCAGGTATATTAGGGATTAAAGTGTGGACTAAGTGGTAATCAAGTCATTTTTTAATTGCTCATTTTAAAGGGAAACCGCCATAAGGTAACAAGTGGTAATGAGTAGGGAAAGCCTACTTGACCTAAGCCGCAACATTTACCTTGTATATTACCTAAAACATTTTTTAAAGGAGTAAGATAACGTGAAAGGATCAGATGATTATCTCTCGGATGAGAGAAAGATTCAAAACAAAAGAAAAAATAAAAATAGTAATATATGGATATTTTATGTGTTTTTAATAACGTTTGTGCTATCTATAAGTTTTGGTAGCATATCAAATTTACTTGCATATAATTTAAATGTAGTAGTAGCCTGCATTATATTATTTTTAATAATTTTAGTTGGTGTAATTTTTGATATGATAGGTATGTCTGTAGTTATATGCGACGAGGCAACCTTTCACGCAAAGGCATCAAAAAAACAAAAAGGAGCAAAGGAAGCCGTAAAACTTGTAAAATATGCAGATAAAGTTTCAAGTGTATGTAATGATGTTGTTGGAGACGTATGTGGAGTAATCTCTGGTGCACTTGGTGCAATGCTTGCAATAAAAGTTGCAAATATGCTAAGTGTAAATACTGCTATTATTTCTCTTGTATTTGGTGCTATTGTTGCGTCACTTACTGTTGGTGGTAAAGCAATAGAGAAAGCAATAACGATTAATAATGCAGAAAAAATTATATATAGTGTTGGAAAAATAATGTATTACTTTAATTTTAAAAATATAAAAAGACATTTTAAAACAAGAAATAAAGTAAAAAGTAATAATTGTAATATAAACATAGTAAAAGAAAAAGTATAAGAAAAATAATAAATTTTAATGATAGATTTGAAAGTTAAAATCAAGTCTATCATTTATTTTTGACAAAATTACATAACATAATATAAAAAGTTTGACAATTAAAAAAATATATATTATAATTAAAATATAAGGTTATTATAGGAGGAGAAAAAATGGAAGAAATTATTAATCAAATAGATGAAAATAATAAAGTTATACAAGAGTGTGATGAAACTTTAAATAGAATACTTGAAGTTGAAAAATTAATTGAACTTATGGAGGAGAAGAAATAATGGAAGAAGAAAGAGATAATAGAAGAAGATATAATAATTCACAAAGGCAAAATAACAGAGATTACCAAAGAGATAATAATAAAGATATACCTCAAAATCAAGAAGAAAAAGTACCAGAAAATACTGATAAAGATACTTTAGTAAATCTTAATGTTAATACTGAAAAATCAGAAAAAAAGATAAATCTTTCAAATTTAAAAATTGACCAGTTACATCTTGCACTATATGAAGTAAATGGTATGATTGTTGATTTTTATGATAAAACATTAGCTGAGCTAGGTTCACAAGGTGTCCTTGATGATAGTGGAAGACCAATGGATCCTGCAAATTTCTCTACTCCTGAAGAAAAGTTTAAAGCACTTACATCTGTACTATCAATTCAACACTCATTTGGAAATAATCTTGATAAAGTTATGAATATTGCAAAGTCTAAGAAAGAACAGTTAAAAGAAAGAGCAATAAAAATCTTAGATGGTGAGCAAGAATTAATAGATGAAAATAACAAACTAATTGAAAGTGCTAAGTATAAAATTGGAGAATTAAAAAATGAAAAAACTGCTTTAGATAACAAAAGAACCGAGGAAATGCGTAATTTAGAAGCAGAAGAACGAAAAAAGATTAGCTTAAAAAATTTATGTGATGAAATAACTGAGAAAATAGAAGTTTTAAAGGAACAAATTAATAATCCACCTGCTGATTTAATTCAGGCAAATTCTCAAAACCAAAAAGGTAGAGGAAATCAAAATGCACTTAGTGAATATATTAAAGGTTTAAATGAACAAATCAAATTTCAACAAGGAGAATTTGCAAATTATTCTAATGATTTATCAAATTGTGAAAAAAACGCACAAAAAATGATGGCAAATGCTGATAATTTAGAAAAACAATCAATTAGTATGCAAGAAAAAATTGATGTACATTCTACAAGCTTAGATGCTTTAATAGCAAAAAGTGGAGAACTTACAAAAGCACACTATGCAAATATTGATAAATTAGAGGGATATTTCAAGGATAATATAAAAGGATTAACAGTTGATGATACTAAATTAAATTATGAAAAAGAAACTAAAGTAAAATCAACTGGTGAAGAAAAAGCTAATGAAGTAAATGAAAATGCAGATGTTCCTGAAAATAATGAACAAGTAGCAGAACAAAGTGGTGACGCAACATCAGGTGGAGCAGGTGGAAACATAGGTTATACTGTTCCTGATGATATAGCAAAAGCTTCTGAAAGAGCACTTGCAAGTTATGGAATAGAAAATTTAATGCATGCAAGCCCTGCACAAATTAGAAATACACTAAAAGGAAATGGATATTCTGACCTAGTAGATATTTTAGACTCTGCCTCAGCTGGAGATAAAAGGCATTTAAGAAATATATTAGCTAATTCGCAAGATGACTTAGGTGTTATTGATAAAGCGGATTTTGTTAGCAAGCTTACTAATATAGTCCCAAGCGAATTTGATTTAGAAAAATTATACGATACAATATTTGATAAAGATGGTAATTATGTTGATTTTTCAAAACATAATGATGAGCAAATTAATTTACTAAGATCTGTTATGGATTATTATAACAAAGCAATGTATGAGCAAAAGCTTACATTTGATCAAATGAAAATATTTGATGAAAACTTTGCACAATATGCTAAAATTGGTGCATTGATGGAGAAAGGAAGCTTAAGTGGTGGCTTTAAAGGATTCTTTAGAAATATATTTAAAGGTAAAACACAAGCAGCAAAAAATCATTTCCTATATTCTCTTGTAGATTATAGTGATAGTTACTCAGGTTACTTATCTCGTCAGTATAATTACCAAAGTGGAATTAGAGCTAAATTAGGTGAGCAAGTAAATCCTGTTGAAAGTTATGCTCAAAGAAGACCTAATTTTGATTCAAGAAGCAGGTTAAAAAGAAAAGTTGAAAATGGAGAAATAGGTAGAGGCATGTAACCAAAATTTAAAATATTTTGATTACTATGTAAATTAGTTATATATAAAAAGCAATAAGGTAGACACATATAATGATACCTTATTGTTTTTTTATATATTATATGGTATAATAAAAAATGAGGTGTTATTTTTATGTCAAGAACAATCAATATGATGTCAAAAGCACACACTGTTAAAGGACAAGGAGTTCTTTCAGCATATGAAGAACAAGTAAGTCTTGTAAAAAATCATTTAAATGATATGTATGATGTAAGAATTAATAAATTAAAATTTGCAGATATAAGACATTATCATACTATAAATCCACAATTTTTCTTAACATTACCTTTTGCAAAGATAAAATCTAGTACAGTTGGATACGTACATTTTTTACCTGAAACACTTGATAAATCTTTAAAACTACCTAAAATAATAAGGAAAATTGTATATAGATATGTTATAGAGTTCTATAAATCTATGGATTATTTAGTAACAGTTAATCCGTATTTTATTGATAAACTTGAAGAATTGGGAATTAATAGAGAAAAAATAACATATATTCCAAACTATGTATCTGCAAAGAGATTTTTTAAAATAGATGATAAAGATACAAATCTAAAAACTAGGGAAAAATATGGAATAGATAAAAACAAATTTGTTGTACTTTCAGTTGGACAATTACAAATAAGAAAAGGAATAATGGATTTTGTAGAAGTAGCAAAAAAATTGCCAGATATTCAATTTGTATGGGCAGGAGGTTTTTCTTTTAAGCAAATATCTGATGGTTATAACGAGATAAAGAAAATACTAAAAAATCCACCTGCAAATGTAAAATTTTTAGATATTATTCCAAGAGAAGAAATGAACGAATTATATAATATGGCTGATATGTTATTTCTTGCTTCTTTTGAAGAGTTATTTCCAATGACTGTTCTTGAGGCATCAAATTGCAAGCTACCTATATTACTTCGTGATATTGAACTTTATGAAGGAATACTTGACGGATATTATTTAAAAGCAAAAGATGTAGAATCTTTTAAAAAACAGATTATTAAATTAAAAAGTGATAAAGCATATTATAATGAGGCAGTATTAATGTCAGGAAAATGTGCACAATATTATAGTGAAGAAAATGTAGCAAAAATGTGGAAAGCATACTATAATAGAATATATAGCAATTCACAAAAAAAGACTTGGAGAAAGAGAAGAAATGTTGAATAAATTAAAGAAATTAAAACGAGGAAAGGTTTCAAGTAATATAATTAATATTATAATTGTTGCATTATTATTTGTTGGATTAATTGTATATATGTTTGTATTTGACGATATAGAAAATATAGTGACAGTTATAAAAAATATGAATTATGGTTGGCTTTTTATAGGGCTTTTATGTATGGTTGTATACTGGCTACTTGAAGCTTTATGTCTATACACAGTAACAAGAAAAACCTATAAAGATGAAAAATATACAAAGTCATTAAGAGTATCAATGATAGGACAATTATTTAATTGTATAACACCATTTTCATCTGGTGGTCAACCTATTCAAGCAGTTGCTATGGTTAATGATGGTAAATCTATATCAAATAGTATTAGTATTTTACTTATAAAATTTATTGTGTATCAAGCAACACTTGTAATATATACCTTAGCATTGATAATTTTTAAATATTATTATTTTAAATCCTTAGTTAGCAATTTTATATTTTTAGCATTAATTGGTTTTTTAGTTAACTTGGGTGTAATAATATTTTTAGTTCTTATTGGTGTTAATCAAAAGTTAGTATATAAAATGGTAAAATTTGTATATAAATTACTAGAAAAAGTAAGACTAATGAAAAATGTAGATACAAAACTTGAACATTTACAAAGTAGTATAGGAAACTTTCATAATCAATTTAAAATAATAAAAAAAGAAAAATTTATGATATTTAAACTTGTTGTATATACAGTTATACAACTTACAGCATTTTTCTTTGTAACATATGCTATATATAAAGCATTTGGGCAAAGCGGAGTAAGTGTAATGAACATTATATCTGCACAAGCATTCTTAATGATGATTATGGCATTTATTCCAATACCAGGTGCAGGAATTGCTGCAGAAGGTGGTTTTTTAGTTATATTTAATACATTTTTCTTAAGTGGAACAATAAATATGGCAATTCTTTTCTGGAGAATATATACATTCTATTTACCAATAGTAGTTGGTGCTTTATTCCTTGTTATAAATAACAAAGAATCTACTGAAAAAATAAAATTAAACACGAAAGGTGTTGATATTAATGAAATCTAAAACCGTGCTTGTAACAGGGGCTTCAAATGGCATAGGAAGAGATATAGCAAAAACTCTTGCTTTTGAAGGATATAATGTATGTATTAACTATAATAAATCAGAAGAGCAAGCAATGTCTTTGCAGAAGGAGTTACTAGAAAAAAATTGTAATGCAATGGTAATAAAAGCAGACATACGCAAAAAAGAAGAAGTAGATAAAATGCTTGACGAAATAATCAAGCATTTTGGCAGTATAGATGTTGTAGTAAATAATGCTGGTATATCTGAAAGTAAATTATTTACTGATATTACAGAAGAAGATTTACAAAATATGTTTGATATAACAATACTTGGTACATTTAATGTAACAAAGTCTGCTTTAAAAAAATATATGATTAAAAATCATAAAGGAAGCATTATAAATATTACATCAATTTGGGGAATAATTGGAGCATCTATGGAAGTAAATTATTCTACTATGAAAGCTGGAATAATTGGTATGACAAAAGCTCTAGCAAAAGAACTTGCTCCTTCAAATATACGAGTTAACGCAGTAGCTCCACGGTATGATTGACACAAAAATGAATAGTCATTTAACAAATGAGGAGATAAATGCTTTTGTAGACGAAATTCCACTTGGAAGAATAGGAAAGGTACAAGATGTATCAGGTGTTGTTTCATTTCTTGCTTCTGATAAAGCAGAATATATAACTGGCCAAGTAATAAGTGTGGATGGTGGAATAACTATATAACTATTGCATAAGTCTTGAAATCGTGGTA
>CANQLD010000012.1 GCA_947624625.1 uncultured Clostridia bacterium | reverse complement strand
AACTATTTAATATTATATTAATTTTATATTCATTTGTCAATACTTTTTTAAATATTTCCCAAAAAAATTAAGAGAATAATAAAATGCTATTATTCTCTTAATGGTTACTAGCTAACACTATCAATAATAGTTGTTCCAAATGGAGCAAGTGATAATTTAGCAAATTTAAAGCATTGAAGTCCAAATGGTATTCCTACAATTGTTATACACCAAATACAACCTAGAAAGAAGTTTCCTAAAGTCATTGGTATGCCAAAGAAAAGTATCCATATGACATTTGCAATAAAGGAAGGGGCTCCTCCGCCATAAACTATTTCTTTTCCAAAAGGCATAAAAGAAAGTGTAGCAAATTTGAAACATTGCAATCCATAAGGAATTCCAAATATAGTAATACACCAAATTATCCCTGCAAAAAACCAAGAAAGTCCATTTATTAGTCCACCAAATAAAAACCACAAAATATTACCAAGTAACCTCACAACAAAATCCTCCAATTCATTTTTAATTATATTTTATGTTATATAAATTATCTTACTAATATTATTATATCATACTTTTATGTATTTTTAAACTCTTTTTATATTATTTGTTAAGTTTAATATAATTTTCCTAGTTATAATACAAGAAATAATACTGAAGCACACAAATTACCACCGCTATAATTATTGCAACTATAAATAAAATTTCTTCCTTTTTGTTTTTCATAGTGGCCTCCTATGTTATTTCAACATTTATATTGCCTTTAAAATTGTCTAAATATATTTTAAAATAATAACTTCCGCCATCAATACATATTGTATCATTATACTCTCCTGTATTATCTAGAATAGTAATACTTTCTTTTCCAATTTGATTTACTACTTTAATATTTCCACTTACTTTATCTAATTTTACTTTTACATTAATATGGTCGCTTTCCTTTCTACTAATCACCGTTCCACCAAATACTACTTCTTCTCCACTATAATTAATATAATTTGCAGTATATTTCCCAACATAATGGTCTATTCCATATTTCCTTTTACCAACAAGTTTACTATCAGTTGTTAATACCATAGAAGAAAAATAATTTATAGCATTATTATATGTACTTAAAATTTTATCTTTATCTAACGAAAAATTTGGATTTATATGTGAATATACCAATGAGCCTAATCCTATTACTAAACAAACTATCCCAATATAAATAACTTTAAAGAGATTAAATACTATCATACTTTAAACCTCCTCTTTAATTATATTTTTGCTTTCAAAATATGTAGCAAAAAAATATGCTCCATATATTCCACCAATAATTATTGTAGTTATAACAATGGACGGTATTAATTCACTTGTTTTTGTAAGTCCAGATAATAAATTTAAAGCAAATTTTATTCCAAATATAGAGTGTATTATAGCAAGAATTAGTGGCATACCAAAAAATATTGCTATTTGACTAAACAAAGACTTATTTATCATCTTTTCATCACAGCCTATTTTTCTTAAAATCGCATATCTTTCTTTATTATCACTACTTTCAGTTAATTGTTTTAAAGCTAGAATTACACTACTTGCTATTAAGAAGATAAGTCCTAAATATATAGCTATAAATATTATAATTGTTGTAAGTCCAAGACTTGACTGAATAAGTGTTATCTTAGACACACCATCAATTTCTATTCCATTTTTATCTAAGTTTTGAATCAAGTTTGAATTCAAATCTGTAAATATTTTTTCTATTTCTTTTTTTCCTTCATCAGTTGTTGCATTGTAATTTGCAACAAAAAAATGTTTTTCTTTATTTTTATCTGTTAAATTACAACTATCAGGTACTAGTAATATTCCAGTATTAGTATGACTTGTGGACATATTAATAAAGCCCTTTTTACACTCATTATATTTTGATTTATATATCTTTCCTGCAATTTCTAAATCATTGGTTTTACTTGCAAGTGCTTTATTTCTGATTTGTACTTGACTATCAAAATCACAAAGCATAATATATTCATCTTCATTTAATGAATATTTTTCTATTCCATAAAGTTCTGCTATTTTATTATAGTCAGATACTTTTATAATTGTCTCTGCCGTTTCATACATAAGAAAAGGAAATTCTTCTTTTATTTCATTAAATTTATTTCCTAAAAACTTTTCTACTGTTAAATCTTCTTGTGTATATATAGGTATTTCTACAATATCTTTTAATACACTCATATCTAGTCCATTATTTTTTAAAGTTTCTGATATTGGAATTTTTGAATCCTCTCTTTGTGCTAATGTCGTATGTTTTTCTTTTCCATATTGATTTTTATATACCTCTGGAAGATTTGCTATTTTTTCTAAATTAATATCTACTGGTGTCATTTCTATTAAATCGCCTTGCATTGAATTTCTAAGTGATAAACTTGAAGATAAAATTGTAATAGTCATAAATAACATTATGCAAATTATACTCATACTTATAACTGTTGTATTTATTTTGTTATTTATTTGTCTTAGAACAAACATATTTGTATTTTTTAAATATATACTTTTTACTTTTTTAATCGTAGTTAGTATAAATCCAGACAAAGACCAAAATATTGCTACCGTACCAGTAAGACCAAGTAAAATTGGCTTTATTAAATCTTTTTCTTCTCTTAATGTATTTGTTTTAACTGCTACTATATAATAGGCATAACTTAAAAGCAAAGTGCCAATTACAAAAATTAAAACAGCTAAAATTGGATTTCTTATCTTTACCTTTTCATTTTGTCTATTTGCATTTATTAAATTAATTAATTTATATCTTGAAACTGCTAGTGTATTAAAAATCATTACCGCTAAATACATTACTGCAAAATAAAAACAAGTTTTTATGCAAGCTGATTTTGAAAATACAAATGTAAACTCACTCATATCTGCTTCAAATAGTTTTGCAACAAGTATGGACATAAATTGTGATGCAAATATTCCTAAAAAAAGTCCTACTACAAGCGATATAACTCCTACAAATAATGTTTCAATCAAAATTATTTTAGATATTTGCCTCTTTCCCATACCAAGTGTCATATATATTCCAAATTCTTTTTTTCGTCTATTAATCAGAAAGTTATTTGCATATACAATTAATAATCCTAGAATTACTGATACAAATACAGATACAAACGAAAGCATACTTATCATAAGTTTTATCATTTCAGTTTGTGCTGCCGATACTTTAAGCATTGCTTGTTGACTATCAATTGAGTTAAACATATAAAAAATAGCTACACCAAGTACTAAAGTTAAAAAATAAATAGCATAATCTTTCAAGCTCTTTTTCATATTTTTTAATGATAACTTAAAAACAAGCATTCAAATCACCTCCAAGAAGTGTTTGTACCTCAATTATCTTTTCAAAGAATTCTTTTCTAGTATCATTTGCTTTTATAAGTTCATTAAATAATTTTCCATCTTTAATAAATAAAATTCTACTTGCATAGGAAGCAGTAAAAGCATCATGTGTTACCATTAAAATTGTAGCATTTAAACTTTGATTTAAATATTTAAAATTTTCAAGTAGTCCTCTTGCAGATTTTGAGTCTAAAGCTCCTGTTGGTTCATCAGCAAGTACAAGTTTAGGACTAGTAATTATTGCTCTTGCTGAAGCTACCCTTTGTTTTTGACCGCCTGAGACCTCATAAGGATACTTATTTAAAATATCTAGTATGTCTAATTTTTTTGCTATTTCTAGTACTTTCCTTTCAATTTCTTTTGTTTTTTCTTTCTTAATTGTAAGTGCAAGTGCAATATTTTCATAACAAGTTAATGTATCTAGCAAATTAAAATCTTGAAATATAAAGCCAAGTTCTTCTCTTCTAAATTTATTTAAATTATTTCCTCTAAGTTTTGTAATATCATCTCCATCAATAAATATATGCCCTGTTGTTACTTTGTCAATTGTAGAAATACAATTTAAAAGTGTGGTCTTTCCACTTCCACTTGCACCCATTATTCCAATAAATTCACCTTTTTCCACATCAAAGCTAATATTATCAATTGCCTTTGTTATATTAGATTTATTGCCGTAATACTTTTCCACATTTTGCACTTTTAATAACTTTTCCATATTAAAAACTCCTTTCACCCTAAAACTAATTATATAATCACTTAAAACTAGTTGCCATCGATTTACATTACGATTTCCTTACATTTCTGTTAGATTAATATAACTACTATTTGGGAAAACAAGCCTAACTTCTGTACTGCAATTATATATGGAACTAAGCTCTATTTTTATACCTAGCTTATCACATAGTTTTTTGCATAAATATAGCCCTATACCAGTTGATTTTTTATTTAACATCCTACCATTTGTTCCTGTAAAGCCTTTTTCAAATACTCTTTCAACTTCTCCTTTCTTTATTCCAAGTCCATTATCTTTTATGTGCAAAACAATATTTTCTTTATTTACTTTTGCAATTATCTCTATTTTTGACTGTACCTCTTTTTTTCTATATTTTATACTATTTTGTATAATTTGATTTAATATAAATACTATCCATTTACTATCAGTATTTACATTAACATTTACATCTTTTACATCAATTAAAATCTTTTCCTGTATAAATGCAGTTTTATTTTTTAAAATCACTTCATTTATTATATCTTTTAAGTTGCTTTTCCTTATAATATAATCCTTTTCAACTGTATTACTTCTTGCATAATAAAGTGCTTGTTCAATATAGTTCTCTATTTTCTCTAATTCTTCGTCTATGTTTTTAGTTATATCATTTTTGTTATTTTCAACTATCATTTTACTGGTTGCAAGAGGTATTTTTATTTCATGTATCCACATTTCTATATACTCTTTATAATCTTCTTGCAAATATTTGTATTTATTTACATTTTCGTGCATTGATTTATCAATTTGCTCAATAGTATCTTTTAATATTTTGCCCTCTGCAAAACTTGCACCATTTAATAATTCAGCTACTAAATACTTTTCTTCTAATTTATCTAATGTTTCATATAACTTTTTATAATATTTATTTTTAATATAATATTCTACTAAAATACCTACAAAATATGCTAGCAAAATAACAAGTGGTATATATATTTTTATATATATTCCTAAATCATATATAATTAAGAAAATTTGTATTGTACCTAAAGCACAAAATAATAGTACAATTTGTAATATTTTATCTTTTAAAAAACTAGTAAACTTCATCTTCTCCTCCACATTTTAAAATATATCCTTGTCCCCTTTTAGTTTCAATTAGCTTTTTTAAATTTAATTCTTCTAGTTTACTTCTAAGCCTTGCAATATTTACAGTTAAAGTATTATCGTCAATAAAATTTTCACTTTCCCATAAATAATTCATTATTTCTTCTCTTGATACAATTTTATTTCTATTTTCGCATAAAAACTTAAGTATTCTTAACTCATTTTTGGTTAATTCAATCTCTTTTCCTTCTTTTATTACTTTACTATTTGATATATTAATAACAAAATCTTTAGCATCTATTTTATCTTGCAAAGTTTGAAAGTTACTTCTTTTAAGCAAGGTATTAATTTTTGCAAGTAGTATTTGTATATTAAACGGTTTTGTCACATAATGGTCTGCTCCATAGTTTATACTTATAAGCTCATCTAACTCATTTGCTCTACTTGTTATTATTATGACTGGTACATTAGATTTCTTTCTTAAATTTTTTAATATATATTGTCCATCAGCATTTGGCAAACTAATATCTAGCAAAACTAAATCAGGATTTATTTTTAAAATTTCATTTTCTACATCTTTAAAAATATCAATAAAACATGCTTTATATCCATTATTATTTAAAAAAACTGCTATTTCATTTCTTAATTTTTCATCATCTTCAACTATTAATATTTTTGGCATTTTTATCCCTCCAAAATAATTATATCACAAATAGCAAAAAACTAACCTTACATTATTGTAAGGTTAGTGTGCTATATATAATTATTTTTTATCAACTTAAAATTTATCACTTAACGTAATCAATTAAAGTATTTATGAATTTTAATTTTAATTTATTATTATTAAATACTTTTCTTGCTTCTTCAATTTCCATACTGTCCTTTTTATATGCATAAGATATTTCTACTTCAGAATTTCCACTTGGTTTTATATATAGTATATCATCAGCAACATACATATCATTTTCACTAATATCAGTTTCATTTAAATCTATTGCTTTAATATTTGGATCTTCTGATACCAATTTGAACATTTCATTTACATTTGCCTCGCTATGTTGTGGTTTTCCTTCAATAATATATATATATTTTAAATCAGAACCGACTGTATTATATTCCTGATTTTTTCCATTAATAAATCCTACGCTGCCATTTACATCATATTCTAGCATAATTAAATACATTCTACATCCATCTAATGTACAAGTTAAACAATCTCCATATGTAGCAGTATTTTCATCTTTTATAGCTGAAACATTATTATTTGAAGTATCAAGTACATTTTCTTCATTATTATCTACAATTAATTTTATATTTTCAATACTTTCTCCAGCATTCACAGCAATGTATATTGGATAATAATAAGTAGTATAATCACCATCAAATGTTTGCATTCCAGTATCATATACAACCTTAGCAGTATCCGAACTAATACCGTTAAAACTATTATATCTAATGTTATAATTTACTGAAATAATTGCACCATAAACATCATATGAAGATAAGTCACTTATTTTATGATTTAAACTAAATAACCCTTTTACTTTATAATCTGTTTTATCTACTTTTACAAATGGTGTTTTCCAGTCAAGTTTAGTAACTAACTCTTTTTCTTCATTTGCTACGTCGTTTACACCCTCAACAAAATCTTGCATAGCACTTTCAAATTTGTTTTTTGTATTATTCACTATTAAAGATACTGTAACGAAAACACCAACTAGAAAAATTACAGCCACAAAAACAATTATTCCAATCACTAAATTTTTCTTCTTATTATCTTTATTTGCACTATTTGTTGTATTTTCAACGTATGCACCACAATTATTGCAAATTTTTTGGCCAGCTTGCAGATCACTGCCACACTTTAAACATTTCATAAATCAATCCCCCTACAATATAAAAAATAATTATATATTTTTTTGTTTTAAAATTCCCTTATTCTTATCTACTAATTCAAATTCAGCATATGCTCCATTTATATATGTCATTTGAGGTGGTATATGCCCTAAATCTATATCATATATAATAGGAACATTAAGTTCAAGTAAAGCATCTTTTAAAGCATCTTCATATGTATAATCTTCATAAGACTCTTTACTAAGTGTTCTGCCAATTAAAAATGCATTTACATTTTTAAACCAACCAGCCTGTTTCATTTGCCATAAAGCCCTATACAAATCTGCAACTGACAATTCACAATTTTCTAGATACCATATCATACCTTCATTAAAGTTACTACAAAAATTATTTGTATTATCAAACGGTGTACCTATTATAGTTTTTATAACATCTATACAACCACCTATGAGTCTACCACTTACTTTTACATAGCTATTTTCTCCATTTAAAAGTTTATACTCATTATCATAAACTAAATTATATTCTGCTTCAACATCATTTTCATCTCTTTGCAAAGAATACTTATCAAAGCTTTTTTGAATATATTCTTCATTTTGTCCAAGTTTTGTCATATTTAAAGTATCTTCTAGGCTTTTATGATACTTTCTCATAGCAAAACTTCCAAAATTTTGTGCGTGAACAGTTGCAATATTATAATTTGTGGTTAAATAGAAATTAAGCAAACTTGTATCTGAAAAACCTTGCACCCATTTAGGTTTGCAAGTTTCTATTTTCTCTTTGTAATTATGAAGATATGGTAACATTTCCATTAAAAACTCTCCACCTGTAGCAGCAATTATATGTGATACATCTTCATTTTCCCATAAAGATATAAACTCATTTGCTCTTTCTATGCCACTTGAGCTAACTAATTTTTCTTTTTTATATACATTAGATGTTTCTACTATATTATACCCTAATTTTGTTAATTTTTCTTTGGCTTTTTGGAACTTTAACATATCTACTGCAGAAGATGTAGCAGTTACACCTATTGTAGTATTTTTATCTACTTTTTCTGGATATTTAATTATCAAAACTATCACCAAAAATATATTATCATAAAATATAAATAAAAGCTACAAAAATAACCAAAAAAAATATATAAAAAATATGGTATCTAAAATTTTGATACCATATTTTTAATCATTCTAATCTTTTAGTAGTTTTATAAAAGCGTACTCATTTATATCATTTGTGTGAATTTTAGTTTTAATTTCTCTATCTACTTTTTTTATTCCAAGCAAACTTTCGTAATATGTAGTTACCGCTTTATAACAAATATATTTTTCTTCTTTGACATTACTCCTAACTGATTCTAAATCAGAAGTATCTGAATCTTCAAATTTATATATTTTATCTAAATCCATTTTGCTCAAATTAATAGTTTCTTCAATTTTGTAATCTTCAGTATCCTCTAAAGTAACAATTGCAGTACATTTATCAAGATGATTTGCTTCATCTTTTATAGCACCTACAAACTCAATTTTTTCAAATTGTCTTTTTTCTACCTCAATTGATTTTTCTTTTACAAAATTAGCTCGAGGAATTGAGCCAATTATAATTATTGCAATATAAAATATAAAAACAATAATTCTAACTGAAACTACAATATTTTCTAAAGCAGTGTCTAAAAACTTCATCCCGTATTTATATTCTTGTATAATTTGAATAAAAAGAAATATATTATTTAGCCAAATAAATATTCCCAAAAATGCTCTTGTCATACTAGTTGAATATATGCCATTTTTTATTGTAAACATATATACAAAGAAAAACGTTGAATATATTAATGTAAAATAATCACTAAGAAACACTATCCGTTTAAATAAATTGCCTTTAGATTCTCCAAACTTTGAAATTATAAGTAAAACATCATCAATTATACAACTTATAACTAAAATAAGAAATAATACTGCCATATTATCGCTCCTTCAAAAAATTTTTTTCAAGTTACCTTTTTTTATGTTAATATTATACCATCTATAATCTAACATGTCAATAATTCGTTTTAACTAGTGTACAAATATCAATTATATTATTGAAAAATACCAACAATTAGTGTATAATATTTATATGCACTCATAGCTCAATTGGATAGAGTTTTCGGCTACGAACCGAAAGGTTGGGGGTTCGAATCCCTCTGGGTGCACCAAAATCAAGTACTTTATAGCACTTGATTTTTTTATTTTATTGATTATTTCTTATAATTTTTAACTACTTATGAAATAATTTTTTGATTTTATTAATAATTTTCTTAAAGATTGGCTCTTTGTATTCTTTTATAGAAATACTCGATTTATTTTCCTTTTGAATATCTTCACTTTCTTCATATTTTTTCTTAAATATATTATTGTCGTTAAAATCTATCTGTAATAAATCTCTATACTTATTTTCATTATTTTCATATACCTTTTTTAATCTTTCTTTTTCTTCTTCATCTTGGCATAAATATTGCAAATTTAATAAAGCAATAATAGCTAATGTTTCATCTTTAAGATTTTGCTCTTTAATTGAAACATTAGGGTTTATTTTTTTTATATAACTATTATCTTTATTTTCTTTAAATAAATTTCTTAAATCTTTAGGTATTTTATTTCTTAATTCATCAGTTAATAATTCTAAAAATTCGTCAACTTCTGAAAAAGCTTCTTTTGTTTCTAATGATATATTCACAATACATAATCTCCTTTATTTATTAAGTTTGTATATGTTCCTTATCTTGTATTTTATCTTTTTGAAGTTTTTCAATTTGAACTTTTTGTGCATCAATTGCTCCAGTCCTAACACTCTCTCCTGTTGCCTCTATTGCACTAGCTAGTATATTATTATCACTTTTTTTAATTTCTGATTCTTTACTAATACTTTGTTCAAAAGATCCTACAATTGAAGATACAAAATCCTTCGTAAAAATCTCACCAGGTGTATAATTTGATGTTCTTTTACATTCTTCTTTAAACTTCTTAAATTCTTCAAGAGTAAATGCTCTTTTCATATATTCTTCCCACTCATCACTTATTGGAAGTCCTTCTTTCTTAAAAGCATCAATTAATTCACCTATACCTTCTGTTTCACATCTATTCTCATTTAACATATCACTTTTTCCTTCTACAACATTTCCAATAAAATAACTTTGTATTGCATTTAACATCTCAGTTTCTTCAGGAATTTTACTTACAAAACTCTTGTCTTCTCTAAGTTTACTATATACAATTTTAAATATATTCGACAAACAACTTATTGCATAGCCTCTATCTTCTTTGCTTATTTCTTTCGAGTAACAGTGTTCTAATGTTGATTTACCTTTTTTTTCTGCTACTTCATATACTTTTTTATTATCTTGTTCATCTTTCCATCCTCTACCTTCTGCTCCTATCTGTTCAGCTTTATAACCCATACTAGATATTAATGCAGTCCCGTAGTCTTTAGGACTTCCTTCATATCCAATAACTTCTATATCTTGATTTTCTTTTTGAAGAGTTTCTCTTTCACTTTCTGGTACTAATATGTATGCTCCTTGTGGCAATCTAATATTACCTTTAAAATATGAATCTTCCCCTCTTAATGCTAGTAATTGTTCTTGATCTATTTTATCTCCAGGAATAATAACTGTATACTTCATATCTTCCCAATTAGCTCCCCCGAAATAAAGCTCCCATATTCCATTTAACTTCAGTATTTAAAGTAAAATGTATAGTTTCTCTTTGAGAATGTCCTCCAACTTTATACTTTTTACCATCTATTTCTATAGGGAATATTCTATCAATATATGCTCCTGCATCTTTAGATGTCCTTATAACCCCATCTTGTGGAAAAAATCTTGTCTTATGTACAAATACAAAATCAGATAAGTCTTCAAAATTTGATTCATTACTTGTTATATTTTTATCTTCTTCTGTTAATACTAATGGTAATCCTCTTTCTTTTAACATAGCTTTAGCTTCTTCAAAGGATACTCCCAGTTCTTTTAAAGTTTTTGCTTCTGTTATGTTTTTTCTTCTTTCCTCTTTCCATTTAGTTTTATTTTCTTTAAGTGTTTCTATTTCTCTTCTTAAGCTAGATACTTCCTTACTTTCAACAAGAGCATTTTTATCTTCTTTTGCTTTTAAACTCTCAAGCATCTCTTCTTTTTTTGCTACAACACTATCATATTCTACTTCTTCTTGTTGTAACTGACTTATTTTTATATCTTTTATTTGACTTATCATATTCTTCCCCTTTATTTCTAAAAATTTTTACTTAATAAAATTGTATCACATATATTTTTGTTTAGCAACAAATTAGAAATATTCACTTATAACTTATATGAAAGCAACCTAGTCTATTGACAAATTATGCAAAGTGTAGTAATATATTTAACGTAGTAATCGCTATATCATTAACTTTTTTTCACTAATTAGTGAGAGGAATAATCCTTTTACTTTTAGTTTCACATATAGTAATCTAACAACCACAAAGTATCAAAAGGAGGAATAATTATGGGATTAAGTAACAAGCAGAAAATCGGAACTCATTTCAAAAAAGAGAGCATTTTTTTGGCTACAATATCGGCAAGTAATACCGATACAAAAGAAATCCTTACGTCTAAATTAGAAGATAAATCAACTGAAAAGTTGGTAGCATCAAATTTAATAGACAAAGGTATCATTTCTTTTGAACAGTATGATATTTTTTACAAAGACGATAAAGGATATACCCGCTTTGTAGAAGAGGGACCTGAAACTTTTGTAGGTGACAATTCAGATGGAAAGGGCATTATTCGGAATGTTGTACCAATCTGGGAGTATTATTCAGAGGGACAAGTCTTTGAATGTATGTTTAACAACAAATTTATGGCAATATGTGTTTCGGATACGGCTCCACTTTATAAGTACAATGAAGACTACAACAAAGCTTAAAGTAATATCTTAGTTTAAATTAGGTTCTAAGAATTTTTTTCTTAGAACCTTTTTATAATTTTTTTACAATGCGTCGGTATCATATTGATAGAAAACTAACATTTTTTAATTATTTTATAAACTTGAATTTTAATATTTAATAATTTATGATAAAATAATTATGAATTTGAAATTAATATATTTGTCAATTTGAAAAACACTTGTATATGAATACTTTTAATATATTTTTTTAATGGAGTGATAGTTATGAAACCTGTAATTAGAAAAAGAAAAATAGAAGATTCAGCTGAACTTGCACATTCTATTGCACTTGTTTGGAATACAACATATAAAGGAATTGTTGATGATGACTTTTTGAAATGGTTATTAGATAATGAAAGTCAAAGTGCTGAAAAATTAAGAAATAGTATATATACTAAACCAAATTATTACGTCTTAACTTTACAGAATAAAATAATTGGCTGGATTTATTATACTTTAGATAGTGACAAATATGAAAATGCTGCAGAAATTCATTCTTTATATATTTTAAAAGAATATCAAGGAAATGGTTATGGAAAATTGCTATATAATTATGCTACTAAAAATATTATGAAAAAAGGAATAAATAAATTAATAATTGGATGTTTAGCTGGTAACCCTTCTAATAATTTTTATAAACATCTTGGTGGAAAATATATAGGTAATCATTTATTTAGAGAAAAATATTTAGAAAATATATATTTATTTGAATTATAATGTTATCATACTTCTTCTTTTAGAGTACCAAAACTAGTAGTGTATCTGTTAAAACTAATAAAACAGATACACTATTTTTATCACTATAGACTAATTATAGAAGATAATAAAATCATATCTTTTAATACATTTTATACAAAATGTGTTAACACTATCTACAAAATTTCTCTATTTTACTTCATTAAAATTTAATATACAAAAAGATTGAAAAGTACCACTAATTTGTGATAAAATAAGTTAAAATTAGAGTATATATTAAACATATATCAATTGGAGGAAATACTATGAAAAAATACTTAGATTTTTTAATTAAAGGTATTTATGCTGGAATTTTAATTAGTATAGGTGGTATCTGCTATCTTGCTATTGAAAACAAAATAGTTGGTTCGTTTATTTTTTCATTTGGCTTGCTTACTGTTTGTATGTATTCATTTAATCTATATACAGGTAAAATAGGCTATTTGTTAGTAAACAAGAAAGATTATATAATTGAACTGTTATTATCACTAATTGGTAATTTCTTAGGTACTTTTATTGTTGGAAATTTAATGCGTCTAACAAGATTTAAAGCATATATAGATACTGCTAAAAATATTGTAAATACAAAATTAAATGATAATATTTTAAGTATTCTTATTCTATCAATTTTTTGTGGAGTAATTATGTATATAGCAGTTAATAATTACAAAAAAGGAAAAGACGTTATAGGCAAATATTTTACTATATTTATGGGAATTATGGCATTTATTTTATGTGGTTTTGAACACTGCGTAGCAAATATGTTCTATTTTAGTATATCAGGTATATTTTCTTTTAAAGTATTGTTATATTTGCTTGTTATGATACTTGGAAATAGTATTGGCTCATTAATTATTGCATTTTATGATAATAGATATAACTTAAAATAACATATGGAGGCAATTATGGAAATTAGAATAGAAAATGAAAATGAATTATATAATTCATTTGATAAATTTGAAGAAACACTTAGTGAAGATTTAATTTCATATATAACAAACAAAGAAAATATTACTCCTATTAAAGAGAAGGAAACTATAATAATATATTCAAAGGAAAATTTAAATGAAGATAAATTTAAAAATGCTTTTAATAAATACTGTGAAGAGCAATTAATACTACTTAAAAGAAAACAAAAAATAAATAGTACAAAACAAATTTGGCTTTTGCTAATTGGTATATTATTTATAATCTTTTCTATAACTTTAACAGATAAAATTAATGTTATTGTTTTAGAAATAGTTTCGACGATTGGCTCTTTCTCAATATGGGAATCTGCTAATAGCTGGCTTTTGCAAAGTAAAGCAATTAAATTTGATAAATTAAAAATTTTAAAGTTAAAAAATAGCGAAATTAAGTTTAATTTGCAATAATTTATTTGATATAATAAAAAGAAAGAAGGAAAAAATATGTGTACAGCAGTAACATATAGTACAAAAAATCATTATTTTGGAAGAAATTTGGATTTAGAATATTCATATAAAGAAACAGTTACAATAACACCTAGAAATTATGAATTAAAGTTTAGGAAAGTAGAAAATATACAAAGCCATTATGCAATGATAGGTATGGCTTATGTATCAGATAATTATCCTCTTTATTATGACGCAATTAATGAAAAAGGGCTTGGTATGGCAGGACTTAATTTTCCTAAAAATGCAGATTATAAAGAAATAACTGAAGGCAAAAACAATATTGCACCATTTGAGTTTATTCCTTATGTTCTATCACAATGTGAAAATATTGGCGAAGTAAAGAAATTACTAGAAAATATAAACATAGCATTAATTAATTTTAGTGATAATTTACCTGCCTCTCCTCTTCACTGGATAATTTCTGATAAAGATACTTCTATAACTGTAGAAAGTGTTAAAGAGGGCTTGAAAATATATGATAATCCTGTAGGAGTTCTTACTAATAATCCAACATTTGATATGCAAATGTTTAACTTAAATAATTATATGAATCTATCAATTATGCCACCTAAAAATACTTTTTCAAATAAGTTAGAATTAGATACATATAGTAGAGGTATGGGAGGGCTTGGACTTCCAGGAGATTTATCTTCTATGTCAAGATTTGTAAAAGCAACATTTACTAAACTTAATTCTATTTCTAAAAACTCAGAGGCTGAAAGTATTAGTCAATTTTTCCATATATTAGATTCTGTATGTCAACAAAGAGGATGTGTATATATGGGAGAAAATCTATTTGAAATAACTATTTACAGTTCTTGTTGTAATATGGACAAAGGTATTTATTACTACAAAACATATGATAATAGTCAAATTAGTGCTATTGATATGAATAAAGAAAATTTAGATAGTAGTAACTTAATAAACTATGATTTAATTAAAGAACAACAAATTTTAACTCAAAACTAAAAAGGAGAGTATATAATTATGAAAAAATCTTTAAAAATAGTCATAATAATACTTGTCGTTATATTAGCTATTATTTTAATAGATACTTTACAAGCAAAAGTGTTAAATAATAGTCCTATACTTAAAATAACAGAAAAATATAGTGATGGAGATGTGCTTTCAAAAGATAAAGGTATTTTAGTTTATACATATTCATACAAAGACAATTCTAAAAAAACAGTATATAGGTGGGAAAAATATTTTCCAGTAGAAACTGTTGGTTATAATAATGAAAATAACACAAATAAAACATCGGATTCAAATATACTAAACGCTCAAATTTTCTCTAAAGAAATAGATAATATTAAAATAACATTAAATATACCTTATACTTGGACATATGAAGAGTTAGAAGATAACTTAGATAAAACTCAGTACAAATATACTTTAAAGCTATACAAAAGTGATGTAGATAAATATGCAACACTTTATATCTACGAAAATGTATTTGGAGTATGTGGTACAGAAAGAGAAAATACAGAAATAACTTTAAATAATGGAAAAAAAGCTACTATTGGATATTATTCTAATAATCCAAATTGGAGTGATATTTCTTTTTTTAATACAAATAATATAGCAATAATTAATAATGGACTTGTAGATTCTGAAGCAAATGAATTACTAGAAATTATAAAAGGTATTAATATTACAGAAAATGCAAAATGAGCTGATTTTTATTCAGCTCATTTTTTCTATCTATTATTACTCAGTTCTAAGTGCAATAACTGGGTCTTTTTTAGAAGCAGATTTTGCTGGTATTAAACCACCAATTAAAGTAAGAATTACACTTAGTATAACTAATATAATTGCATTAGGTAAATACAAAATTACATTTAAAGGTATATTTCCTATAAAATGATGTAGTACGGTATTTATAACAGGTATTAATGCATAAGAAATTCCAATTCCAAATGCTCCTGAAAGCAGTCCTATTATAAATGTTTCAGCATTAAATATTGAAGAAATATTTTTCTTTGATGCTCCAATTGCTCTAAGTATTCCTATCTCTTTTGTTCTTTCATATACAGAAATATATGTAATAATACCTATCATAATTGATGAAACAATAAGTGAAATTGATACAAATGCAATTAAAACATAGGTTACTGCATTTACTATTGTTTTTACAGAACTCATAAGAATTCCTGTAGTATCTGTATAATGAATTACCTTCTCTTCTTCTACATTGTCATTGTATTTATCTATAAAATCAATAAAGTCCTCTTTCCCGTCAAAACTACTAAAATAAAACGATATATATGTAGGCTCATCTTTTTCTTGATAGCCCAAAGATACTAAATTAGATTTAGCTGTTTCATCTTCTCCAGACATCATAGATGTTACAATTCTTGTAATTTCTTCTTCAGTCATATTTATTTTGAATGCACCAGCAATCTTATCTTGGTCAACATTAAATGCTTGAGCAAATGAATTAGTTAAATTTGCAGTAAGCTCTCCAACCTTTGTTAAAACTGCTTTTTTAACAGAAGCTTCAGTCATTGCTCTTGCCATTGTACTTTCTGTTTGCTTTATTGCTGCACTATTTGTAAATGAAGTAATAATTTGTGATACTAACTCCTTATTTACTATTACAGGAATTTGCTTTTGCTCTTCTAAAGCCTCATTTTTTCCTACTTCTTCCTCAACTTCTCCTTCACTTTCTGATGGAACAGTTGGTGGCATTAGTTGTGCCATATTTTTATATGTAGTTATATATACTTGTAATAAACTTTTAAGAATCCCTGAAAATGCAGTTTTATATGTATCTTTTGGAATTACATAGTTTTTTTCAAGTGTTGAAAATATTGTTGAAGGCTCATACTTATTTAAGTAATTATTTACAATTTTATCTATATTTTTTTCGTCAATTTCTCCTTCAATACTATCAAACATACCATTTGCTAAAGTATTTAAACTATCAGAAAAAGACTTTTGAGCAGGTGTAGTATCAGTTGTAATAGCATTATTTATATCTGCCATATATTTCTTTGTTTTTTCTTCTAAATCTTTTTCGTCTATTTTTATATTAAACGCACTTTCAAGTGCATTACTATCAATACTTACGAAATCTTTGAAATCAAGTCCTAGTCCATCTTTCTTTTCATCAAAACTTTTACCTGAAAAAATATCTACATCTTTGTTTTCTAGTTGCTTTTTTACTATATCTGTATTTGAAGCATTATCAATGATATAATCTATTAAATCACTTGTATATGAAACTCCAGGATTTAACATCATAGAAGAGCTTCCCTCTTTTGGACAAACTACACCTACAACTTTTAAAGGAGTTGCACTATCATATAGTTGTTTAAGATAATCTTCATTTTCTGTCATATCCTCATATATGTCATATTTTTCGTTATATTTATATTTATCTGTTGGAAGTATTAATTTAAGTTCTACATTCATTAAATCCTCATAAGAAAGTGTAAGTGGCTCATTTTGTATATCTACTTTTTCTCCACGCATTATCTTATTTACTAAATTTGATAATTCGTCTGTATCTCTTAATCCTAGTGAATACACAAGTAAATCTGAAATAGTACCAGGCTCTGATAAAACAATCATAATTTCATCATATTTTTCAGGTAAATGTCCAGCTAATATATCATAAGAGTTTTTTATCGCCTCTTTATCATTTAACATTTGTGAGTATATTGAAGTAAATGAACTCATTACAGTTGAACTATATGAAGAATCAAATAAATTACTTGGATTTACTTTTGCGATTTTCTTTGTAGCATCAATGGTATATATTAAAGGGTCTACACTATATGCATATGATATAGTTGAAACATTTTTATCTACTTCTTCTTTGTTTTTTTCCATATATTCTTTAAAGCTCTTTAAATCATTTGTACTTAAAGCAGATAACATATTTGATATATATTGTTCTTCTTTTACTGCACCATTTTCTTCGTTTTCTCCTTCTTGAGTAGTCATAGCAAGTAGCATACTTGTCATATCTGTTGTTTCTTGCATAATCGTAAGCGGGTATGATGTAAGTGTATCTTCTTGTATACTATCAACATAACCTTGGAAACCATTTGAAACTGCAAGTACAAGTGCTATACCTATTATACCTATTGAACCTGCAAAAGCTACTAAAACAGTCCTTCCTTTTTTTGTTAATAAATTATTTAAACTTAACCTAAAAGCAGTCCAAAATTTCATAGATGTCCTACCAATTTTAGTTGTTTCTTGTTTTTCTTGAATTTCATTTTCTAAAACAGGATTTGAATCTTCTGTTATAGTACCATCTAAAATTCTTATTATTCTGCTTGAATATTTTTCTGCAAGTTCTGGATTATGTGTTACCATTATTATCAATTTATCTTTTGATATTTTTTTAAGTATTTCCATTACTTGCACACTTGTTTTTGTATCTAATGCACCTGTTGGCTCATCAGCAAGAATAATATCAGGATTATTTACTAAAGCCCTAGCAATTGCAACTCTTTGCATTTGTCCACCAGATAACTGGTTTGGTTTTTTATGAATTTGATTTTCAAGACCTACTTCTTGCAATGCTTTTATAGCTCTTTTTTTTCGTTCTTTTTTTGATATTCCACCTATTGTTAATGCAAGTTCTACATTTGACAAAACTGTTTGGTGACTAATTAAGTTATAACTTTGAAAAATAAATCCAACTTTGTAGTTTCTGTATGCATCCCAGTCTCTATCTTTAAACTTCTTTGTGGACTTACCATTAATAACAAGGTCGCCTGAGGTATATCTATCAAGCCCACCGATAATATTAAGCAAAGTAGTTTTTCCACATCCACTTTGTCCTAGTACAGAAACAAATTCAGATTCTCGAAACTTTAACGAAATACCCTTTAGAGCTTCGACTCTTTCATCGCCAGTTACATATTCTTTTTTTATATTTTTAAGCTCTAACATTTTTCCTCCCTTTGTTACTTCTCCTTAATATATATATAATAACATAAATTTGCGAAAAATTCAACAGATTATCTGTTATAACACGAGTATTTTATATATTCCTAAATAACAGATAATATAATAATATATATTTTTTTACATTATTATTCATAATTTTGCTTTTTTATATATATTTCCACAAAATTTTACTATATTAAGTAATTATACTATTATCTTATCTAATAAATTTTCTTGATTTAGGTTTTAATCTATGCTATAATAACAATATATGCTTCTGTAGCTCAGTGGATAGAGCAGCGACCTCCTAAGTCGTTGGTCGGACGTTCGATTCGTCTCAGGAGCACCAAATCATAGAAACAAGTGGACTTATACAGTACCATTTGTCTCTTTTTTTTAAATTTCCCGACTTTTTCCCGACTTGTTTTTTCGTAATAAAAATGCAAATAAAAAGCCTACTCTTGACTGGGCAGCTAGAGTAGACTTAAAAAAACTTCTTACTAATATCCAAGAGAAAAAGAACTCTCTCTTTTTTTATTGTATTATATTTTTCCAAAAAAAGCAAGTAAAAAGATATTTTTTTGTGGTTGCATTAAAATTGCATTAAAACATTATAATTATTAAGAGAGCATTTATGCTATTATATGTTCTTAAAAATACAAAAAAGATAAGGTAACAACAATTACCTTATCGACATTCAAAAAGCTATTTAATTATCTTAATTTAAGCTGTAACTATATCAATTAACGACATCAACTTTGCAAGTTGCGGTTTTGTTATTTACAGTTTTTACAGTGATATTAGCAGTGCCAAGCTTTTTAGCACTTACTTCTCCATTTTTATTGACACTCACTACTTCTTCATTATCACTTTTCCATTCTAATGAATTGTCACTAACATTTGCAGGAGCAATTATATCAAATAACGTATCAGTTGTACCAACTTTTAGTTTAAGATTATCAGTACTTAATGATATACCTTGTGGAGATACACTCTCCTTTATTGTATTAACATCAACTTGAAGACTTGCCTCAAAATTACTAGCAGTATTATCTGCATTTTGACACATTCCACTTTTTAATGTTATTCTTTGTGTACCATTACTATTTGCAACATTTTGAACTATAACCTGATAAATGCTTCCACTACCAGTTAAATTTAATATTGTACCATTTATTATTTCTAAGTCTGTTGTAGTAAAGCCTAAAACATCTTCACTAAACACAAATGTATAAGTTGTATTAGTAGTATTAATTGTACCTACTACAGATGTAGTTATATTACAAGCAATTCCATTTGTATATGATACTGGAATAATATTTGATATATTACCTGAACTATCAACAGCTGCAACGCATAATACCCCAACATCCTTTGGCACTTTAATATCTACGACACCTTGATTTACCTCTTGCATATCTATTGTTTTAGCCTTCGTTAACATATAATTATTATCAAAACTTTTTACACCAGAATAATAATCTGATACATTGTTATTTACATCTACTTTTTTCAAATAATCATATCTAACTTCTTTTAAATTATTCCCTGAATCTTGTAGTTCTACTCTTACTACTCTCATTTCATTGTATACTCTATTACTTAATATTTTTACTTTAGGTATAGAGGCATCATAATTTGACATATCTATTGTTTCTCTTGCTATCTCTTCATTTTTTGAGTTTCTTATAACTACATTAATTGTTTTGCTTATTGAGTTATTAAAGCTATTAATTTCATCTTGAGTTAAAGCAGTAGCCAAAATATCTTTATTATTTAAATCATCTAAAGAATCAAAACTAAATTTTGAAATTGTATTTCTAACTTGTCTTGGTTCAGTTATTCCTGAAAATTCAAGATACATTATTGTTGATGTAGCTCTTGCTGAATTAACAGTTATCCCCATTTTATTTGTTGAACCTAAATTATTACTTGTTACTTTAAGAGTTGAGCCTTTTACTATTGAAGTAGTAGAATCTTTAGTTGCTTTTTTACCTTCACTAACTTTTACTATTTCACTTAATCTTGGGCTTATAGAATAATATACATGGAAATTAACTTCCATACCATCCATATCATACACAGTAAAGTTTGGATATGATAAAATATATTTTTTGCCTTCTGTATCTCCTTCAGTTTCAATTAAATCTAAATCAACTGTGTAAAACTGAGTTGTGCTATAATTATCTCCATTTAAGTCTATTTCCTTTTCCATATCATATCTATTTCCAGTATCTTCAATCATTTCTAAAATATCTGACTTTGTTTTAGCTTCTCCTATAACTGGTAAATAATCATTTTTTATATAAAATGCTGTAACCATATCTTGAATTTGTGATACTTCATTTGCAAGTTTACTTAACCTTGAAGTTTCAATATATTTTCCAAATGATGTTGTAATAGTCGCAACAAGTATTAATGCTACTGCAATAGTTATTAAGAGAATTACTAGGCTTATACCCTTTTTTTCTTCATTAATTACCATTTATTTCAATTATTGATATTTCCAATATCAATATCTCCTTTCCTTATCATATGTTTATATATTGTCTTCTATTTAATATACATTGCTATTCTAAATCCAATAGAAGCATCTGAAACAGAATGTCCTTGTCTCGCAGAAGGAGTATTAATATTGCCAGATTCATTTAAATAGCTATTTCCTCTAACAATTCTTTGATTATCTTCACAAGCTTCCATTGTCCATTCTGGTTCATTTCCACATAAATCATAAATATTATTTAATTTACAATGTTCACTACTACCAGTTAAAATCACACTTGCTTTTCCTTTTTGTTTTGTACCTGTATTTCCGTTTTCTAAAATATAATCAAATGATTCGTTGCTATAATTTCCATATCCAGTACTATCAAGCTTTATATTGTTATAATTTGTTTGCATCCATCTTAAAATTGCATCCCACTCGATACCATAAACAAGTGTTGAAACAGTTCCATAAGAAGAATTATTTGAAGTATATAGAGCTCTTGCTTTTTCAACTGCTCCACCTGATAAATCAGTCATATTAGTAGCCCATTTAATGTTTACTATAGGTGCTTTATTTTTTATACTTTGAACTACTCCATTATTTCCATAGCTTGCTTCATATCTTGCTATATAGAAACCACCATATTTTTTTACACTCTCAATCATATTCTTGTATTCATTTATTTCAGTCTGACTAGATACTTTTGAATTATAATTAAATGGTTCTGTTGCCTTTCCACTTGCAACTAAATTTTGAGGTTGATTTGCAGAAAATCCGTCTTCTCTTTTAAAGCTATTTAAATCATCTACTGGAACCCATACAAATTGATTTCTTGTAGTTCTTGCTACCTGTACATTAGAATCATTAACTGGCTCTGTTCCTTCATAAATTACAAATCCACTACTTTTTATATTTTCTCCACTTGCTTGAGAGGCTACAAATCCTTTTGGAATAGGAACTCCACTTACCATATCTGAGACACTTTCGCCTACAAAGCTACTTGTTGCATCATCTTTTGAATATTTTAATACACTTGTTTTTCTTTTCTTTTCATTTGTATTTTCTCTTGCTGAAACTTTTACGTATAGATAATCTTGTATATTTAATCCTTCTTTATATTCCTCTATATTTTCAGAATAAGTTGCATTTGTAGTATTTGGTGTTTTTACAATTTCTTTTGTATAATTTTCTCCATCAGTACTAACTTGTACAGTATAATCATACAAACCATTTGCATTATTAAATGCTACTTTAAAACTAGCACCAGTATTATTAATCGCATTTAAAGAAGCTCCTACATAGAAGGATGTGGCAACTGATTTTGTAACATTTCTCCAGTTATCCGCTTTATCTAATACTAAAATATCTATTCCTTCTATATTTTTTGGTATTTTTATCTCAGCAGTTCCATCTTGTGCAACATTTACCTTTTTACCTCTTGCCTTTATATATGCTCCTTCAAGTGAACTAACTCCTGTATAATATTCTTCAAGCATACCATCTTCATTATATTTTTTCAAAAAATCATATCTAATTTCTTTTACTTGACTTTCTGTATCTGAAACTTTAAATCTAATAATATTTTCTTGTTCTGCTTCAGTAAATGAAAAATCTTGTAACTCTGAAGGTGGATTTGTATCATAATTAGATAAATCTATTTTTAATGTATCTACTGCAAGTATACCTTTTTGTTTTATTACATTAATATATTTACCTTCCCCTACTATATTATTAAAACTATTAATTTCTGTATCTGTCAAATTTGGTGTAACCATATTTTTTATATCACTTAAGGAATTTATATTAATTACGTTATTACCTGCTTTTATATAATCTGCTGAAAAAGTTCTTTGTCCTACTGCTCCTGGTATACTTATTGCTAAATTTTCACCTGCATTTAAATAGGCTGTTAAATTGATTCCCATTTTATTTGTCCATGTTTTATTTACTTTTTTTACAGATAAACTTCCTACTGTTTGTATATCAGTTGAAATCCCACTAATATCACTATTAGTACTCTTTGTAACTTTTTGATACTTTATAAGTTTAGAAGTTAAAGAGTAATATGTTTCATAGTTTACTTCATAACCTTTAACATAATACACATCCATAGTAACTGCAGATACAACATACACATCTGATTCATCACCATCTTTTTGTATTCCTCTTGGTGTCTTATCTACATTTATTTTAGATAAATCTATTTTATAAAAAGCACCCATTTCATCATTTTTTTCAAATTCACCATTTAAGTCAAGCTCTTTTTCTAATTCATATCTTTCTGAAGCAAGGTCTAATATATCTCCTTGTGATAAAGCTTCTTCATTTTCAGTAGCAGTTGGGAAACTGTTATTTTGTAAATAATATAAATCTACTTGGTCTTCTATTTGACTTAAATCTTCTGCAAAAGAAGAAAGGTGAGCATCAGAAATAGCATTACTTACAGTAACAATTCCGGCAGATATAAGTATAAGAGCGACAACAATTGTTACAATTAAAGTAACTAAAGTAATACCTTTTTTATTTGCAGTTAATAAAGTATAGTTTTCCATAATCATATCACCTTTATATATTGTATAATGTTTAGTTTTTTTTTTCAAGCATTTTAAGTATTATTATACCATTTTTTTCAAATATTATTAATTGCTATTTATAATAATTAGTGGTATAATATTTACTAGGTGATATTGTGCAATACAATTTGAAAGATATAAATAAAATTATACCTAAAACTTTAGAAAAAAATGAATTTAATATATGTATTACATCTAAAAGTGAGAAAGAAACTAAAGAGCTTGCATATATAATATCAAAATACCTAAAATCAAATGATATAGTTATACTTAATGGAGAACTTGGAAGTGGAAAAACTGCCTTTATGCAAGGTGTCGCAAAATACTTTGATATAGAAGAGCAAATAACAAGTCCAACATTTACCATTGTAAATGAATATCTAACAAAAGATAACTTAAATATTTATCACTTTGATGTTTACAGAATTGAAGATGAAATTGAATTTACTGAACAAATCGGAACAGATTATTTTGAAAATGGTATTTGTTTTATCGAGTGGGGAAATATTATACAAAATATACTACCTAAAACTGCTATTCATATAGATATACAAAAAGATGAAAATGATTATGATACAAGATACATTAATATTTGGAGGAAAAAATAATGAATATACTTGCTATTGACACAACGACAAGAAATGCTTCAGTAGCTTTAAAAAGTGGAGATAAACTTAATTATCTATCAGAAGAAAACGACATTACCCATTCTGAAAAGTTGTTGCCTTTAATTGATAATATTTTAACTGATAATGCTTTAAAAATAAAAGACATAGATTTATTTGCAGTTATAAACGGACCAGGTTCATTTACAGGAGTTCGTATTGGTCTTGCTACAGTAAAAGCTTTTACAATGGTAAATAACAAAGAAATTTTTGCTATATCAGCACTTGAAGCTATCGCTTTTTCAACATACAAAAAACTTGAAAATCAAGATGAAAAATATATATTATCATTAATTGACGCCAAAAATAACAGAGTGTATTATGGATTATTTAAAGTAAGTGTTACAAATAACAAAATTGAAATTAATAGTGTATTAAAACCAGAAAATGATTTAATAGAAAACTTACCTGAAATTATATCTAACTCTTTACCAAATACTTCTGATGTTATAATTGCAGGAAATATTGAAGAAAATCTTGCAAATGCCTATTTTAAAAATAATGATTTTATTAGCATTTACCCTACAACTAAAGATATTATTTTAGCATATGAAGAAATAAATAATTTGCAAAATTATATTTTTGATACTTATACACTTGACGCAGAATATATAAGGCCATCTCAAGCAGAAAGGATAAAAAATGAGCATAAAAACTAATCTAGTATTTGAAAAAATGCAAAAAAATGAAGTAGATACTATTAAAAACATTGAAGAAGAACAAAATATATCTATTCTATCTAAAGAAAGCATAAAAAATGAATTAAATAGTACTACTTCTTTTTATTATGTATGTAAATACCAAAACAAAATAATTGGCTACATTAATTTCTCTATTATCGTAGATACTATGGAAATTAATTCAGTTGTGGTAAAAAAAGATTTCAAAAAAAAAGGCATTGCCACATATATGCTAGATAATGTTATAACAATAGCTAAATCAAAAAATGTAAAACAAATATTTCTTGAAGTAAGAAAATCAAATATACCTGCACAAAATTTATACGAAAAATTTAATTTTATACACATCAATACAAGAAATAATTATTATAGCAATAATTTGGAAGACGCATATATTTATTCTTTAAAATTATATCCAAAATGTAAATAAAAAAATTAGGTTTGTATCATAAAGTTACAAATCTAATTTTTATTTTACTTTTTATATATTTACTTGATTTCCTTTTATAACATTTGAGTTAGAAGATTTTGTTTTTAGCATTTCATCTACTAAAGCAGATGTTTCAGATGTATAATTTACTTTTATTTCTGCACTGGTATCTATTGCTGCATTATTGAACATAGCACTATATGCTGTAGTGTCAACATTTTTTATAGTTATATTTGTTTTTAATTTATTACAATTTTGAAACATATAATTCATATTTGTTACTTTACTTGTATCAAAATTACTTACATCTATACTTGTTAAACTACTACATCCAGCAAACATACCTGCCATATTTTTTACATTACTTGTATCAAAGTTACTGCCTAAGTTTATATTCGTTAAACTACTACATCCACCAAGCATATCTCCCATATGACCTACTTTACTAGTCTTAAAATGACTTACATCTATACTTACTAGGTTTTTACAATTAAAAAACAGCGATTCAAGACTTTCAACATTGCTTGTATCAAAATGGCTTACATCTATATTTGTAAAAGCACAACCTCTAAGCATGTATGCCATGGTTGTTACTTTACTTGTGTTAAAATTGCTTATATCTAGGTTTTTTAATTTACTATCGTCAATAAACATACTTCCCATATCGTCTACATTACTTGTATCAAAATTACTTAAGTCTAAACTTGTTAAACTAACACAATGGCCAAACATATCATGCATATTTGTTACCTTACTTGTATTAAAATTACTTACATCTATATTTGCTAGACTTATACATCCAAAAAACATAAAATCCATATTTGTTACTTTGCTTGTATCTAATACTTGTATATTTATTTCCTTTACCGCTTTAAAATCTTTAAACATATTTGATGAAATTTTATTTGCTATTACTTTTCCATTTCCACCTATTGTTAATTCATAACCTCCATTTCCATCATCTATTACCCAAGCCATTACTAAGCCATTATTTTTATCTGATACATCCCAAGATTCTTTTACTCCTTTTGGTACTTTATTGTTGGTTATAAACTTTATTTTAGTTATTTTTATAATATATTCATCTGTATAAAATGTATCCCCATCTACTCTTGCTTTTAATACCGAATCATTTGGATTTCCTATTATATAATCCATACTTTCTGCTATTTCTTGTTTTTTCTTGTCTTGTCCTAAATATGCTAGTCCATCTTCAAATGCAAGTATCTCACCTTCATAATTTTTATGTACTACACCTGCATAATCTTCTTCTTTTATTTTGCTTTTATCTCCTTTATATTTTGCCATTAATTCACCTTGCCTTATTCCATATGCATATTTTATTTCTTGAAGGTCACTTCTAAATGTTGCCTCTTTAGCATTATCCATTGGATTATTATATATCACTGTATTTACTATTGATGCAGCAAGTATTATTATTACTACTATTGTTATTAACATCACTATTAAACTTATTCCTTTTTTCATATATCTTTCCTCCCACCTAATTTTAAACGTGCAAAGCCAGTGCTAGAATAT
>CANQLD010000011.1 GCA_947624625.1 uncultured Clostridia bacterium | reverse complement strand
AAATTATTTAAATTAATATAATGTTATAAATTTTAAGGAGGTATTTATGGAACATTGTAAAGGATGTAGTGGATGTAAGATTGATCCAAAACTAGAAAAAATCGCTCAAAAGTACAAAGGAGTAAAAGGTGGAGTAATTGGAGCATTACACGAAGTACAAGATACTTATGGTTATGTATCAACTACTGCACAAAAGTATTTGTCTAAGGAATTAGATGTACCTATGTCAGAAATCTATGGAATAATAACATTTTATTCAAGATTTTCACTTGCACCAAAGGGAAAGTATAATATACAAGTATGTATGGGAACTGCTTGTTATGTTAAAGGCTCTGAAAAAGTATTAAATAGGTTTAAAGAAAAACTTGGAATAGAGGAAGGTCAAACAACTAAAGATGGCAAGTTTTCTCTTGAATCTGTAAGATGTATAGGAGCTTGTGGACTTGCACCAGCTATTGTAATTAACAAAGAAGTATATGGCAAGATGGATGTAAAAAAAGTTGATGAACTTGTAGAAGAATATAGTAAGAAGTAGGTGAGAATATGGATATAAAAGAGTTAAATAAATTAAAAGAAAAAAATAGTGCAGTATTAAAAAAGAAAAGAATAATGGTTTGCTCTGGAACTGGTTGTACTTCTTCTAAGAGTGATGTTTTACTTGCTAATTTAAAAAATATAGTTAAAGAAAAAGATATTAAAGATATATTAGTAGAAAAAACAGGTTGTTTTGGATTTTGTGCAAAAGGACCAATTGTAGTTATAGATCCAGATGAAATATTCTATGAAATGGTAAAACCAGATGATGCAGAAGATATTGTATCTTCAGTTGTAGAGCAAAAACCACTTGAAAGATTACTTGCAAAGGAAGAGGAAAAGTATATTAATAAGTGGCACGAGCTTAATTTCTATAACAAACAAAAAAGAATAGCACTTAAAAATTGCGGTACAATTAATCCTGAAAAAATAGAAGAATATATCGCAGTTGATGGTTATCAAGCATTATATAAAGCATTAAATATGACAAGAGATGAAGTAATTGAAGAACTTAATGTATCAGGCTTAAGAGGTAGAGGAGGAGCAGGATTCCCAACAGGAAAAAAATGGTTATTTACAAAAAACTCTGAGGCTGACCAAAAATATGTATGTTGTAATGCAGACGAAGGAGATCCAGGAGCTTTTATGGATAGAAGTATACTTGAAGGAGATCCTCACTCTGTAATTGAAGCTATGGCAATTGCAGCATATGCAGTAGGAGCTACACAAGGATACATATATGTACGTGCAGAATATCCTATTGCAGTAGAAAGATTAAATATAGCTATAAAACAAGCAAAAGAAAAAGGCTTACTTGGTAAGAATATATTTGGTAAAGGACTTGATTTTGAACTTGAATTAAGACTTGGTGCTGGAGCTTTTGTATGTGGTGAAGAAACTGCACTTATGAATTCTATTGAAGGTAAAAGAGGAGAGCCAAGACCTAGACCACCATTCCCTGCAGTTAAAGGATTATTTGAAAAACCAACATTACTTAATAATGTTGAAACTTATGCAAATGTTCCAAAAATAATTCTTAATGGTGGTAAATGGTATAGTTCTATTGGAACAGAAAATTCAAAGGGTACAAAAGTATTTGCACTTGGTGGAAATATTAATAATGTTGGACTAGTTGAAGTTCCAATGGGAACTACATTAAGAGAAATAGTATATGATATTGGTGGCGGAGTACCTGGAGGTAAAAGATTTAAAGCTGCTCAAACTGGTGGACCAAGTGGTGGTTGCATACCTGACAAGTATATAGATACACCAATTGATTATGAATCACTTTCTAGTATTGGTTCAATGATGGGCTCTGGTGGATTAATCGTAATGGATGAAAGTAAATGTATGGTTAATCTTGCTAAATTCTTCTTGGAGTTTACTGTTGATGAGTCTTGTGGTAAATGTCCACCTTGTAGAATAGGTACAAAGAGAATGCTTGAAATACTTACAAGAATTACTGAAGGTAAAGGTAAAGAAGGAGATATAGAAAAACTAGAAAGACTTGCTAAGAATATAAAAAATGCGTCACTTTGTGGACTTGGTCAAACTGCTCCAAATCCTGTACTTAGTACACTAAAATATTTTAGAGACGAGTATGAAGCTCATATAAAAGAAAAAAGATGTCCTGCAGGTGAGTGTAAAGCACTAACACAGGTACATATTAATCCTGAAAAATGTAAACAATGTGGAATATGTGCAAAGAACTGTCCAGTTGGTGCAATTGAGGGAGAAGTTAGAAAAGGACCATTTAAAATTAATCAAGATAAATGTATAAAATGTGGAGTATGTATTACAAAGTGTCCATTTAAGGCAATAAGTAAGTAATCGTTGGAGGTATTTTATGAAGAAAGAAATGATAACTTTAACCATTGATGGTAAAGAAGTTACAGTAGAAAAAGGTACTACTGTATTAGAAGCAGCAAGAAAAATAAATATTGATATACCAACACTTTGTTATTTAAAAGAAATAAATGAAGTTGGAAATTGTAGGATGTGTCTTGTAGAAATAGAAGGTGTTAAAGGGTTTAAAGCATCTTGTGTTTATCCTGCAGAAGATGGTATGGTAGTTAGAACAAACACAAAAGAATTACTAGATACAAAAAGAACTGTACTTGAATTACTTTTATCAAGTCACGAGAAGAAATGTCTTACTTGTGTAAGAAGTACAAATTGTAGACTGCAAGATTTAAGCCGTAGGTTTGGTATAGAAGATTTACCTTTTGAAGGAGAAATGCCAAAGTCAGATTTTGACGATTCTTCTGAATGTATTGTTAGAAATACAGCAAAATGTATATTATGTAGAAGATGTGTTAATGTCTGCAAAAAAGTTCAAGGTGTTTCTGCTATCAACACTTTAAACAGAGGATTTAATTCTAAAATTGGTGTTGCATTAAATATGGGTATAAGACAATCAACTTGTGTTGGTTGTGGACAATGTGTAATACATTGCCCTGTTGGTGCATTAACTGAGAAAAGCAATATAAAAGATTTGAAAAAGGCTTTAGCTGATCCTACAAAACATGTAGTTATTCAAACTGCACCAGCTGTTCGTGCTACAATCGGAGAAGAATTTGGTATGGAGATTGGAACACTTGCACAAGGAAAAATGGTAGCAGCATTAAGAAGACTAGGCTTTGATAAAGTATTTGATACAGATTTAGGAGCAGATGTTACAATAATGGAAGAAGCAACTGAATTTATATCAAGATTAAAAGAAAATAGAAACTTACCAATGATTACATCTTGTAGTAGTGGTTGGATAACATTTGCAGAGAAATTTTATCCAGATTGTTTAGAGCATTTATCAACTACTAAATCTCCTATGGAGATACTTGGTACTCTTATAAAAACATATTATGCTAAAAATGAGAAAATTGATCCTAAAGACATATATTCTGTTGCTTTAATGCCTTGTTCAGCAAAGAAAGCAGAAATTATTAGAGATGAATTAAAGCTAGAGGGTGGACTTCAAGCAGTTGACTGTGTTGTAACAACAAGAGAAATGGCTAGACTCTTAAGAGAATCAAATATTGACCTTTCAACACTTGACGATGAAGAATATGACGCACCTCTTGGTATTGCAACTGGTGCTGGACATATATTTGGTACAACAGGTGGTGTAATGGAAGCAGCTTTAAGAAGTGTATCATATTTACTAGACGGTACTGAGCTTAAAGAAGTAGAATTTAAAAACTTAAGAGGAACAAAAGGAATTAAAGAGGCAGAAATTAATATTCAAGGCAAAACTCATAAGATAGCTATTTCACAAGGACTTGCAAATGCGTCTAAAGTGCTTGATGAGATAAAAGCTGGAACATCTCCATATAGCTTTATAGAAATTATGACTTGTCCTGGTGGATGTATTAATGGTGGAGGTCAACCAATTGTTGAAGAATTTAAGTCTAGCAAAACTGATGTATTAGGCTTAAGAGCTAAAGCATTATATTCTGCAGATAAAAAAGCTAAGTATAGAAAATCACATCAAAATCCTGAGGTAAAAGAAATATACGAAAAATTCTTAGGAGAGCCAAATGGCAAAAAATCACATAAATTACTACATACGCATTATAACAAGCAAGAAGTATATGCGGAAAGTAAATAGTATGAAAAGGGACTTTAGAGGTTCCTTTTTTGTAAGTATAATTTTAAATTTTTTTGGAATTTTTATTGACATTTTTATGTAAATGATGTATAATCAGAACGAAGAAAGTTAAACATATAGAAAAATATATTAAATAATATATAAAAAATAATTAAACAAGGAGGTTTTAATTGTGGGTTTAACAGCGTTTGAGATTGATGTAAAATGTATGAAGGCTTTTGACGACTGTCCACTTACAATTGATGACGTTACAGCAGGGAATTCTTTAGGCTGGTCAGAAGACGACTTCCTTTATGAAGCAGCACGGAAGATTTGTTCTGAAGTTGAAGAAGAGTTCACAAGAGCTATAGTTCAATGGATGAACAAGAAAAAGCTTAATATTACAAGAGAGGAAGCTGAAAAGAAAAATGCTTTTTACAAAAAAGCACTTGATTTTCTTAAAACGAGGTCCAGCATAGAGAATAGAAAAGCGGTTGATTGGTTAGCATTTCCAAATGATGACCCTTCTATAGTCAGATATATGGGATTTGCACCAAGAGGAAATGTGCGAAAATGGGCTAACAATTACCAGAGCAAAAAAGCAGTCTAGGGAAACCTAGACTGCTTTTTCTATAAAAAAAATTACTTATTTTAGATTTAAAATTAAGATATATAATTACCTTTAGTATCAATTTTTTTACATAGTCCTACATTTGAATATCCATTTTCAAATGGTGTTACACCATCATACATTACTGGAATAATTTCATTACCATTTTCATCAATAAATCCACGTTTATCATAAATCTGTACTGGAGCTAGACCATTTTTAAAAGGATACGCATTATCATATTTAATTTCAGTAATCTCATTACCATCTTCATTAATAAATCCGAATTTGTCATAATCATTAAGTTTTACTCTAGCAAATCCATTACAAAAGTCCCAAGCATTATCATATTTAAGCTCAGTTATTTCATTACCACTTTCATTAATAAATCCAAATTTATTATTAAGCATTACCATAGCAAATCCGTTAACAAAATGAAAAACACCATCATATTTAATTTCAGCAATTTCGTTACCATTAGTATCGATATATCCCCATTTATCATTAAGTTTTACTTCGGCAAATCCATTTACGAAATCATTAGCACCATCATATTTTAATTTAGTAATCTCTTTGCCATTAATATCAATAAAACCCCATTTGTCTTGAAGCATTACTCTAGCAATACCATTTGCAAAACCAAAATAACCTCTATACCCAGTAGAAGTGGTTTTTTTACCATTAATATCAATAACTTTCCATTTGTCACCATGTTCTACAACTTGACGACCATTTATGAACTGATTAATATTATCGTAATTATATTTAGGTTTAACTATCTCTATACCTTGTTTATTAATTAAACCGTATTCATTATTAATTCGTACTGGAGCCATATCACGTTTAAAAATACTAATTTCATCATATTTAATTTCAGTAATTTCATTGCCATTAATGTCAATGATACCCCATTTGTTATCAAGCATTACTTTAGCAATACCATTTTCAAATTCACATACATTGTCGTATTTAATCATTGTTATTTCTTTTCCATAAGAATTTATAAAACCAAATTTATTATCGCTACAAACTTTTGCTATACCACATATAAATGGACCTATATAGTTATATTTTCTCATACAAATTTCTTCTATTTCTTTACTTATAAAACCACTAGTACATGGGAATTTTTCGTAGTACGGTATAAAATTATTTGATATATCTATTTTTCCTTGGAGTTTTACAAATGCATATCCATTATCAAAATTATCTACTTGATTATAGATTATAGGTGTTATTTCGTTACCATTAGTATCGATAAATCCCCATTTGTTATTAAGCATTACTCTGGCAAATCCATTTACAAAATTACAAACTCCGTCATATTTAAAATCAGTTATTTCGTTACCATTAGTATCGATAAAGCTCCATTTTCTATTAAGCTTTACTTTAGCAAATCCATTTACAAAATTGCAAACTTCTTCACCGTTTCTGCTTACATACTCGCTTTTAAATTCAGTTTTATTCATATAGTATCACTCCTTTAAAATTATTTAAATGGTTATAAATTTAATTTATAGGATTATATCATACGAAATTTTTAAAGTCAATAATTGCTATAAAAATAGAGTAGCTTCACTGATTTTAGCCTTTTTTATAATCAGTGAAATTACTCTATATAAAAATACAATTTTTTAATTATTTCTTTTTTCTATTTCTTTTTTTCATTTCTTTTTTTCATTTCTTTTTCTTTCATATTTTAGCAATTGTTCGTATAATTTTTCTTCTCTTTCAGATATGTTTTCAGGTAAGTCAATATGTACTTTTAAAAATAAATCTCCTCTTTTTTCATCTTCAGATATATATCCTTTTTGAGAAATTGTAACTAATTCACTATCGTGTAAATGTTTTGGCAAAGTTACTTTTATTTTTTCTCCTAAAACTTCAGTAAAGTAATTTCCGCCAACGGCTGCAAGAGCAGGAGAAATAGTAATATCTTTGTACAAATCTATTCCTTCTAATTTACATTCTTTATCTTCAAGTAACTTAACATGAATCAATAGGTCACCATTTTTTCCACCATTTTTACCTGGATTTCCAAGAGCTGCAAGTCTAATTCTATCTCCATTTTTTATACCAACAGGTACTTTAACAGAAAAAGTTTTCATGCCTGATTTATTAGCTTTAATTGCAATTTTTTTCTCAGCCCCAAGCAAACCTTCTTCTAATGTTACATCTATATGTGTTATAATATCTTTTCCTTTTTCCTGCTTTTGTTTTGTCTTTTTTTCACTTTGAGGTGCATTGTCTATGTCTCCAAAATTTTGAGCATCATCCTTTTTAAATCCAAGTATCGTAGTAAGTAAATCATTTATTACATTTACTCCTGATTTGAATTCATATTTTACATTTGAAAGGCTTGATTCGCTATCAACTATTCCAAATCCTAATTTACTTGTCTGTCTATCATATTTCCTTCTTTTTTCTATATCAGTAAGTACGTCATAAGCTTCATTTACATCTTTAAACATAGTTTCTGACTCTTTAGTTTTATTTGCATCTGGATGATATTTTTTGGCTAATGTTCTATAGGCTACCCTAATTTCTTCCTTAGTACTTTTTCTATTTACACCTAATATTTCATAGTAATTTTTATATTTCATATATTGCTCCTTTTGTGTTACATTGTTTCCTACATTATATCATATTTTACACTTTTTTCAAGAATTTTCGCTTGCTTTTTTATTTTTTTTAATGTATAATGAAAGAGCAATATATGGAGGGATATATAATGGACATAAATGATGAAAACTTTTTAGATGCACAAAAGATAATATCTGTAAAAATAGAAGAGGAAATGCAAAAATCATATATAGATTATGCAATGAGTGTAATTGTATCTCGTGCACTTCCAGATGTTAGAGATGGTATGAAACCAGTTCATAGAAGAATATTATATGTTATGAACGAACTATCTTTATGGCCTGAAAAACCATTTAGAAAATCAGCGAGTATTGTTGGAGATGTTATGGGTAATTACCATCCACATGGAGATGCTGCAATTTATGATGCTTTAGTTCGTTTATCACAAGACTTTTCTTTAAGATATCCACTTGTAAATGGACATGGTAACTTTGGTTCAGTAGATAATGACCCACCTGCTGCAATGAGGTACACAGAGGCAAAACTTCACAAAATTGCACTTGAAATGTTAGCTGATTTAGACAAGGAAACAGTTGATTTTGTACCAAACTATGACGATAGATTAAAGGAGCCATCAGTTTTACCTGCAAAACTTCCAGCCCTTTTAATAAATGGAGCATATGGTATCGCAGTTGGTATGGCTTGTAATATACCACCTCATAATTTAACAGAGGTAGTAAATGGAACAATCGCACAACTTGAAAATCCTGATATTACAAACGAAGAATTGATGGCATATATTAAAGGACCTGACTTTCCAACTGCTGGTATAATAGTTGGAAAAGAAGGTATAAAAAGTGCTTATACAACAGGCCGTGGTAAGGTTTGCGTAAGAGCAAAAGCTGAAATAGAAGAAGACAGTCGTGGTAGATTTAGAATAATTGTATCTGAAATACCATATCAAGTAAATAAAGCAGCACTTGTTGAAAATATAGCAAAACTTGTACAATTAAAAACAATAGAAGGAATATCTGATTTAAGAGATGAATCTGATAGAGAAGGCTTAAGAATAGTAATTGAATTAAAAAGAGATGCAAATCCAAATGTTGTACTTAATTTGTTATACAAACATACACAACTTCAAACTACTCAAAGTATGTTAATGCTTGCACTTGTTGATGGACAACCTAAGGTTTTAAAACTAAATGAGATACTTGCAGAATATATTAAACATAGAGAAAGTGTTGTAGTAAGAAGAACAAAATTTGATTTAGAAAAAGCAGAAGCAAGACTTCATATTTTAGAAGGCCTAAGAATTGCTATTGACAATATTGATGAGGTTATAAAAATAATACGTGAGTCTTATGATGATGCACAAGAAAGACTTATGACTACATTTGGACTTTCAGAAATTCAAGCTAATTCAATACTTGAAATGCGTCTTAGAACTTTACAAGGTTTGCAAAGAGAAAAAATTGAAAATGAGTATAATTCTTTAATTGAATTAATAGCACATTTAAAAGAAATTCTTGGTAGTGAGCAACTTGTAAAAGATATTATAAAAGAAGAACTTTTAGAATTAAAAGAAAAATATGGAGATGAAAGATTAACTACAATAACTCACGGAGAAAGCGATATTGATATAGAAAGCCTTATTAAAGAGGAAACAAATATAGTTACATTAACTCATTTTGGATATATCAAAAGAGTTTCAGCAGATACTTATCGTTCTCAAAAAAGAGGTGGTAAAGGACTTACTGCAATGAATACTCGTGAGGATGACTTTGTAGAGCATTTATTTGTTACATCAACTCACGATTATATGATGTTCTTTACTACTACTGGTAGAGCATTTAAACTTAAAGCATATGAAATACCGGAAGCAAGTAGAACTGCTAAGGGAACTGCTATAGTTAATTTATTACAGCTTGCACAAGGTGAAAAAATAGCAGCAGTTATTCCAGTTAAAGATTATGACGCAGAGTTATATGTTCTTATGGCTACAAGAAATGGCCTTATAAAGAAAACAAAACTTTCAGAGTACAGTAATATACGTAAAACAGGTATTCAAGGAATAACATTAAGAGAAGATGACGAATTAATAGATGTAAGACTTACAGATGGAAATAGTAGTATAGTAATGGTAACTGCTAAAGGACTTTCAATAAGATTTAATGAAGAAGAAGTAAGAGCAGTAGGAAGAACATCTATGGGAGTTAAAGGTATTAATCTTGCAAATGACGATAAAGTTATTGGTATGGAACCAATAGAAAATGAAAAAGATTATATCTTAGCTATTACTGAAAATGGTTTTGGAAAGAGAACTGAAGTAGAAGAGTATAGACAACAAGCAAGAGCTGGTAAAGGAATTTTAACATACAAGACTACTGCAAAAACAGGACATATTATAGGAATAAAGATTGTAAATGATGAAGACGATATTATGCTTATAACAGATACTGGTGTTATAATTAGACTAAAAGTAAAAGACATTTCAATACTTGGAAGAAATACACAAGGTGTAACACTTATGAGAACATCAGACGGTGGTAAAGTTATAAATATTGCTAAGATTATTCCTGAAGATGAAGTGCAAAGTCAAACTGAAGAATAATAAAATGACATAATATTACTGTACTTATATAAAAAAATATGATATAATAAATATGGAGTATTAGAAATAGTCGCTTGGAGTTTGCTTCAAGAGGAAAGTCCGGACACCGTAGGGCAATGGTGCTAGATAACGTCTAGTGGGAGTAATCCTAAGGAAAGTGCAACAGAAAATTACCGCCACTTATGTGGTAAGGGTGAAAACGTAAGGTAAGAGCTTACGAAAAACTATGGTGACATAGCTTTTGTGTAAACCCCACCTGGTGCAACACCATAAATAAGAAGGTTAAGACTGCCCGTCAACTTCTGTGGTTGGTGGCTTGAGGTATATAGTGATATATATCCTAGATAAATGACTATTTAAAACAGAATCCGGCTTATAGAATGCTCATTAGACTACCTTTTAGGTAGTCTTTTTTTATCTAAGTTTTATCGTAATATATTGACATTACTTTAATTTTGTAATATACTTTTTATGTATTGGAAATTGAGAAAGAAGTGGGTAAATTATGGAATTTAAAGCAAATGAAGGAAAGAAAGTTGAAATTGAAGTAAATAATGAAATATATTTAAGAAATGCAATAGAAACTCACTATGTTAAAATAGGGGAAAGTTATATTGATATTGTAGAAAAATATGTTAAACCAATTTATGAAGAAGGCGACATTATATCAATAAGTGAAAAAATAATTGGACTATGCCAAGAAAGAGTTGTGTATAAAAAAGATGTTAAAGTTGGACCTCTTGCAAAATTTTTATCAAAGTTTGCAATGAGAAGTGATGCTGGTGTTGGCGTAGATAACCCATATAAAATGCAATTTGCAATTAATTTATGTGGTAGATTTAAAGTGTTATGGGCGGCGATTGCAGGAGGATTTTGTAAAATATTTGGTAAACACGGAGTATTTTATGAAATCGTTGGACCGGAAATTAGTGGACTAGATGGTTTTTATGGAGAAGTATTTGAAGATTATGCTGATTTCGGTATAAGAATTCCAGAAAATTCAACTAGAGTATGTAATGAAATATATGAAAAATTAGGTGTTAAAGCAATGATAGTGGACGCAAATGATTTTAATGTAGAGATACTTGGAAAATCAGATAGTATTGAACTTGATGAAGATATACTTAAAGCTTTGATAAAAGATAATCCAGCAGGTCAAGCAAAGACATTAACACCTATTATCCTTATAAGAAAAGCAAATGAAAAAGATTCAAAGGAAACTGTAAAAGAAGATACTAAAGATGAAAATAGTAATGAAAATGTAGAAGAAAATGAAACTTTAGATGAAGAAAAAAAGGAAGATGAAACTATTGAAGAATAATATTTCATTTTATGGAGGAAAATATGTCTAAAGAAGAAAATAAGGATGAAAAAGTAGAGGAATTAACTAGTAATGATGTAAATGAAGTAGCAAGTGAAACTTCACAAGAAATAGCTATAAAAGAAGAAGAAAAAGAACTTGAAGAAGTTAAGAAAAAAGAAGAAAATAGTACTGAAATGACAGTAGGAAAAAGTGAAGATTCAATTGCAACTGTAAAAAAAGGAAATAAAAAAGCATTACGTATACTAATTATATGTGGAATTGTATTATTATTTTTCGTTGTTTTATTTGGAGTAATAGTTTGCATTAATAAGTTTAATTCAAATGTGTATAAAAATGTATATCTAGAAGGTCAAAATCTAAGTGGTATGACAAAAACTGAAGTTGATAAACTTCTAAAAGAAAAAAGTGAAAAGTTAAAAGAAAAAGGAATTATAGTATATCAAGATTCAGATGAGCTATTTAATGTATCTGCTGAAGATATTGAGTTTAATATAGATAGTGCTAAAACTTTAACAAAAGTTATGGGATTTGGAAGAGATAGCAATATAATAAAAGATAATTTCAAAATAATAAAAGCATTATTTGGTAGAGTAGATTTAGATATAGATTATACATATAATAAAGAAAAATTAAATGATATAATGAAAAATGTTGATTTAACAATAAAAAATAGAGCAGTAGACGATACATATAGTATAGATGACAAAGATGGATTATTAATTATAACTAGAGGAAAAAAAGGCAATGCTATTGATATTGAGAAAGAATCAAAAAACGTAATAGCAGCATTAAAAAATGAGGATTCAAATAAACTTCAATTAGAGATTATAACAAAAGCTCCAGAAGAGTTAGATGTTAATAAAGTATATAATGAAGTTAAAAGAGAAGCAAAAGATGCTTATGTAGACGAAAGTGTTAAGCCAATAAAATTTGTATCAGAAGTTGTTGGTCTAGATTTTGACGTAAATGAGCTAATTGATGTATTAAATAAAGAAGAAAATAAACAAGAAGGAAAAGTAATAGAATTTAAACTTAAAGTTACAAATCCAAAAGTTAAATTAGCTGATTTAACAAGCAAATACTACAATGATAAATTATCTGGAAAAACTACATATTTTAATGCAGGCCAAACTGCAAGAGCAAATAATTTAAGAATAGCACTTGACTATTTAAATGGAACAGTGGTTATGCCAGGTGAAACTTTCTCATACAATGCAACAATAGGCGATACAACTGCAGCAAAAGGTTATATGGCAGCAGCTACTTTTAAAGGTGGAACTGTAGTAAACGAAATGGGTGGAGGAATCTGTCAAACTACCTCAACATTATATAATGCCGTATTACTTGCAAATCTTGAAGTAGTAGAAAGACATCAACATGGTTTACCAGTAGGATATGTTCAACCAAGTTTAGATGCAACTGTTTATTCTCCTTCACTTGATTTTAAGTTTAAGAATACAAGGAATTATCCAATAAAAATAGTAACTTCATTTAGTAGTGGTGGAAGCTTAAATGTTAGTATATATGGTACTAAGGAAGAGAAAGAATATGTAGTAACTTTGACAAGTAATACATTAAGTACTATTCCGTATACAACAAAATATATTTATGATAATACAATGGCAGATGGCAAACAAGTTGTAATGGAAAATGGTGTAAATGGTTATTCTTCAGAAAGTTATATAACAAAATCATTAAATGGTAAAGTAGTAGAATCTAGACTACTTTCAAGAGATACATATAACCCAGAACAAAAAGTAGTTAAGGTTGGAACAAAGAAAGCAGCAAGTTAAAACTAAAATAAAGATGTAGATGTTGCGTTTTACATAAAAGTATGTTATAATAAAAATATAAGGTTTTTATATGATAAGAAAGAGGTAAATTTATGGAGCCTATAGTACAAATGAACAAATTCGAAATTATAGATATGCCAGGTATGAATACAGTAGCATTTTTAGTTGAGAAAAATGAAACAGAAAAAGATAAAGGCAATGCATATCTTTCATTACAAAAAATACAATGTATTGATACACAAGAAGATGGAAAGATAAAAAAAGTATTTAATGTCATAAAAAATGGTGATGAATCTCAGCTAATAGTACTTTTGACTTTAACTAATAATAAAGCTATACTAAGCACAGGAGAGTTAACTGATAAAGGTTTTATGGCTACTGAAACAAATGTACCATTAAGTTATGGCACAATCTATAATCAAGAAGGTGTAGAATACAAAGAAATTGAATATACACCAACAATGAAAAGACACTTCTCTATAATTGATACACAAACTGGAGAAGAAATTAAACCGGTACTTTATACTGATGAAGTAACTGGAGAAATTAAAGGTAGATGTAAACTTCTACCTAACAAACCATACATTGTTTTAGAGCTTAGATTTGAATAAATTTAATGAAATGTATTAAAAAATGTAATTTAAATGTAGTAAAAAAGGTAGTAAAAAGGGAGGAATTTTTTATATGGCAAATAATTATAAAGTTAAAGTGTCGACTGTTGCTTGTAAACTTGGAGGAAACGGTTTAGAGATACTTGATAGTAAAGAACTAAATATTAGTTCACCTGAAAAAACAAAAACTGAACTAGTGGTAAATTCGGAAAAATTACATGGTGAAGATGATTTGATAGTGTAAAATGAAGTATGTTATATTGAGAGGTTTGAACATATGAAAAGTAGATTTAATAAGCTAAAAAGAGAAATTATGCCATTTTTAATTGCCTACGTATTATTTGATATAATAATCGTGGGCACGATTTGTTGGGGAATACATAATGTTCCAGAAGGAACTAATATGTATAATTCATTTAAAATAATTTTTGATGGCTTTCTTATGAATATAATATCATTTAAATTTTTTGGTGGAATATTCTTAGAGATAGGAGCTTTTTTAAATTGGTCATTTTGGACATTACTTGTGTTTGTAGCATTATTTTTAGGATGGAAAATAAAATTTGCCAAATTTTCTGAATATGATGGAAAAGAAAGTGGCTCAAGTCAGTGGAGTAAACACGGAGAAGAATTTGATAAACTTTCAGATGGAAAAGAAATATTAAATAAAAAAGATGGATTCATACTTAGTAAGGATCACTATTTAGGAACAGACTTAAAAAAAGTTTTAATAAATAAAAATGTATTAGTTGTTGGACGGATCTGGTTCAGGTAAATCTGCCTGTTATATTAAACCGAATATATTGCAATTACTTGGCTCATATGTAATAACTGATCCAAAAGGAGAATTATATAGAGATACTTCAGGATTTTTGAAAGCAAATGGATATAATGTTAGAGTTTTGAATCTAGTAAATCCAGAGTATAGTGATAGATATAATCCTCTAGCACATATAATAGACCATACAAGTGTTGATATAATAGCACATACAATAGTAGTGGGAGCAACTAAGGGTCAACCTACAAATGATCCATTTTGGGATAATACTGCTAAAATGTTACTTAAAGCTTGTATTTACTATGTAATTTCAGTCCTTCCAGTTGAAGAACAAAATTTATCAAGTTGTTTAAGTATAATTAGAGCTGGAGGAAGTGATGATTCACTATTTGATAAATTATTTATTGATGAGTTAAAACCAGAACATCCAGGTCGTATTCAATACGAGAACTTTAAAACTGCTGCAGATAAAACAATGCAAAGTATTATAATATCTACAATTTCTAAAGTTGAAACATTTGATACACCATCTATGCAAAGAATTACAACTTCAAATAATATCGATTTTGAAGAACTTGGTAGAAGAAAAACTGCAATTTACGTTATAACTTCTGCTGCTGATAGTACATATGATTTTGTATCTACAATTTTCTTTAGCCAAATGTTACAAAAATTATATGCACAAGCAGACGCAAGAGGCGGAACATTAGACAATCAAGTATACTTTTTACTTGATGAATTCCCAAATATTGGTCAAATACCAGATTTCAATAAAAAGCTTAGTACAACAAGAAGTTTAGGTATAAGTATATCAGTAGTTGTACAAAGTTTGGATCAACTTGAAGCATTATATAAAGAAAACTATGAAAATATAATTGGTAACTGTGATACAAAAATATTCCTTGGAAGTTCATCTCTTAAAACTTGTGAGTATTTCCAAAAAAGTATGGGACAAACTACTATTACAGTTAGAAATAGATCTGTTAATAAAGACAAGGATGAACTATCTAAACAAGGTGTTTCGATAAGTAATAATAAACAAGCAAGAGACCTTATGACAGTTGATGAACTAACACGTTTAGATCCAAATGAAGAGATAATACTTGTTAGAACTTTAAAGCCAATAAAAGCCCAAAAAGCTTGGTATTATAAATATCATCCAATGAGAGATGTAGCAAAACAATATGAAATTAAAGATTTATCAACAATGCCTAAAACTGATGATGTACCTATTAGAGTAATGGATGTAAGAGGACATATAGCAAAAAGAGAGAAACTTGCAAGAGAAAGAATGAATGCTAGAAATGTTGATTTAGAGCTTGATGATATATTTGGTTCAACAAATACAAATGAGGAAAGTGTGCAAGCTCCACAACCAAGTAAAGTTGAAGAACCAAATATTCCAGATAGTATTCAAACTCCACAACCACCAAAAGAAGACGCATTTGATTTACAGGCAGAACTTGAGAAAAAATTTGATGAGTTGTTTGGAACAACTGAAAATCATTAATATAACAAAAACTACTAAACTTGCTAGTTTGGTAGTTTTTTTATATTTAAAAAAATGATTGTTTGTCACTTTTTGGTAGAATTTTTTTCTTGACAATATGCAATAAATTAGAGTATACTTGAAAGTATAAAGGGAGGATATGATGAAGAAAAGAACTAAAAAAAATATACTTAAAATATTTGGTATAATAATATTTTTTGTTCTTGCAGGTATTAGTTCATATTATCTTGATTTTGCAAATGAAGAACAAAAAGAAGAAACTCCTACATATAGTGTAACTAATAAACAAGAATTTAACTTAGATGTAGAAGGAAAATTACAAGTTCATTTTATTGATGTGGGACAAGCTGACGCAATACTTGTAAAACAAGCTGAACATTATATGTTAATTGATGCTGGAAAGAATGATACAGAAGAAAAAGTTGTTAACTATTTAAAAGAACAAAAGATAGAAAAGTTTGATTATATAGTTGGTACTCATGCACATGAAGACCATATTGGAGGCTTAGATAAAGTAATTGACAATTTTGAAGTAGATAATATTCTTTTTCCAAAACAAACATCAACAACGAAAACTTTTGAAAGTTTTGTAAAGTCTGTAAAAAGCAAAAACAAAAAATTGTATGCTCCAGTTTCAGGAGAAAGTTTTTCTTTGGGAGATGCCACATTTAAAGTGCTTGCACCTAACTCTAACGAATATGAAGAATCTAATGATTACTCTATAGTAATAAAATTAACATATAAAAATAAATCAATATTATTTATGGGAGATGCAGAAGAACTTTCAGAAAATGAAATATTAAAAAAAGGATATGATTTAAAAAGTGATGTAATAAAACTTGGACATCATGGCTCTCGCTCTTCTACGTCAACTAAATTTTTAACTGAAGTTTCTCCATCTGCTGCAGTTATATCAGCAGGTAAAGATAACGACTATGGTCATCCACACAAAGAAACAATGTTAAAATTACAAAGAGCAAATATTCCAGTGTATAGAACTGATGAAAGTGGCACAATTATCCTTTTATCAGACGGAGAAAATATATCATTTAACGTTAAGGAGGGAACATATAACTATGGAAGATAAACATACATATACAATAGATAGATTTGAAGGTAAGTATGCAGTATGTGAAAGAGATGATTTAAAATTTGTAAATATATTATTAAAGGAATTGCCAAAAGATATAAAAGAAGGAGATATACTAAAATATAATGGAAAAGAATATATAGTTGATATTCCTGAAACTGAAAAAAGAAAAAAAGAAATAGAAGATTTAACGAAAGATTTATGGATTTAAAGATATATAACGAAAAGGAAAATTTCCGTGAAAAAAAGTTAGTAATTATTGTAAAAAACAAGAAAATATAGTAGAATAAAAATAGAGGTTGAGTTAAGCAAACAAAAATATGTAAACTAAAGGAGTTAGAAATATGAATACACTATACATACATACATACATACATACATACATACATACATACATACATAAACATACTAGATAATATAAAAAATTTAAATAGGTTAAAAAAGCCAGTGTTAGAATATGGGTAAAATATTCTAACACTGGCTTTGCACGTTTAAAATTAGGTGGGAGGAAAGGTATATGAAAAAAGGAATAAGTTTAATAGTGATGTTAATCACAATAGTGGTAATAATAATACTTGCAGCTTCAATAATAAATACAGTAATATATAACAGCCCAATGGATAATGCTAAAGAGGCAGCATTTAGAAGTGACCTTCAAGAAATAAAATATGCATATGGCATAAGGCAAGGTGAGTTAATGGCAAAGTACAAAGGGGATAAAGCAAAAATAAAAGAAGAAGATTATGAGGGCATAGTGCATAAAAATTATGAAGGTGAGATACTTGCATTTGAAGATGGACTAGTATATTTAGGACAAAATAAACAAAAACAAGAAATAGCAGAAAGTATGGATTATATAATAGGAAATCCAAACGATTCTGTATTAAAAGCAGGCCTTAATGCAGATAAATATAAATCAAAAATAACTAAAGTAGACTTTATAACAAATAATAAAGTGCCAAATGAAGCATTAGATTCTTGGGATGTATCATTAAAAAATAACGGAGTGATAATGGCATGGATAGTAGATGATGGAAATGAAGGATATGAATTAATAATAGGTGGAGTTGGAAAAGTAATAGCAAATAAAAGTCTATCAGGCATGTTTCAAAGCTTTACAGCAGTAAAAGAAATAGACATGAAAGCATTAGATACGAGTATGACAACAAATATGACTAGTATGTTTTATGGATGTAGTAGTTTAATAAGTTTAAATTTAGGAGATAAATTTAATACAAGTAATGTGACAGATATGAATAGTATGTTTCGTGGGTGCCTAAATTTAAATAGTTTAAATTTAGGAGATAAATTTGATACAAGCAATGTAACAAGTATGCGTTGGATGTTTGATAGTTGTAGTAGCTTAAAAAAATTGGATTTAGGAGATAAATTTGATACAAGCAATGTGAAAGATATGCAAAGTACATTTGATAAATGCAGAAGTTTAACGAACATAAATTTAGGAAGTAAATTTAATACAAGTAGTGTAGAAAATATGTCATGTATGTTTTATTTGTGTGGTAATTTGACAAGTATAAATTTAGGAAGTAATTTTGATACAAGTAGTGTTACAACTATGTTTAATATGTTTAATGGATGTACAAGTTTAACAAGTATAAATATAGGAGATAAATTTGACACAAGTAATGTAACAAATATGTCAGGTATGTTTTGTGATTGTAATAAAATAAAAACTAATATAACTATAAAAAATAGTGAAACTACAGGATATGGTGCTATGTTTAGTAATGCTGCAACAGAAAATGGTGCAGAAATAAAAGTAAACTATACGTCTGAAACATCAGATTTAGTAGATAAAATGATAAAGACAAAATCAGTAAAGTCAAATGTAATAAAAGGAAATCAAGTAAATATATAAAAAGTAAAATAAAAATTAGATTTGTACCACTCTTGATACAAACCTAATTTTTTGCTTTTTAGAACTTAATTTATGTTGATTTTGTCGAAATTTGCGACCGAATTTTCTTGCTTTTTAGCAGTATGCTATGTATAATAAAAATGTGTTTAATCAAACAATTTATTTTTTCACGTATTTTATCTGTATAGTTCTTATACAATTTTTTCAAATTAAATGTATATTTTTTAGTTATAAGGAGGTAATAAAATTAATAGAAAGTCAGTATATTTTTTAGTTATTTTCATTAGTATCTTTGTAATTTGTTGTGTTTATATACTAGTTGTAAATAGTAGTAAATTAGCAAATGTTTTAACTATTAGTAATTACAAATCAAATGATAGTGACGAAGTAAAAATAATAAGTAAAAAAGAAGTTGAAATGGAAACAGTAGGTTATCTAACAATAGAAAAAATAGGATTAAAAAATGAGGTTATAAAAGAAGGAACAAAAGATGAAATATTGAAAAATAACTTAGGACATTTTAGTGCCACACCTAAATATAATGGAAATGTTTGTATTGCTGGGCATAATTATAGCATAAAAAGTTCTAGATTATTTAAAGATTTAAATAATTTGGATACTAACGATAAAATTATATATAAGTGTGATGGTTTTGCAAGAGAATATAAAGTTAAAAGTAAAAAAGAGATAAAAAGTAGTGATATAAACGTATTAGATAATACAAGTGAAAACATGTTAACATTAATTACTTGTACAAATTCAAAAGAAGATACTAGGTTATGTATAAAAGCTACAGAAATAAAGGAGGAATAATGAATAGGAAAAAAATAATTTTTTGGAGCATATTTTTGAGTGTATTGTGTATTTTTGGAAATTTTAATAGTATATATGCGTATCAGGAAAGTGATACAAATATTGGAAATGTAACTATAAAATGTGCAATAGGTAGTGAAAAATATATTACATATGATTCAAGATTACAAACTGTATATAGGTATTATTATAAAAATAGTAGTGGAGAAGAGATTCCAGCATATTGCTTGCAACTTAATACTTCAGGAGCAGAAGAAGGAGAATATAGTGTAGATACAAGTAAAGAGTTAAATGATGAAGTAGTTAAAAATATTATATTAAACGGATATCCATATCAAGACTGCGTTCAATATAATTTATACACACCAGAAGAAAAACAGTTTGCAACTCAATTTGCTATATGGGCATATAAAAAGAAATTAAATTTAGACTTAATAAAGGCAACAAAAAGTGATTATGAAAGAATAGTAAAGGGTATAAAAGAAATATATAAAAGAGGAACAAGTGGAACGATATTAAATAATAATGTGAATCTTATACCTATTGACGAGGAGTTTAAAATTGACGATATAGATAATAAATATTATAGCAGAAGATATAGGCCTGAACTTAATTTAGATATGGTTATAGATTATAGACCTCAAGATGAAAATATTAAGATGACTAATGAATTTAATTATGAACTAGGGAAGTTTTCAACCGAAAAAATTATAAAATTTCTTGTACCAAGAGATAAAGTAACAAAAGATATGGATTTTAAATTTAATATTTTAGTAAATGCAAAAGAGGATGTAGTGCTATTTGGAAAGCCACCTGCAAGTAGACAAGAAGTAGCAGTTGCATTAAATCCAATTATAACATATAATTTTGATTTTAATTTAGGTATCAAATATATACCAACAAGTTTAAAAATAATAAAAGTAGATAAAGAAGATAATGAAATTAAAATACCAAATACCAAATTTAGATTTATAGATAAAACTGAAGGAAAAGTACTTGGGGAGTGTACAACGAATGAAAATGGAGAGATTATAATTGATTTAAAAAAAGAATTTGGAATATTTGATGATATTGAAATAATTGTTCAAGAAGTAAAGTCAAATGAGAAGTATTACTTAGATAAGGAAAATAGTGAATATGTAATAAAAATAAAAGCAGATAGTGAAAATACTCTTACTGTGCAAAATGAGAAAATAAAAGGTAAGATAAAAATATATAAAACAAGCAAAAAATATAACAAATTATCAAAATTAGATGAAGGAAGTCCTTTAGAGGGAACAGAGTTTAATATTTTAGATGAAAGTGGTAACATAGTAGATACTGTAATTACAAACAAAGAAGGAATAGCAATTACTAAAGAACTACTAAAGGGTAAGTACTATATTAAAGAGATAAAATCTTCTAATTATTATGTAATGAGTAGTGATGTATATGAAGTACAAATTGAAGAACATAATAAAGAAGTAGAGGTAAATATAACAAATGATAACGTAGAATATTTTGAAAAACTTCCAAATACTGGAAAATAAAATGTTCCTTTTTGTACTTTTTTGTGTTATAATTTACTATGAAATTGATAGTGTAAATGTAATACAAAGGAAGGAATTATGCCAAAGTTATATTTAGAAAAAAATGTATTAGAGGCTGCAAAAGAAAGATTAAAAATAGCTTTTAATAGTTTTGATAATATATATTTTTGTGTTAGTGGTGGAAAAGATAGCTCTGTAATGGTACAGCTTGCAAATATAGTTGCTAAAGAATTGGATAAAAAATTCGATATTATGTTCATAGATTTAGAAGCACAATATAAATGTACCATTAATCATATCAATGAATTAAAAAAGTTATCTCAAATAAGAGATTTTTATCATATATGTTTACCTATTGCACTTAGAAATGCTGTTTCTGTTTTACAACCTAAATGGATATGTTGGGAAGAAGAATCAAAGGATTTATGGGTTAGAGATATTCCTGAAGATAGCATAAATATTCATAATTGCCCTTTTAAATTTTTTGTAAAAGGGGAAGAGTTTGAAGAATTTATGATTCAGTTTGCAGATTGGTATCAAAAAAAGTATGGTAATACAGTTGGTTGTGGCGTAGGTATTAGAACTGATGAAAGTTTAAATAGATTTAATACAGTTGCCGTACAAGATAAAAAAATAAGATATAAAGACTATCATTGGACTACAAAAATTAAGTTTAATGAAAAATATATAAATGTGTATAATTTTTATCCAATATATGATTTTTCAGCAGACGATATTTGGGGAGCAGTTAGCAAACTAGATTTAATGTATAATGAAATTTATGAGCTTATGTATAAAAATGGGATGAGTATATATCAACAGAGACTTTGTCAACCGTTTGGAGATGACCAAAAAAATGGGTTGGACCAATTTAAAGCATTAGAGTATGAAACATGGGCAAAAATATTAAATAGAGTTAATGGAGTAAACTTTGGAAATATTTATTGCAAAACTACTGCACTTGGAAATATAAAAACTTGCAAACCTAATTTTATGAGTTGGCAAGAATATGTAGTATTTTTACTTGAAAGTATAGGAATATATAACAGAGACTTGATGTTGCATTATTATAGAAAAATAAAGAAGTTTATGATATGGTATAAAAATAAGTATGATATATCATTAGAGCAAATACCTGAAGTTGCGGACACTAAACTAGAAAATCAAAAAAAAGTTATCTCTTGGAGAAGAATAGCAAGAGCTTTAGAAAAAAATGATTTTTATCTTAAAAGATTATCTTTTGCACCAACTAAAAGTGATGAAGCATCTTTAAAAAAGATGATACATAAATGGGATAATTTATTAAATAAAACCACATTTACAGATGATAGCTTCTTAAAAAAGCAAATAGAACTATTAGGAGAAAGCAAAGATGGATGATAGAAAAATTTTAAAAATTAATAATAAAGATAATAATTTTTATATGTATATGGGAAAATTTTTTGGGTCAAGAGTTGTACAAAACAAGATAAATGATAGAATATATGATGACGCAAATAAAGAGTGGTATGTACTTCTTGAAGAAAATAATTGTGTTGCTTTTGCTTCCTTAATAAAAAATACTATAAAAAATATTTATGCAGTAAAAGATGAACAACTTGAGTATTTGTTAAGTGATTTAAATGATAAAGTGAAATTTGCAGAAAGTGTAGTACCGGCAATATATAAAGATGTATATATAAAAGTTGGATTAAATGTACAAGATAATTGTAAATTTAAAAATTTTGTAGTTATCAGTAGTAAAGAGGGAGAATAAATGGAGGAAAATAATATAAAATTTCCAGTTTTAAATGTAAAAATGGTGGATATTGATAAAGTAATTGCTAATGACTATAATCCAAATAAAGTTGCACCACCTGAAATGAGGCTTTTAAAACATTCTATAGAAGAAGATGGATATACTCAGCCCATTGTAACATATTATGATAAGGATAATGATATTTATATAGTTGTAGATGGTTTTCATAGATATAGATGTGCAAAAGAATATTTCCATTTAACTAAGATACCAGTTGTTACCATAGATAAAAGTATAGAAAACAGGATGGCAAGTACTATACGTCATAATAGAGCTAGAGGAACACATCAAATTACAGATATGTCTCATATAGTTAGAGATTTAACAGATAGAGGCTGGAATGATGAAAAAATATCTAAACATCTTGGTATGGAATTAGACGAAATAATTAGATTAAAACAAATTACTGGCCTTAAAGATATGTTTTCAAATCATAAGTTTAGTAAATCTTGGGATGAATTTGAAATGAAATTAAATAAGGAAATAGTAGAAAATAATATGCAATATAGCAATAATAATGATGAATAAAAAACTAAATATGTATGTTGAAAAATTTTATTTTTTAATATACATATTTTTTTTTAAGTTACAAATACTAATAATATGATTTATATTGTAGGTTTTTTAGTTGGTATACTGAATGGACTATTTGCTTCAGGTGCTGGGCAAATTTTAGTTTTTTATTTAATTTTTATTTTAAAAAAAGAAACTCATATTGCAAGAACACTAAGTGTTGCTATACTTTCTCTATCAAGTATTTTCGCTATTCTTGGATATATAAAGATAGTAAATTTTGATATAAAAATAGTAATTTCTTTTATTATTATTGCCATAATTACAGGTTTTATTGGAACAAAACTTATGAAAAAAATTCCAGCAAATATTTTAAATTTAATTTCAGGAATTTTAATAGTATCTCTAACAGTTTATAAAATGGTAAGCGGAGGGAAGTAATGTTTATATTTCTTATTATAATTGCAATTTTTAGTGGAATAATTGCAGGTATGGGAGTTGGTGGTGGTAGCATTTTTATACTACTTACAACTATATTTAATTTACTTCCTCATAAAGAGGCACAGAGTTATAATTTAATTATGTTCATAGTAGTCGGAATTAGTGCCACTATTTCAAATTTAAAAAATAAAAAACTAGATAAGAAAATGTTTAAAAAGTTAATAATTCCGGTATGCTTGGGAAGTTTTTTAGGAATATTTTTATTAAAAAAAATAAATGAAAACTCACTTAAATTTTCTTTTTATATTTTTATGCTAATAATTGGAAGTTATGAAATTATTTCAAGTTTAAAAAATATTATAAAAGCAAAAAATAATAATAAGTGAAAGGAGTGAGTTAAATGAGTTTCGTAAAAGGTGCTATGATGGGAATTGTTGCTGGTACAATAGTTGGTGTAATAAATAGTGACAGTATAATGAAAATGTTTAGTAAAGGAACAAAAGAAGTTAAAAAATTAACAAAGAAAATGGGAGTATAATAATAAATATAAATGTCCTAGAGTTGTAACTACTTTAGGACAATTTTTTTATACTTTAGGAAAGTTATTGCAATATATTATTATTTTAAAAAACATTGATTATTTTAGTTAAAGTTTATTATTTTAATGTATAATTTTATTGAAAATATATATAGTTTATGATAAAATTTTTAAGAAAGGAATGTATTAAAATACATAATATGATGTTATATGAATTATTATGATATATTGGAAATAAGTAAAAATGCTTCAGATGAGGTTATAAAAAACGCATATAGAGCTTTAGCTAAAAAATATCATCCAGATACTGCAAACTCAAATTCCGATGAAATTGAAGAAAAAATGCGTAAAATTAACGAAGCATATGAAGTGTTAAGTAATAAAGAAAAAAGAGCTTTATATGATGAAGACCTAAAAAGACAAGAACTAGAAAACATGCAAGACAGTAGCTTAAGTAGTGATGAAGTCCATCTAACTAGTAATATAAATAGTGAAAGTGAAGAATATGGAACAAAAAAAGCTCCCAAAACTGAAGAAGAAAAGAAGAAGGAGTTAAGAAAAAAGATTATAATTATTGCTATTATTACATTTTTTTCTGTAGCCTTAATTTCATTTTTGATTGTTTCTGCTTTTGTTGAACCTCAAAAAAGTGAAGAAGAAAAAAATAAACAAACTACTGAGGAAAAAGAAGAAGAGGAAACAGAAGAGACTAAAAATAAAGTAAATACAAATAATTCATATGAGCCTGAATATGAAGTGAAAAACTATAATGACGATAAAATTGTTGAGCATAATGTCAATGAAAATACTAATACAAATGAAAATGATAATAATATAGATGATGGTATTATAAAAATATATTAATTATAAAAGTATAATAATTTTTGATATAATATAACTTAAAATTATTTAAACTTAAAAACCTAAAAAAGTCGAAAAATATAGTATTTTCTTTATAAACATTTTTCATAAATTTTATGTTATATTACTTGATATTTTTATTTATTTATAGTAAAATATAATAAATAATCTACTTAATATATTAAATATTATAGAGGGGTATTAAATATGGTATATAAAAAGATAACAATGGTGGCTATTATTATATCAATTATTGCTTGTGTTATTAGTAATATAACTTTTGCTGCCACTGATATAACATCAAATGATAAAATAATTGATTCAACACTTAATATATTAATTTTTTTACAAAAATATTCTTGGCCTGTTTTGACCTTGTTATTTATTTATGCATTATATCAATTTTACGTTGCTGGTGCTGAAAAATTAGAAAGCAAGATTTTAGGTCAAAGATTAATAGTTGGTATAGCTGTATTTATGGTAATAATACAGTGTTTGCCTTTGTTTTATGCGTTTGTAACAATAAGATAATAAATAGAGAGGGAAGATACATATGAAAGTATTATTTGGAATTAATAATGATGACACAGTTAGTGGAATCGTTAAATTCTATAATGAAAAATATAATGTAAAATTGGAATATAAAAATGTATATTATTTTAAGCAATTTATACAAGAACTTTCAACAGGTGGATATGATAGAGCGGTATTACTAGAAGAACTTGAAAAATTTCCAACTACGAATTATGCACAGATAGATGATTATTTGTTTAAAAATATAGATAATATGACTGATGTGTATGATGCTAAAAGTATTGTATATATAGCATCAGATAGAAGAAAACACGGAGACGAATTTTTATCTAAATTATTTAATCTTGGAATGTATACTGTTTTAACTGGTCAAGATAGAACAAAAGGAAAAGTTTGTGAGGCAATACATACTCCATTATTTAAAAAGGATGTAAAAAAGTTCTATGAGGATGTAGTTGGAGAAAATGTATATAAAACTGCTGAAGTATCAGAAATTGAAATACAAAGAATAATTTCATATTACAAAAATCAAAATGGAAATACTGATAAATATAACGAAATATTTGATAGAATTTCTACGCAATATACAAATGAGCAATTAAGAGTTATATGTAATTTTTTACCTGCAGATGTAAAACAATACTTATCAATGAATAGTGAAAAATTTAAAAGCATAATGATGCTTCCAGATAATGTGGCTGTACAAACTGTTCAACCACAAGCAGCGGAGTATAAACCAAAAGAAATCTTAAAGAATTCTGAAGATGCAAATGCAATTCAAATAAAGAAAGAGCCGGAAATAGTAGAAAAGATAGTTGTTCAAAAAGTACCACAACAACAGGTCGTAACACAAGTTGTTGAAAAAGAAGTTGTAAGAAATGTATATGAAGTTCCAAAAGACTATAAAAAGACTGTTTGTTTTGTTGGAGCACCAAAGGTTGGAACTACTTTCTGTATTAATGCTATTGGAACATATCTTTCAAGAAATAAAATAAAAACTGCAATAGTGGATTTAACTAAAAAAAGAGATACATATACAATGTATACTTATGATAACGAAGGTAAAAGACGTATTGCTGCAGAAAGTTTAAAATATGCTTCTAATGGATTAAATGAACCACTAATATATGATAAGTTAAGTATATATACTGGTATGCCAGGTGAAGATAGAAAAGCATATAGTGCAAGTGTAGCAATGGAAACTATAGCTAGTAATAATAACGCAATATTAGTAGATACAGATTTTACTACACCAATTGATTACTTTAGAATTTGCCAAGAAATATATGTAGTACAAGATATGGATATACTAAACATCAATCAGCTTACAATGTTTCTTAGAAATTTAAAATCTAAAGGTATTTCAATGAATAAACTTAGAGTTATTATAAATAAGCAAGTAAAATGTATACTTACTGCTAAAGACATCTTAGAGGGCATTGCAACTTATACAAGTTTTGATTTAAAGATGTATGATGAATTATTTAATTCAGCAACTATACCATACTATGTTTTGCCATTTGATGTAGAGAATTATAAAAAATATATTGAAATGGTGTATAAATATTCTAATAAATTTGCTACATTCTCTGAAGATTTTAAACAAAATCTTGAAGGCATAATTAATTCGATATATCCAGTATCTGCTATTGCCGGAATATCAGGAATGAACACAACAACACAACCAACAAGAAAAAGCGGTATTTTTAAATAAGTTACAAAAGATGAGGAAAAGAGGAAAAAGATAGTGATTTATTCAATATATGTATTGTTATTATTAATAATTGTACTTGTTTTATTAATAATTTGTATTGATATTGATTATAAAACTAAATTAAAAAGGTATACTTCAAAATGGGAATTAATTATAAAAGATATTGTACAAGAAATGCTTAATACAATGAGTTTAGATATTAAAGCAACTGATAAAATTGAAAACCTTAATAAAGTTTTTGTTAATAAACTTAATATAGCATATTCTACAATTTGTTTATATGACGGTAATAATTATGAGGTTAAAGCAAGTAATGTAGAAAAAGAATATGTTACCGCTATTCCAGATGTAGCATATGATAAAAGTTTTAAGTCTAATATACTTAAAAAAAATGTAAAATATATTGAAGCTGAAGGAGAAAAGACTCTATTATATAAAAGTGCAATAGAAAGAAAAATAAAAAATGCTTTATTAATTCCTATATGTTTTGAGGAAAATTATTTGGGATTTGTACTTTTTGAAGATGTACGAAATAATAACTTAAAAGATATAACAGATTTAACTCTTATAGATTTAAAAAGTAACATTGCTAATTTCTTAGAAAATGTGGAATTCCAAAATACACTTGAAACTGCTAATATAATTGATAATCAAACTAGTTTTTATAACACAGTTTATCTTTACTCAAATGCAAGAAAATTTATGGCTACATATAATAATTCTGCAATGGTTACTATAAAATTAACTAATTTACCTGATATAAATGATAACTATGGTAGAAATATTGGTAATTTGCTTTTAGTTAAATTTGCTAATGCGACAAAAGAAGTACTTGGAAATGACAATATATATATAAGATATAGTGGACTTAGGTTTATAATATTTATTAAAAATAAAACTGCTGAAGCAGTACAAAGCCAAATCGAAGCACTACTTTCCAAATATAAAGAAATATATGAATATGTAAATGATATAAAAGTAAGTATTGAAACTCAATTATTAATTCATACTTTAAAGAAACAAAATAATTTAGAAAAAGAAATACAAAAAACAATGTCATATATAGATGGTATGGAAAATGTGAATACAATAAAAATTATTTAATAAAATAATAGTAAAGGAGTGATAATAATGGATCAAAATACAACAGTTTTTACACCACAAAAAGATGAATCTAAAAGAGTAAAAGAAATAATGGAGCAAGTAGTTGCAGCACTAAAGGATAAAGGATATGAACCAGTAAGCCAAATTATTGGATATATCTTATCAGGAGATCCTACATACATTACATCACATCAAAATGCTAGAGCTTTAATTTGCAAAATTGAAAGAGATGATTTATTGCAAGAAATGATAAAAAAATATTTGGATTTGTAATATGAATAGTAGAGTATTATCAATTGATTATGGTGATGTTAGAGTAGGACTTGCAGTATCTGACTTGCTAGGTATAACTGCACAAGGTATAGATACTTTAGTTATAAATGGTAGTGATAAAAATTTTTTAAAAGGGATTAGAAAAGTAGTAAAAGAGTATGATATAAAAGAAATAGTTATTGGATATCCTAAAAATATGGATGGAACAATGTCAGATAAAGCAAAAAAGATAGATAAGTTAATTCCAATGTTAAAAGAAATTGTGCCAGATATTCATAAATGGGATGAAAGACTTACTACTGTTTCTGCGTATAAGGCTATGAAGGAACTTGGAATATCACAAAAAAGTAAGAAAACTTATGCTGATAAACTTGCTGCTACATATATACTTGAAGGTTATCTTGTAAGTAGAAAAAATAGTAATAAATTGTAAAAAAGTGCAAAAAATATATACAAAATACAAAATGTAGTGTATAATATAAACTGTATTTTAGGAGGATAAAAAATGGATAAAGAACAAGAAGTAAATGGATGTGCATCAGGGTGTGCAGGATGTTCAGGTTGTGGACATGAACATATGGAATTGCCAGATGATTTTAGTCCTATCATAACATTAACAGACGAGGACGGAAAAGATGTTGAATTTGAAATTCTTGATGTAGTTGTTATGGATGACGAAAAAGAATACTTAATCGTAGCAGAAGCTACAGAAGAAGAAAAAGAAGACATTGAAGTAGTAATTCTTGAAGTTAAAGAAGAAGACGGAGAAGAAGTTTACGATACAGTTACTGATGAAGAAGTAGGTAAAAAAGTATTTGATAAATTCGTTGAACAACAACAAGAATTAGCAGATTTAGATGAAAAAGACGATGAATAGTTTTGGAATTTGTAATTAAATATCATTCTTAAAAAGTGAAGTGAACCCAAAATGTTAGACAAAAATTGTTTAACAAGGAGGGTTCTTTTCTATGTCAAAATATTCAAATGAAT
>CANQLD010000010.1 GCA_947624625.1 uncultured Clostridia bacterium | reverse complement strand
ATTCATTTGAATATTTTGACATAGAAAAGAACCCTCCTTGTTAAACAATTTTTGTCTAACATTTTGGGTTCACTTCATTTTTCCAGGTATTTTTTTGTATATATTTATTGTAAAATATGCACAATAATGGTATAATTTAAAAGTAAATAACAATGGAGGATATATATGGAAGATGGACAAATAGATTTGTTTGCAGAAAGTACAAATAAAGATGCGATAAAAAAAGAAATAGAAGAGTTAAGAGAAAAAATAAATTATAACAATATAAAGTATTATGAAGAAGATAATCCTGAAATATCAGACTATGAATATGATAAACTAACACAAAGACTAAAGAAATTAGAAAAGGAAAATCCTGAGTTTATAACAAAAGATTCACCTACTCAAAAAGTTGGTGGAAGAACAAAGAAAATATTTTCGCAAGTAACTCATAATGTACAAATGCAAAGTTTGCAAGATGTTTTTTCATATGAGGATGTAGAAAGTTTTGTAGATAAAGTAAAAGAAGAATATGGAGAAAATGTTCAGTTTATTGTTGAAACTAAAATTGATGGTCTTTCTGTATCTTTAGAATATGAAAAAGGAAAACTTGTAAGAGGCTCAACAAGGGGAGATGGATTTGTAGGAGAAGATGTAACTGAAAATCTTAAATGTATAAAAGATATTCCATTAACTTTAAATACAGCTGAAACAATTGAGGTACGTGGTGAGGTTTATCTTCCAAGAAAAGAATTTGAAAAAATAAATAAAGAATTAGAAGAAAAAGGAAAGCAAATTCTTGCAAATCCTAGAAACGCAGCAGCAGGAACATTAAGACAACTTGATAGCAATCTTGTTAAAGGTAGAAATTTAAGTATATTTGTATTTACTGTATTAAAAGGAAGAACTTTTGAAACTGATAGTAAAAGACTTGACTTTTTAGACGAGCTTGGTTTTAAAACTATTGAAAAAAGAAAAGTATGTAATACAAAAGAAGATGTTATAAAAGAAATAGAAAATATAGGAAACTTAAGAGATAGTCTTGCTTATGATATAGATGGTGCTGTTATAGATGTGGATAATTTGCATATAAGAGATGAAATGGGGCAAACAATAAAAGTGCCTAAATGGTCAGTTGCATATAAATATCCACCTGAACAAAAGGAAACTAAGGTGCTTGATATTATTACACAAGTAGGTCGTACAGGTCAAGTTACACCTATGGCAGTACTTGAAAAAGTTAGAGTAGCAGGTTCAGTTATATCGAAAACAACACTTCACAATTTTGATTTTATTGAACAAAAAGATATTAGAATTGGAGATACTGTTGTAATTGAAAAAGCAGGAGATGTAATTCCAGAGGTAGCATATGTAAAAAAAGAAGCAAGAACAGGCAAAGAAAAAATGTATATGATACCAACAAACTGCCCAGTTTGTGGTGAGATATTAGAAAAAGAAGAGGATAATGTAGCTCTTAGATGTACAAATAGTGAGTGCCCTGCAACAATATATAGAAGTATAATACACTTTGCATCACGTGATTGCATGGATATTTCAGGTATGGGAGAGGCAATAGTAGAACAATTAATAGACAGTAATTTATTAAATGATGTTGCAGATATTTATTATTTAAAATATGAAGATTTGCTTTCTTTAGAAAGATTTGCTCCAAAATCTGCTATGAATCTAATAAATGCAATTAATGAAACTAAAAATAATAGTCTCGATAAGTTATTATTTGGACTTGGAATAAGGCATATTGGTAAAAGAGCTGCAAAAATACTTGCAAACAATTATAACGATATATATGAGTTATATAATGCAAGTGTAGAAGAATTGAATAGTTTAAATGATTTTGGACTTGTAATGGCAAACTCAGTTTATGATTTCTTTAAGAAGGAAAAGACAAGAGAAATTATATCAAAACTTGCTGATGCTAATGTAAATTTAAAAGGTAATAAAGAAGAACTAGAATCTATGAAATTAAAAGATATGGTTATTGTTGTAACTGGTTCTTTTGATAATTATTCTAGAAATGATGTGGCAAATATCATAGAAAAAAATGGTGGTAAATTTTCTTCATCAGTATCTAAAAAAACAGATTTAGTAATTGCAGGAGAAAACGCAGGAAGTAAATTAACTAAAGCAGAAGAGTTAGGTATAAAAGTTCTCTCAATAGATGAATTTTTAAAGTTATATATTGAAAACTAGATTAAAATTAAATTAAAAACATAAAATTATATATTAGGAAAAGAAAAATGAGTATATTAATTGATATTTTAAATGAAGATGAAAATTATACAAGTTTGAAAAGCACGTTAAAAAAAGGAAATATAAAAAATTTAAGCACTACCAGTCTTACTGATAGTGCTAAAACCATGCTTGTATATTGCCTTACAAAAGAGCTAGATAAATCATCAATTATTGTATGTAGTAATGTTTATCAAGCAAATAAAATTGTAACTGATTTAAAATTTTTTAGTGAAGATATTGAAATAATATTTATGCCAAGCAAACAAATAAATTATTATGATATTGAGGCAGAAAGCAATGAAATTGAAACTGAACGTTCATATGCAATACAAAGAATTCTTGAAGGAAAAAGAAATATTGTAGTAACAACTATTGAATCACTTCTTGTAAATATTAAAGCTAAAAAAAACTTTGACAAGCTTGATATGAATTTAAAAATAGGTGATGTTGTAGATTTAAGTAATTTGGTAGAAATTCTAAATAAACTAGGATATAAAAGAGCAGAAATAGTTGAAGGAAAAGGACAGTTTGCTATTCGTGGTGGAATAATTGATATATATACTACAAGTAATGATTTTCCATATAGAATTGAGCTATTTGGAAATGAAATAGATAGTATTAGAACTTTTGATGTAAAAACTCAAAGAAGTATAGAACAAACTGAAAAAATTAATATACCATATGCAACAGAAGAATATATTAGTAGTGAGAAAAAAGAATATATAATTAATTCATTAAAAAAATTTGTAGATAGGGATGATATAAATTCAGACTTAAAATTAAATATATTAAAAGATATTGAAAAAATTGAAAATGGAAGTTTAGAAAATATTTTTGATAGGTATTTTGAATTTTTTAAAGATGAAAGTGAAAATTTAATTGACTATCTAGAAAATTATAACGTATTTTTAGATGAGCCAACAAGATGTATTGATAGAATACAAGATATTATATATGAAAATGAAGAAGCATTGAAAATTTTTGAGAGTAGAAATAATATATACTTTCCATTTGCAAATAAATATTTAAGTTATGAAGAAATAAAGCCAAAGCTTGAAAAACTAAATAATATATATTTAGAAAAGTTATGTACAGATACGAAAATACATAAGTATAGAAAAGTATTTAATATAACTACTAAAGAAGAAATCTTTTATCGTAATTTTTCTGAAACTTTGCTTGCTGATATAGAAAGAAACAAGAATTCAAATATATTGTTTGTATTTCCATCAAGTGCTAGAATAGAACAGATAAAAAATTATTTGTTGGAAAATGGAAAAAATGTACAAGTAATATATAGTACTTCTGAGATAAAAAAAGACTCAAATAATATATATATTATGCAAGGTATTCTTTCAACAGGATTTTCACTTTATCAAGGTAACTTAGTTATAATTGCAGAAGCAGTAAGTGGTGTAAATGTAAGTAAAAGAAGAAAAAGAAAAGATGAAATTGGAAGTAGAATAAATAGTTTTGACGAACTAGAAATAGGTGATTTCCTTGTACACGAAAATCATGGTATAGGTATATATGAAGGTATAGTAACACTTGAAGTAGATAAGCATTTAAAAGACTATATAAAAATAAAATATGCAAATAACGGAAATATATATGTACCAATTAATCAATTAGATTTAGTTAGAAAATATGTATGTGATGATGATACTATTCCAAAATTAAATACTCTTGGTACAAAAGAATGGAGTATAACTAAAAGAAAAGTATCAGAACATATTATGCAAATTGCAAAAGAACTTGTTCTACTTTATGCTAAAAGAGAAAATATGCAAGGTTATGCTTTTCCAAAAGATAGTCCTTGGCAAAAAGAATTTGAAGATGATTTTGGTTATGAATTAACTGAGGATCAGAAACAATCTGTAGTAGAGATAAAAGAAGATATGGAAAAAGACAAACCAATGGATAGACTACTTTGTGGTGATGTAGGATATGGAAAGACTGAAGTAGCTATGCGTGCAGCATTTAAAGCAGTAATGGGAGGAAAACAAGTAGCATATCTTGTCCCAACAACTGTACTTTCTTTGCAACAATATAGACTGTTTAAAGAAAGAATGGAAAAGTTTTCTATAAGAGTTGAAATGTTAAGTAGATTTAAAACAAAAAAAGAACAAACTGCAATTCTTAAAGATTTGGTTGATGGAAAAATAGATGTAGTTGTAGGTACACATAGATTACTTTCAAAAGATGTATTTTTTAAAGATTTAGGTTTGTTAATTATAGACGAAGAGCATAGATTTGGAGTAAAAGCTAAAGAATCTATAAAAATACTTAAAGAAACAATAGATGTTTTATCTATGACTGCTACACCAATACCAAGAACTTTAAATATGTCAATGATTGGAATAAGAGGTATGAGCACTTTAACTGAGCCACCAATTGAAAGGTTGCCAATACATACTTATGTATTAGAATATGACACACAAGTAATAAAAAATGCTATTGAAAAAGAGCTTTTAAGAGATGGTCAAGTATTTTATATAAGCAACAGAGTTGAAAATATTGAAGAAGTTACGGCTAAAGTAAGAGAAATGGTACCTTCTGCAAGAGTGTCATATGCACACGGACAAATGGAGCCAAGAAGAATTGAAGATATAATGCTAAAGTTTGTAAATCACGAAATTGATATTCTTGTATGTACTACAATACTTGAAAATGGTATAGATATTTCAAATGCTAATACTATTATAATAGAAAATGCAGATAGACTTGGACTTGCACAACTTTATCAAATAAGAGGAAGAGTAGGACGTTCAAGTAGACTTGCATATGCATATATAACATATAAAAAAGATAAAGCAATAAGTGAACTATCAGAAAAAAGATTAAGGGCAATAAGAGATTTTACTGAATTTGGTAGTGGATTTAAAATAGCACTTAGAGATTTAGAAATAAGAGGAGCAGGTAACCTTCTTGGAAAAGAGCAACATGGGCATATGGCAAAAGTTGGTTATGAAATGTATCTTGCAATGCTTGAAAGGGCTATACAGTATGAAAAAGATGGACTGGATAAAGCAAACTCTGATTTATTTGATGAAAATGAAGTAAAGATAGATTTACAAGTTTCCGCATATATCAGTGATGATTATATTAAAGACCCAATACAAAAGATAGTAATGTACCAAAAAATATCTGAAATTAAAACGAATGAAGACTCTCTTGATGTAATAGACGAACTAATAGATAGGTATGGTAGCTTGCCAAAAGAAACCGAAAATTTAATAAAGATAGTAGAAATTAGAAATCTTGCAAAAAAACTTGGAATAACAAAAGTTTTTCAATATGGAAATATATTAAAAATAACACCTAATAATTTAAGAATAAGTTTGACAAATAGTGCAAATAATGATATACTTGTTCTTGTACAGCAAGAACTTAAAAAATTAATTGAAGAAAAGGGGTAAATAAATGGATAAAGAAAATGAAAATGTAGTAAAAAGCGAAACTGAAGAAAAAGAAGAAAATGTAAAAGTAGAAGAAGCTACATCTGAAGAAAAATCTACTAAAGAAAAAGCAAAGGAAACAGAAAAAGTTGATGAGAAAAAAGAAGAAAAGAAAGAAAAAAAAGCTGACAAAGAAGAAAAGAAAAAGGAAAAAGAAGAAAAAAAGGAAGAGAAGAAGAAAGAAAAAGAGCAAAAGAAAGAAGAAAAGGAAGAAAAGAAACAAGAAAAAAAAGAAGATAAAAAAATAGAAGAAAATAAAGAAGTTAAAGCATTAGAAAAAAGAGTAAAAAGAATAAACTCTGAAAAAATTATTATGGCATCAATAATAGTTGGTGTTTTGGTAGTTGCTTTTGCTTTGTTTGGATTCTATTATTATAATACTAATTTTAAATCAGTTGTTAAGTTTGAAGGTGGTTCTGTAACAACTGCAGACTTTAATGTGTATTACAAAACTTTTGCACCAATGCTTCAATATTATGGATATCCAGCTGAAGAAATACCAATGCAAATTGCTCAAAAAGCAGGAATTGATATGATGCTTTTAAATAGAGCAAAAGAAGCAGGTGTAACTTTATCTGATGAAGATAAAGCAAAAGTTGATGAAACATTTAGTGATGAAGAACAAGTAGAACAATTTATACAACAAGGTATAGATGTAGAAAAAATGAGACAATTATATTATAACGATTATATAATTACTGCATATATTGAAAAATTAGCTGATGATGCAAAAGATGAAGATGTTATTGCATATATAAAGAAAAATGCTGGAGAAGATGCTGACCTTTTTGGATATGATACAAGTCACATATTATTTAAAACAGTAGATGATAGTACAGGTAGTGAGCTTTCAGAAGAACAAGTAGCTGAAGCAAAAACAAAAGCTGAAGCAGCTCTAAAACGTGTTCTTGGAGGAGAAGACTTTGCTACAGTTGCTAAAGAAGTTTCTGAAGATACAGGTACTAAAGAAAATGGCGGACAATATACAATGTATATGGACGGAAATACTGCTACAGAATATGCTGATGCAGTTAAAACTTTAAAAGAAGGCGAAATAACTGCTACTTTAGTTAAGTCACAATTTGGATATCATATAATTAAATTAAATAAAAAGATTGAAAATGGAAGAGCTAAAAATGAAACTGAAAGGCAAGCATATGTTGATGAAGATATAAACGGTTTAGCTGATAAACTTGAAGTAGATGAAACATATTTAAAACAATTAGTTGAGAAAATTACAGGAACACCAGTAGATAACGATACTACAACAGAAGTAGATACTACAACTGATGGCGAAGATGCAAGTACTGAGGATTCATCAACACAAACTGAATCTACAGATGAAACAACAACTACAACAACAGAAGAAAATGCAAATTAAAAATATATAATTTTGGAGAATAATATGGATACAATTGTTAGTAAATCTAATGAAAAAGTAAAATATATTAAAAGTTTAAATGATAAAAAATTTAGACAAAAATATAATGCTTTTTATATAGAGGGAATTAAAGTTGTAGAAGAATTATTAGATATGGAAAAAGCGATAGACATTTTGTTTATCGCTTATTCTAAAGATATTTTACAAACTTTAAATGGTGGAAATAATTTATTAAGAAAAATTGAAAATAATGAAAAAATTGAAAAGGTAAAATTTAGTAAAGAAATATTTGAATATATAACTGATACCAAATCGCCACAAGGTATTCTTGCAGTGGTAAAAATTAATCCAAAAAGTTTAGATGATATTATACTTGAAGAGGATGTTATAATATTAGATAAGATTCAAGATTTGCGGAAATATAGGGACAATAATACGCAGTGCAGAAGCTTTTGATATTCCAAATGTTATATGCATACAAGGAACTGCAGATATATATTCGCAAAAAGGTGTAAGGTCAACTATGGGCTCAATCTTAAAAGAAAATATAATATACATAAAAGAAGATATGCAAAATATACTTGTTGATATATTAAGGAAAAATGGATATTATATTTATGCAACTACATTAGAAGAAAGTAGTAATATTGAAGATGTTGCTTTTGATAAAAAGTGTGCATTTATTTTTGGTAATGAAGCAAATGGAGTAAGTGAATTTTTTAAAAATAAATCTGATAAAAAAATAAAAATAGAAATGAGTAAAAATATTGATTCTTTAAATGTATCAGTTGCTTCAGGAATACTTATGTATAAAAGATATATTTCAAATAAAAATAAAAAAAATTAAAAAATTATAAATAAATGTATAAAAGTATTTTCTTTATCATATAATAGTAGTAAGTATATCGATGGTGATATACGATTTATATAATATGTTAAATTTTTGTTCTAATTTACAAAAATCTTTAACAGGAAGTATGGGTTGTTTATCTTTATACCCATACTTTTTTGTATTTTTTAAAAAAATATACTTATATTATGAACTTAATACAACTAATTTTACATAAGTATTGACTTTTTGCAAGCATTGTGATAAAATAAATTCATAATTATTAAAAAACCTAAAAAAAATTTAGAAGGAGATATGATTATGAAATTTTTAATTTTGCTTATCATTTTGTTTGTACAGGTTGCCTTATTCTTTTTGGGCGGAATATTTAATAAGGAAATAAGTAAAAAATTAAAAAAGTTTGGGCGGACACTTAAATTTTTGTATACAATAGATAGTCTAGTAATAATTGGCTATTTGATTTACTATATTGTATACATATTTAATAGTGGAACTGGTATTTATAGTATTTCAGGTAATCGTATTTTTTTAACAGTAGTTTTTTCTATAATTATACTTGCAAATGTATTTAAGCTCTATGTTTTACTTGTGGTAAGAGGAAGAGAGCACGACGGTTTTTCAGTGCTTATGGGACTTTCGAAAAATATAAATAATACATTTCAAAATGTACTTGGAGGCATATATACTGCATTATTTGCACTTACAATTTGTGGAGTGATTTTTGCAATTCTTTCAATTGATTATACAACTGAGCCACAAGATGGACATATGTTAATGGAAAGTGTTCCTTTCAAAACTTTAAATTTTAAAAAAATTAAAAAAAGTGAAGATAGTGAACAATACACTATGTGTATAATAAAGGAAGATGGCGAAGAATATCCTTTAGAATTGGATTCTAAAGATACGAATTTATCTAAAGTTGAAAGTAGTAATAATAAATACGTAGAGAAGTACCAAATTAAAGAAAATACTGAAAACTTACTTTTTACAAGGGAAAAAGTACACTATGAGTATATAATATATACAAATGATGAAAATGAAAAAGAGATAGCTGAGTATTATGTAGATTAAGAAAAATAGAGTATCTAGTTAATTCTAGATGCTCTATTTTGCATTTTTTTGAGTTTAAAAAAAGTATAAATTAGATTAAATTACACAATATATAAATAGACAAATAATTTTATTTGTTAGGAGGTTTAATATGAAGGCTTTAAATTGTATAATTTTAGCTTTAGTTATCATAGGTGCTATAAACTGGGGATGCGTAGGATTATTTGGTATCGACCTAGTAGGTGCTGTATTTGGTGGAATGACTTCAATGATAAGTAGAATTATATTTACTTTAGTTGGTCTTGCTGGCCTTTGGTCTTTCACTTTCTTTAACAAAGTTGACGATGAATCACAAAGCTAAAATAATTAAAAGCTTGGCTAGTTATTTAAATAACTAGCCTTAACTCTTATTTATATTATTTTTTTTAAAATTTCAATTATTTTAAAATCATAAGTTATATCTTTTTTATCTTCACTTTCTATGTCATCATTATATAAATTTTTTATTTCAGGTAAAATACTATCTAAGCCTTGTAATTTTTGCAAATTTTCTTTGCTAGGCTTAATTAAAGACCAAATATTTTTTCCTTTGCCATCTCCTAGAATAATTTTAATACTATCATAGTTTCCACTTTCCATATCAAGTGTAGTACTTTCTTTTTTATCATAATTTATTTTTCCAATATTTAAAGAGGCATTATATGAAAGATTATTTTCTTTTATTATTTCATCTGCCATAGTTATAATATGTGAAGAATTTTCTTTTGCAATGTTTAAAATACTGTTTTTTGATAAATTATCTTTTTTTGTTAAGTTATTAAAGTATTCTGTTACTTTTTCATTAACCTTTAGCTTAGTAATTTGATCTTCTAAACTATTGCTATTTGCAACTACGTGAAGTCTTAAAACATCTTCTTTTTTACTTTCTTTTTCTTGTAAATTAAATATTATCATTACATTTAACAGTATGAATAAAAGAAGTATAAAAAATGGAAGAACTTTATCTTTAATATTTTTGTTATACATTATATCACCTAAAAATATTATTGGTAAAATTTTCTAATTAATACAAATTAGCTTGTAAAAAAAATGTAGATTAAAAATGTAATTTATCATAATTTGAAGAAGTGCAAATTATGTCGTTTAAACTTTTCAAAATTCTACAAAACAACACAAAATTGTATAAAACTCGAAATTGACTTTTTAGATTTTGGGTGCTAAAATATAGATAGATAAGAGGGGGAACAAATGATGAAAAAAATAAGGTTATGTTGTTTTACTGTAAACTCAACTCATTCATGTATAATTGCAAATAATTTTATAAACAACGAATTAAAAAATGTTAAGGTTATATATATTAATGAAAAGAGTGAAAAATTAAAATTAAAAAAAATCATTTCAAAGTTTTATAAGAAAATGGATGACAATTTATTTTATACAGAGTGGTTAAATGAAAAGATTACACACGATTACAAAAATGAAACTTTTGTATTTGTTGTAAATGGAAAAGAAGAGTTTATTGAAAAGGTAAATAGATATCTTGATATTAATGATTCAGTTGGTTATGTAATAAATTGTTATGATATATTTGATATAAAAATGGATGCACAAGATATAATAAACGCACACGATTACTATATTAATACAACAGGTATAGTAAAAAATGAGCCTTCTAATTTATAATATATTTTCATATTTTTTAAGCACTGTTTAAAGAAAAATCTTTAAGTAGTGCTTCTTTTCTTGTTGATTAAAGCAAGCAAATGTTGTATAATAGAGGGAAAAGAGGGGGTAAAAATGAAATCTTTTTTTAAATTTTTAAAATACTTAGTAATATTAGTTGTAATAGTTATACTAGTATTTTCAATAAAGATATTTAATGATGGAAAAAAGTTATATAAAAGTAAAATAGAAGAAAAGCCAATTGCTACTAAAATAGAAGAAATAAGAAATAAAGAAAACTATGTTACTTATGAAAATATACCTAAAACATATATAAACGCAATGGTTTCAATAGAAGACCATAGGTTTTATAAACACAAGGGTGTAGATATTCAGTCAATATTAAGAGCAGTTGTAACAGATATAGCTCATATGAGTTTAGTTGAAGGAGGAAGTACACTTACACAACAACTTGCAAAAAATATGTATTATTCTCAAGAAAAAAGCTTTGTAAGAAAAGTTGCTGAAGCTATTACTGCAACTGAAATAGAAAAGAATTATTCTAAGGAAGATATATTAGAATTATATGCAAATGTTGTATATTTTGGCTCTGGGTATTATGGTATTTATGATGCATCAATGGGTTATTTTAATAAAAAGCCAAATGAACTTAATCTTGATGAAATAACAATGCTTGCAGGACTTCCAAATGCACCAAGTGTATATTCTTTAAATAACAAAACAGAACTATCAGTACAAAGACAAAATATGGTAATTGATGCTATGGTTAAATATGACTTTTTAAGTAAAGAGGAAGCAGATAAATTAAAAAATTATGAATAGGAAAAGTGAAAAATAATATGAAAAGAACGAAACTTAAAGATAGAATTTTACCAAATTATACAAAAGGGGAAGAAATATTTAATATGACCTCTCATATTGTAGGTGGTGCACTTGGTATAGTAACAACAACTTTGTGCGTAATAATGGCAGCAATACATAGTAATATATATGGTGTAATAAGTGGAGCAATATTTGGAGCATCTATGACTGTACTTTATACAATGTCAAGTATATATCACGGACTAAACCAAGAACTTAAAGCAAAAAAGGTAATGCAAATACTTGACCATTGTTCCATTTTTTTCCTTATTGCAGGCTCATATACACCACTTTGTTTATGTACATTAAGAGAGTATAATACAGCTCTTGGATGGACATTATTTGGCATTATATGGTTTTTTGCAATACTTGGAATTGTACTTAATTCAATAGATTTAAAAAAATATGATAAAATTTGTACAGTATGCTATGTGATAATGGGTTGGTGCATTATAATAAAAGCAAATTTACTACCTAAGTTACTTGGAATAGGAGGATTAGTATTTTTGTTAACAGGTGGAGTGTTATATACAATAGGTGCCATACTTTATGTATTAGGAAAAAAGCACAAATATGTACACTCATTATTTCATATATTTGTATTTGCAGGAAGTTTACTACACTTCTTCTGCATTTTGTTCTATGTGATGTAGTAAGAATATAATTTCATAAAATATAACTAAATAAATGTATGCAAGGAGGCGATTTTATGATAATTTTAGATGTAAATAAATTAGAGAAAAATTATGGATTTGGCAAACTTTTTAGTAATATTTCATTTTCGTTAAATGAAGGAGAAAGCATTTCAATTGTTGGAGAAAATGGTTGTGGAAAGTCTACTTTGCTAAAAATGATAGCAGGAATAGAAAAAATTGATAAAGGCCAAGTAAGTATAAAAAAAGGAGCAAAAGTAGCATATTTAGATCAAATTGGCTCTAGTATTAATGATGATAGAACTGTATATGAAGTATTAAAAGATGCTTTTATAGAACTTAAAGAAATGGAAGAAAGAATATTTAAGTTACAAAACAAGTTAGAATTTGGCATAGAAGGAAATGAATATGACAAAGTTTTGGAAAAATACTGTAGTTTAATGGAACAATTTTCTACACTAGGAGGATACGATATAACAGTAAATATAAACACAGTTGTAGAAGGATTGCAAATAAAAAAAGAGTTACTAAATCAAAGTTATAATGATTTAAGTGGAGGAGAAAAAACATTAGTACAACTAGCTAAAGTTCTTCTAATAAAACCTGACTTAATTTTACTTGATGAGCCCACAAATCACTTAGATATTGAAAGAATTGAGTGGCTTGAAGATTATATAAAATCATTTAAAGGAGCATCTGTAATTGTATCACACGATAGATATTTTTTAGACAAAATGTCAAATAAAATATTAGATTTAGATAATGGCATTGGAAAAGTATATTTTACTAATTATACAGGATATTTAGAAGAAAAAAAGCATGATTTTGAAAAGCAGATGGCAAATTACAAAGACCAACAAAATTTAATAAAAAAACTAGAAAATGAAAAGAAATATTTCGCAGAACGTGGTATGGCTACTAACAGTTCAACTTTAACTGCAAGAGCACACGTATTGCAAAATAAAATTGAAAGATTAAAGCAAATGGCTATTGAAAGACCAAAAGAAAGTAAAAAGTTAAATGTAGATTTTAATGAAGAAAGAAAGTCAAGTAAAAAAGTTATTTCAGTAGAAAAATTAACAGTTTCTGTTCCTAGTGAAAAAAATATACTAGATAATATTTCATTAAGTATATATGCTAAAGAAAGAGTTGCCTTAATTGGAGCAAATGGTAGTGGAAAGTCAACTTTTTTAAAAAGTGTTTTAGGAAATGAAAATTTGAATGTATCTGGAAAAGTAGAAATAGGTCCAACTGTACAAATAGGTTATTTGCCACAAATTATTAATTTTCCAAATAAGGAACAAAAATTACTAGAATATTTTGAAAAAGAAGTTAATGTAAATGAACAAAAAGCTAGACAAATACTTGCTAAATTTAAATTTTATCAAGAGGATGTTACAAAAAATGTTAATAAACTTTCTGGTGGAGAAAAAATGAGAGTAAAGCTTGCTGAACTTTTACAACAAAAAATAAATACATTAATTTTTGATGAGCCAACAAATCATATTGATATATCAACAAAGGAAGTTTTAGAAGATGCAATAGAAGATTTTGATGGTACACTTATTTTTGTAAGTCACGATAGGTTTTTTATAAATAAATTTGCAAATAGAATTGTTGAATTTAAAAATGGAAAAATAAAGACATATATAGGAAATTATGATGATTATAAAAAAAGTAAACAATGAAAAAAACATAGAAAAATGTAAAAAGATATTATTGACTTTATGGCGATTGTATAATAAAATATAAGCATATAGTAGAAATACTATTATCTAATTAAAATAAACATATAATGTTATAAAATGATATTTTTTAAATTGAAGGAGGAATTATTATGGATTTAAAAGGTTCTAAAACTGAAGCAAATTTAAAAGCTGCATTTGCAGGGGAGTCACAAGCTAGAAACAAATACACATATTATGCTTCACAAGCTAAAAAGGAAGGATATGAGCAAATAGCTGCAATATTTGAAGAAACTGCTGGAAATGAAAAAGAGCACGCAAAAATGTGGTTTAAGCTATTAAATGATGGAAAAGTACCTTCAACTGTAGAAAATTTAAAGGATGCAGCTGCTGGAGAAAATTTCGAGTGGACAGATATGTATGCAGAATTTGCTAAAGTAGCAAAGGAAGAAGGTTTTGATCATATCGCATTTTTATTTGAAGAAGTTGGAAAAATAGAAAAAGAACACGAAGAAAGATATAATAAACTTCTTGCAAATGTAGAAGAAGGAAAAGTATTTGAATGTGGTGAAGTTAAAATATGGAAATGTAGAAACTGCGGACATATTCATATTTCAACTGAAGCTCCAAAGGTATGTCCTGTTTGTGCACATCCACAATCATATTTTGAAATTAAAGCAGAAAATTATTAATATTTTTATGGAGGACTGTTATGAATATTGAGTTTTATTATTCAAAAGAACAAAATAACTTAGTAGAAGTTTTAAATAGCAAGCAAGATGTAAGTATAAATGGATATGAAAAAATTAATCCAAATACAGTAGATGCTGCAACTGAAAAACACATACCAGTACTTAGCATAGAAGATGACAATATTTTATATGTGCAAGTTGGCGAAGTTAAACATCCAATGACTGAAGAACACTTAATATCTGCAATATATGTTTTAACAGATAAAGGTGATGTAATAAAGAAAGTATTAACAAAGGATGATAGCCCAGAACTTACTGTAGATATTGGTACATCAAACAAAGTAGATGTATATGCATATTGTAATTTACACGGTGTATGGAAAGCTACATTAGAAAGATAGATAATTAAAACAAGTCGTTATTTTTAATGGCTTGTTTTTTCTTTTAAAAGTTATCTTATTTGCTATAGATTTTTTTTAAAAAATAGGTTATAATATTATAAGATAGGAGTGTAGAAAAAATGACCTATGAATTTGCTAAATATTCTGATGGCACTTTAGAAGTGTTTTCTAGTATTGGTAAAAAGAAAAATGGCGAGGAATATATTCGTGTTACTTTTGAAAGGCCAACAAAAGATGGCTTCGATACATATGTTATTGAATTACCAAGTTATAAAGTTATTTTAGAGGATGGAAATTATTCTGAAGAAGAAAAGAGTAATTTTATGAAAATAGTACAAAATGGTTCATCTTTTTTCTTTAAATATGCACGAATAGGGGGAATACAAATTGCCTAGTATTTTTGTACTTTTGTACTAATGAAAATTATGAACCTATTTATTAAAGAAATATTAAATTTTATTGTTAATTATATAAAAAGGCGAGGAGCATTTGTTACCTCGTCTTTTGTTATATTTAAGATAGCTTAAATTATATACTTTAACTTTTTTAATTTTTCTACATAAAAACTATATTTTATGCCAATAAATATATTGAAAAATCTTTTTTTTTAGTATATAATTTTTTGTATAAGAGGTAAAAAATGGATAATGTAGTAGTAAAAAAAATAGCTTTAGAGCTTAATATAACTGAAAAACAAGTTAAAGACACTATTAATTTAATAAATGAAGGTAATACTATTCCTTTTATCGCAAGGTATAGAAAAGAAGTAACAGGAAACTTAGATGATGAAACACTAAGAAATTTAAATGATAGACTAAATTACTTAAATAATCTTGAAACAAGAAAAAAAGAAGTTATACACTTAATTGAAGAACAAGGAAAGCTAACCGAAGATTTAAGAAAAAGCATAAATGAGGCAAATATCTTAACAGAAGTTGAAGATTTGTATATGCCATATAAACAGAAAAAAAGAACAAGGGCAACTATTGCAAAAGAAAAAGGATTAGAAGAGTTAGCAAATATAATAATAAAACAGAAAAGAGAAGAAATCACTCTTGAAGAAATTGCTAAGAAGTATATTTCTGAGGAAAAAAATGTAGCAAATGTTGAAGAAGCAATAACAGGTGCCTGTGATATTATAGCAGAAGATATATCGGAAAATGCTAGTTATAGAAAACAAATAAGAAAGATTTCATATTTAACTGGAAAAATTGTATCAAATGCAATAAATAAAGATGAGAAAACTACTTATGATATGTATTATAGTTTTTCTGAAGAAGTAAATAAAATTCCTTCGCACAGAGTACTTGCTATAAATAGAGGTGAAAAGGAAGGTATACTTAAAGTAAAACTTGAAGTAGATGAAGAAAGAATCCTAGGTTATTTAATAAGCAAAATAATAAAAAAAGAAAGTCCTTATGAGTTAGTTTTAGAAGAAACAATAAAAGATTCATATAAAAGGTTGATTAAGCCATCCATAGAAAGAGAAATTAGAACTGATATATTTGAAGATGCATCTACTAAGGCAATAAAAGTATTTGGAGTTAATGTAAAAAATTTACTTATGTCTGCTCCTCTTAAGGGTATGACAATAATGGGCTTTGATCCTGCATATAGAACTGGTTGTAAGATTGCAGTAATAGATGAAACAGGGAAGTTACTTGATTATACAACTATATATCCAACAGAGCCACAAAATGATATAGAAGGTTCAACAAAAAAATTACTAGAACTAATAGAAAAATATAATATAAATATGATATCTATTGGAAATGGAACGGCTTCAAGAGAAAGTGAAAGTTTTGTAGCGGGAGTTATAAAAAAAGCAAAAGAAAATTTAAAAAAAGATGTGTATTATACTATTGTAAGTGAAGCTGGTGCTTCTGTATATTCTGCATCTAAACTTGCAACAAAAGAATATCCTGATATTAATGTATCTATAAGAGGTGCTATTTCAATAGCAAGAAGACTTCAAGATCCAATGGCAGAACTTGTAAAAATTGATCCCAAAAGTATAGGTGTTGGACAATATCAACACGACGTAAATCAAAAGAAATTATCTGAAACATTAACTGGAGTAGTGGAAGACTCAGTTAATAGTGTAGGAGTAGATATAAATACGGCAACACCATCACTTTTATCTTATGTATCTGGAATTAATACAGCAGTATCAGAAAATATTGTAAAGTTTAGAGAGGAAAATGGAAAGTTTAAATCAAGAAAAGATATATTAAAAGTTCCAAAACTTGGAAAAACTGCATTTGTACAATGTGCTGGTTTTTTAAAAATTCCAGAATCAGATAACATATTAGATAATACAATGGTACATCCTGAATCTTATGATATTGCAAAAAAGTTATTAGATAGATTAGGCATTAATTTAAAAGATTATGGAAAAGATACAATTAGTATTATAAATAAAAAATTAGAAGAAATTGATATAAAAGAATGTGCTAAAGAATTAAATATAGGAGAACCAACTTTACAAGATATCGTTAATGAACTTAAAAAGCCAGGAAGAGATCCAAGAGATGAACTACCAAAACCAATATTAAAAAGTGATGTGTTAAAATTAGAAGACTTAAAAGAAGGTATGATTTTAAATGGCACAGTAAGAAATGTAACTGCATTTGGAGCTTTTGTAGATATTGGAATAAAAGGAGATGGACTAGTTCATATATCTGAACTTAGTGATAAATATGTAAGAAATCCTATGGAAGAAGTAAGTGTGGGAGATATTGTAAAGGTAAGAGTTATAGGAATTGATAAAGAAAAAGGTAAAGTAAGATTAAGTATGAAAAATACAAATATTGCTTAAAAAGATAAGAGGTGAAAAAGTATGTTGGATGGAATATTTAATTGGTTTAAGGAGACATTTAGTTTCATTGACGCAGAACTACTTATGATGGTTGGCATAGTTATAATTGGAATTATCCTTATAAAAGTATTATTTAAGGTGCTGTATAGGTATAGAATTTTAAAAGTTTTAGCAGCGGTTGTAATTTTTGGTGGTTTGTTATATATGGCACTTAACTATGTAGAAAGTCATAAGTATTTATTTACTAATAATTCTAGTTTCTATGTATATGGAAGAGTGGGATTTATGAGTAGTACAGTAAGAACGTTAGAACTTGATTCTACAAAATCTAATTTATATAGAGGTGGAGAAGGTAGAGTTGTTGTAAAAATACCAAATGGAACTAAAATAATGACATCAGGTGTGAAAAACAAAAATATAAAATTAGAAGATATTAAGACTGGAGATGTAATACAAGTATATTGTAAGGAGAACACGTTAAAAGAAGGAGAAGATGAGGTAACTGCAGTAAGAATTGTCAAGATTTATTCTGATTAAATTATAGGAGGTATATATGGAAAGAGTAAAAGAAAGTATATTATTAAAAATACTAATTGCATTATCATTATTTTATATAACTATAGTATGCTTTTCAAGTATTAATGCTGCATCATATTATATTGATGATTATAAAATAGATGCAAAAGTATTAACAAATGGAAATATGCATGTTATAGAATATTTAAAATACAATTTTAGTGAAGATATGAATGGGCTTATTAGAAACTTTATGTATAAGTATAATTATTCGAGTCAGCAAGATGATATCAAAGCTACTTCTTCAAGATATCAAGCAAGTAATATTTCAAATATTAATGTATTTGTCTCTAATCAAAATTTTAATAATACAGTGCAATATACTATTACAGATAGAGCAACAAATGGAACAGAAGGAGTATATACTTTAGAAGAAATAATAAATGATGGCTATAGAAAAAATATAAGAGTATATTCTCCAGTTTCTTCAGGTAATTCAAAATATGTTAAATATGAATATGACATTGAAGATGTTGCCGTAAAGTATAATGATGTAGGAGAAATTTATTGGAATTTTATAGGTAAAGATTGGGACTGCGATATAAATAATTTTACACTAAATGTATCTTTTGAAGGAACACCAATGGAAAACGCAACATATAAAGTATATCCACACTCATATACTAAAGACATTGGTTATGAAGTGTCTGGAAATAATATAATTGTAACAGCAAAAGATATTAATCCACAAGTAGCACTTGATACAAGAATAGTATTTCCAAGTGAATTATTAATTTCATCAACTAAGGTATATAATGAAAATTATAACTTTACAGAATTAGAAAAAATTGAAAAAGAAGAATCTTTAGGAAAAACAAGGTATTTGTTGGCAAATAAAATATCTGCTATTGCTTTTGTTGGTGGACTTATAGGTCTTTTCGTTATAATTTTTGAAACAAACAAGATTGTAAATAAAGGAAAGAAAAAAGGTAAAAATATAGAAATATGTACAGAAATGTTAGATAAATACTCTCTTGGTGAATATAGTTCTATGTTAAATTCTTATGGTGCATATACAAATAATGAAATTCTTCTTGCAACTATTTTAGATTTATCAAATAGAGAGTTCATTATAATGGAACCACAAAAGAAACTTGAAAAAGAAAAATTTAGCAAAATAGAATATAACTATATGATGAGGTTAAATTCTGATAAAAATTATTCTACTTTAAATGAATACGAAATAAGTATAATAAATTATCTATTTAATGGTAAAGTTGGAAACTTAACTAATATAAATGAGTTTGAAAAACAAAGCATAGAATTAAATGACAGAATAAAAGAAATTTCTAAAAGTTATACAAATAAAATATTGTATGCTAAAACGTGTGATTTACTTAATAAAAAGCAAATTGATACAATGTATGATAAGGCTCCAAAGAAATTAGTAACAAGTGTAATAATACTTATATTAATTTATTTTGCAATAATTGGAATAAATCTTTTGGTTATATCTCCAGTTGTATCACAAGCAAGCACTGCACTAGCTATATTTAGTGGTGTTATTGGATTGTTTGCAATTTTGTTTATATCATCAGCTAAAAGCTTGAAGGAAGAATATACAGACGAATATAATAGACTAGTTGGACTTAAGAAATATCTAACAGAATATAGTGTGTTAAAAGAAAGATATCCAATAGAAATGGCACTTTGGGATAAATACTTAGTATTTGCTTCATTATTTGGTGTTGCTAAAACTGTTGCAAAAGAATTTAGAGAGGAATTAATTGCTAAAGGTTATGATGATGATTACATTTATGCAAATTATTTCTACTTAAACTTATCAATGCATTCACTTGAAATGATGAGCTCATTTGCTACATCTATGGGTACAGGTTCTTCATCTTCAGGTGGTTATTCTGGAAGTGGCTCAGGCGGCGGTGGCGGCCGGAGGTGGAGGCGGAGGTGCCTTCTAAGATAAGCATATTTTATATAAAAAGATATCTAAAGAGTTTTTCTCTAGGTATCTTTTTTTCTTATCCATAAAAAGGTAAATAAAAATAGTTTTTAAAGAATTTTTACTTAAATATTGAAAATTATACTGACGTATGATATAATATTTACATAATTATTTATAAACTAAGTTAAATTTAAGGAGGTAAAAAAATGAATAAAAAAAATAACAAAGTAAAGGAAAACAAACCAAGGAAAAGAAAACGGATAAAAAAGGGAAAGAATTTTAAATTTTGTATGATTTTTTTCATAGTATCTTTTATAATTCTTCTTTCAGGGGAATCTTATTTTTATCTTAATGCTCATGTTAAACCTAGTTTTTCGCTACGGTCTGATGTAACTGAATTTCATGATTTATATCTTGAGACAAGAAACTTAAAAGATTTATCAGAACTTGAAGAGTATCTTCAACAAATGCATATTGCCTACGAGATAAAAAATGAAAAACTTTATACTGATTTATTTAATTATGACGTTAGTAAAAAAGATAACGTTGAATTAATAATTGGTTCAGAAATTGTAAATTCGTTTTTCAATATCGACGATAGAAAATTAGATAGCCTAAATGTAAAAGTTAGTTATAAAGATGGACAAAAAGTAGAAAAGCTGAAAAGTGGTTATATTGAGAAAATTGATTCAAAGTACTATCAAGATTTTCATAGGTTCTTTTATGGACTTTTATTTGAAGATATTATGTTTTTAATTTTTTCTATTTTTATAATAATTTTTTTTGGTACAGAAAGAGTTGAATAAATTAAGTTTAAAAAGCATTCTAAAAATATAGGATGCTTTTTTTTAATAGTATTGACAAACAAGTGTTCTAAATGATATAATTGTTATATCGATTGATTTGGAGTTGGTAAAAATGAACGATAAATTAATAATAAAAGGGGCAAAAGAACATAATCTAAAAAATATAGACTTGGAAATACCAAGAGATAAATTAGTTGTATTTACTGGGTTATCCGGCTCTGGAAAATCTTCTCTTGCCTTTGATACAATATATGCAGAAGGACAACGTAGATATGTTGAATCGCTATCTTCTTATGCAAGGCAGTTCCTAGGGCTTATGGAAAAGCCAGATGTAGAGCTTATTGAGGGGCTTTCTCCTGCTATATCAATAGACCAAAAAACTACATCTAAAAATCCACGTTCAACAGTAGGTACAGTAACAGAAATATATGATTATCTTAGATTACTTTATGCAAGAGTAGGTGTACCACATTGTCCAAATTGTGGAAAAAGAATAAGGAAACAAAGTGTTGATGAAATAGTCGATCAAATTATGGAAATGGAGGAAGGTACAAAAATACTTGTACTTGCTCCAATAATTAGAGGAAAAAAAGGAGAACACGTAAAACTTTTAGAACAAACACTTAAAGAAGGTTTTGTTAGATGTAGAATAGATGGAGAAATGTACGATTTATCTGACGAAATACCAAATTTAAATAGGAGACAAAATCATACTATAGAAATTGTTGTAGATAGATTAGTTATATCAAGTGATATCATAAAAAGATTAACAGATTCTGTAGAACTTGCTTTAAATCACGCAAATGATTTAGTTATAATAGCTAAACTTGATGGAGAGGAAACATTGTTTTCTCAGAATTATTCTTGTCCTGACTGTGGAATTAGCTTAGAGGAGTTAACTCCTAGGATGTTTTCTTTTAATAGTCCATTTGGAGCTTGTCCTGAATGTACAGGGCTTGGAGAATTACTAAAAATTGATTTAGATAAAATTATGCCTGATAAAGAAAAAAGACTTAATCAATATGGCTCTATAAAAGGCTGGTCAGGTGGTGGCACTATAATTGATAGTATAAGTGGAATGTATATAGAAGGCTTATGTAATCATTATGGTATAGATCCAAATACAAAGCTTAAAGATTTACCTGACTATTTTATGAATGTTTTAATGTATGGTAGTGGTAGTGAAGAAATCAAATTTAGACATGAAAGCAAGACTGTTTCAAGAGATTTTAAAGCTCCATTTGAAGGGGTAGTAAATACTTTAGAAAGAAGATTTGCAGAAACTAAATCACAGGCTATGAAAGGTTATTATGAAACTTTAATGTCAACATCCCATTGTAATACTTGCAATGGTGCAAGACTAAAAAAAGAAGTGCTAGCAGTAACAATTGGTGGACTTAATATAAACGAACTATGTAATAAAAATGTGCTATCTATAAAAGAGTTTATTAACAAAATATATGATGAAAAAATGACTAAGAAAGCTAAAATGATATCTGAACAAATAATAAAAGAATTAAATAGTAGATTGCAGTTTTTAATTGATGTAGGACTTGATTATTTAACTTTAGCAAGGTCAGCTGGAACTTTGTCAGGTGGAGAAGCACAAAGAATAAGACTTGCAACGCAAATTGGCTCAGGGCTTACAGGAGTGTTATATATACTTGATGAGCCAAGTATTGGTTTGCACCAAAGAGATAATGAAAAATTACTTAACTCACTTAAAAAAATGAGAGATTTAGGTAATACCTTAATTGTAGTAGAACATGATGAAGATACAATGAGAGAGGCAGACCATATTGTAGATATTGGACCAGGCCCTGGTGTTCACGGTGGAAATGTAATATTTTCAGGTAAACCAAGTGATATAGTAAACTGTGAAGAATCTATTACAGGAAAATATTTAAGTGGTAAATTAAAAATAGAAGTACCTAAAACAAGAAGGAATACTTCTAATGGGTATATAGAAATAAAAGGAGCAAAAGAGCATAATTTAAAAAATATCAATGTAAAAATTCCAACACAGACATTTACTTGTGTAACTGGGGTTTCAGGAAGTGGTAAGTCAACTCTTGTAAACGAAATATTATATAAAGCAGTAGCAAATAAAATAAATAGGAGCAATTATGTACCTGGTAAACATAGCAAAATTGTTGGACTAGAAAAAATTGATAAAATAATAAATATAGACCAGTCTCCAATTGGTAGAACACCTCGTTCAAATCCTGCTACATATACAGGTATGTTTGACGCAATAAGAGATATATTTGCAACAACTAACGAAGCCAAACTTAGAGGATACAAAAAAGGAAGATTTAGTTTTAATGTACAAGGAGGAAGATGTGAGGCTTGTTCTGGTGATGGGATAATTAAAATTGAAATGCATTTTTTACCTGATATATATGTACCTTGTGAGGTATGTAAGGGAAAAAGATATAACAGAGAAACCTTAGAGGTAAAATATAAAGGTAAAAGTATAAGTGATGTACTTAATATGACTGTTGAAGAAGCATTAGACTTTTTCAAAAATATTACAACAATAAAAAATAAATTACAGACATTAATGGATGTAGGCCTTGGGTATATAACACTTGGACAGCCTTCAACTACACTTTCTGGTGGTGAAGCACAAAGAATAAAACTTGCAACAGAACTTTCTAAAAAGTCTACTGGAAAAACACTATATATATTAGACGAACCAACAACTGGACTTCATATGGCAGATGTTCATAGACTAATAAATATTTTACAAAGACTAACAGATGCAAATAATACTTTAGTTGTAATAGAACATAATCTTGATGTTATAAAAAGTGCTGACTATATAATTGATTTAGGGCCTGAAGGTGGAGATAGAGGTGGAACATTAGTTGCTAGTGGTACACCTGAGCAAATAGCAAAATGTAAGGAAAGTTATACTGGTGAGTTTTTAAAGAAAATATTAAAATAATGTAAAGAAGGAAGCAAATATATAAGCTTCCTTCTTTGTATAAGTCTATATTTAGACTATGTAGTTAATATGTGCTACTTATTAGTTGCAGCAACAACAAAGAACTATGATTATTAAGATAATCCATATGCAGCAGCAGTTTCCACCACCGAATAATCCGTTATTGCAACCACATCCGCATCCACAGTTGTTATTGCATCCGCATCCGCATCTTTCATCCATCATTTAATTCACCCCTTTGCATATTCTCCTATTAAAAAATAGGAGATGAACTGTCGAGCTCAAAAGAAGTATCGACGTTCAATGGTGTAGATGAATTATCTCTAAAGCTATTGCAATTAAAGAAAATTGCAAGTAATAATACTAACCATATACAAGAGTTATCATTGCACATATATAACACTCCTTTTAAATTAGAAGTTTATCATTTCTAATTTAATATACTATATTCAAATTTTATTTAAATGGTTACTTAAATAATTATTTTTTAAATATAAAAGAGTAATATATTTATTTACTAATTAAAAGTTGCGTGATATAATATAACCATATAGAAAAGGAGAAACGTATTTGGAAAAAAACGATATAATTCATTTAGAAATAATAGATAACGGAATGAATTTTGAGGGTATTGCTAAAAAGGATAATTTAGTTGTATTTGTTCCAAACGCAATAATTGGTGAAAGAGTTTCTGCAAGAGTTATCAAAGTTAATAAAAATTATGCTATAGCAAAGATAGAAGAAATTGAAACTAAAAGTAGATATAGGGTAGCACCATTTTGTGAAGTATATGGAAAATGTGGTGGATGTAGTGGACAACATATTGAATATAATATGCAACTTTTACTAAAAAATAAACTGGTTAAAAATTTACTAGATAAACAAAAACTAAATGTAGAAAAATTAGAAAATACAATTGGTATGGGGCTTCCATATTATTATAGAAATAAAGTACAGTATCCTGTAAGAAGTGTAAAAAACATTGACACAAAAGTAGGATTTTATTTAAAAAGAAGTCATAATGTTATAGAAAATAATTGTTGCTATATACAAGATAGAGTAATAGATATGCTTGCAAAAGATGTAGCTGAGAGTTTAATTAAAGAAGGATTTATAGGATATAATGAAGAAGATGGTACAGGCGATATTAGGCATATTTTAATTAGAAGAGGTTATCATACTGCTGAGGTTTTAGTATGTATAATTGTGAATAAAGAAGAGCTTATATATGATAGTAAACTAAATGATATACTAAAAAAATTAGCTATAGAAAACGATAATGTTGTTAGTTGTTATATAAATGTAAATGATAGTAGAACAAATGAAATTTTAGGAGATAAATTAGAACTTGTATATGGAAAGGAATATATAACTGATTTAATTGGTAAATATAAATACTGTATTTCACCTAAATCATTTTTTCAAGTAAATACACTTCAAGCTGAAGCTCTTTATTTAGTATTAAAAAATAGATTAAAACTTAAAGGTGATGAGATACTTTTTGATTTATATAGTGGTGTAGGTTCAATAGGAATATTTTTAAGTGAGAATGTAAAAAAAGTTTATGGTATAGAAATAGAAGAAGATGCAGTAAAAATGGCAAATATAAACATTAAAGAAAATGGTATAAAAAATGCAGAGTATATTGCTGGTAGTGTAGAAGATAAAATAGTAGAGTTTGAAAAAAGGAATATAAAACCTGATGTAATTGTAGTTGACCCTCCTAGAAAAGGATTAGATGAAAAAAGTATAGAATATATACTAAAATTTAGTCCTAGAAAAATAGGATATATAAGTTGTAATCCTGCTACACTTGCAAGAGATTTAAAAATGTTAAGCTTTAAGTATGATATACAAAGTATTACACCAGTAGATATGTTTCCACATACAGAGCACATTGAATGTTGTGCGATAATGTGTCTTAAAGAAAGTTAGAAAATTATTTATATTAATTCTTGATAAAGTAAATAATGATTAAATAAAAAAATAGAACTTGAAATAATTCAATAGTTCTATTTTTTTATAATTATATTTTATTTTGAATTTTCTCTAATTTTTTCCAATTATAAAATCCGTAACTATCATTTATCAAATTAATAACTGGGTTAAAAAACATTGGTAATAAAATTAGAGTTCCTTGTATTACAGGAATTCCCCACAATAATATTAAAATAATATCATTTACTATATAGAAACTAAAACTAAATCTACTTCTTCTTATTTGTAAATATACGGCAAATAAACTTGCTATAACTGAAATTGTAGAGATTAATAATTCATTTGTATTAAAAGTTTTTAATAAATAATAAATACCTATAAATAAAAATATAAATATAATTGATACAAAAATCCATTCTGTATTAGATATTTTATTTACCTCAACAGAATTTGTATTTTTATTTTGATGTTTAATCCAACTTATGATACCTATTATGTACATAGGAAACATCAAGAATATATAGATAATTACTTCTCCAAAAAACTTATTTTTAAATGATACTATAGAATATAATATTGTAATAAAAATTCCAAAAATTTGTCCCATATTTTTCCCTTTTGCTAAAAGTAATGCAGTTATTATTCCAACAATAGAGCAAACTGTTGTTAGGATATCTGATTTAAATATAATTCCAATAGCACTTACTAGAATTATACTTCCGAACAATAATATTTTTTCCATTTTAGTCCAATCTGTTAACATTAAATTACCCCTTAAATTCTATTTAAAACACCACTAATATTAGCATACATAATAATCTTTTTCTCAAAATCAAATGATATTATAATTGCACCTGCCACATCATTACTATATTATCTATAAGAAAACTATTTTATCTGCAAACATTATATCATAATCTATATTATATAGCCATAGTTCTTAATAGTTTTTTATATCTATTGCATTTTTAAATTACTTTGTGATATTATATTTATAGTATCACATCTTAGGAAAAAAAAATAAAATATGAAAAATACAAAAAAAGATAATAGAAAATAGTAATATATTCTCGTAAATCAAAATTTGTAGGTAAAAGTAAAAATTTAGATAAAAAGTAAAGGAGAAATGGATTTGAATAATGAAACTAACAAAAATCTAATAATACGAAGTAGTTCTGCTGAATTTTTAATATTTGAACAACAAAAAAAGGAAAAAGGAATTGAAGTTAGATTTGAAGAAGGAGATTTATGGTTAACTCAAAAAGCACTAGGAGAATTGTTTGAAACAACAAGAAATAATATAACTATGCATATACAAGATATCTACATTAGTAATGAACTTGATGAGTTTTCAACTAGTAAGGATTTCTTACTAGTTCAAAAAGAAGGAAATAGAGAAGTAAAGAGGAATGTTAAATATTATAATTTAGATGCAGTTATATCTGTTGGCTACAGAGTAAATTCAGACAGAGCAATTCAATTTAGAAGATGGGCAACAAATGTATTAAAGCAGTTTGCTAAAAAAGGATATATTATAGATAAAAAAAGAATGGAGAATGGAACTTTTTTTGATGAAGACTATTTCGAAGATTTACTTGCAGAAATTAGAGAAATACGAATAAGCGAAAGAAGATTTTATCAAAAAATAACAGATATATATGCAACAGCAATTGATTATGATAGTAAATCTCCAATTACTATAAATTTCTTTAAGAAAGTGCAAAATAAAATGCATTATGCAGTATCACATCAAACTGCTGCAGAAATTATTTATAATAGAGCAGATAGCAAAAAAGAACATATGGGGCTCAATTTATGGAAACATTCTCCTAATGGTAAAATTTTAGCAACAGATGTAGTCATTGCAAAAAACTATTTAAGTAAAGAAGAATTAGAAGATTTAGAAAGAATAGTAAATGCTTTTCTAGATTTGGCAGAAAGTAGAGCAAAAAGAAATATTCCAATGACTATGGAAGATTTGGCAAATAGAATAGATAAATATTTATTAGCCGATGATAGAGATATATTAAAAGATGCAGGAAAGATATCACGTGAAATAGCTGAGGAAAAAGCATTAACTGAATTTGAAAAATATAGAGTAAAACAAGATAAAATTTATCAATCTGATTTTGATAAATTTTTATTAGAAACAGAAAATAAGAATTAGATGTTGTTTGTTATTAAACAAGCTATTTAAAAAAGTATAATAGTTTTTAGAGTGATTTTGAATATTTAAACATATAACTTTAAATCTATTATATAATAAAAATTAATATATTAGGGAGGAAAGAATATGAGTAAAGAAACAGAACAAGTCATTTCAAAACTTAATAAGTATATGGAGCAATTTGATTTTAATAATGATGAACAAATGGAAAAAGAAATGAGAAACTTTATACAAAAATTGAACAATAATGAAATTAATTTTGAAGATGATCCCAAGTTTAAATCGGATGATTTATTAGAAGAAGCATATAATGCAACTTCAAAAACAAATGCTATAAAATTAGCTAAAAAGGCATTAGAAATATATCCTGATAATATTGATGCAGAATGCTTTATTGCTGATTTTGAGGAAAATCAAATAAGAATGTTAGAAAAATATAATACGATTGTTGACAAAGCAACAAGATTATTAGAAAAAGATAATATGTTTAAAAAGGAAAATATAGGTATATTTTGGGAAATATTAGAAACTAGACCATATATGAGAGCAAGGTATAAAAAAGCTGATATTTTAGTTAACTTAGGAAGATTTACAGAAGCTATAAAAGAATGTAAAGAATTATTACGACTAAATAAAAGTGATAATTTAGGAGTACGATATATGTTAATAAAACTATACTGTATGTTAGAAAAATTTGAAGAATGTGAAAAATTATATAAGAAATATAATGAGCATTCAGCTTTTATGTTATTACCAATGGCAATTATGTATTTTAAAAAAGGCGATTATATAAAGTCGAAAAGAATTTTAAGAAATGTTCAAAAAGTTAATCCATATATAATTAAGTTTTTAAAAAATATAAATGAAATGGAAGAACAGTTTATTGGTAATATAAAAGATATTGAATATTATTCGCAAGGCTCAATAGAAGAAGCTGCTATTATAATTGGTAGCTTGTTATGTTTGTTACTTAGTATACCAGCTTTTGTTGAATTTGTTGAATTAGAAATAAAAAATTAATAAAAGCATAGTATTTTAACTTTTAAATATGATAAAAAGGGAGAAGAAATGTTAAAAATAGAGAGTGTTGATATAAAAGAATTTAGAAAAGATATATATCCTATGTATAAAGAGATTTTTCCTAAAAGTGAAAGAAGACCACTAATTAATTTAAAAAGGACATTTAAATCAGGATATACAAAAATAATGAAAATAATTAATAATAGTACATTTATCGGCTTTGCTATAATTGAAGTGTTACCAGATAGTAAATATGTATGGCTTGATTATTTTACAATTTTTGATAAATATCAAAATAAGGGATATGGAACAAACGTAATAAAATTATTAAAAGAACAGTTTAAAGAATATATTGGTATATTTGTCGAAATCGAAAAAGAAGGAATTGGAGAAAATGTACAAGAAAATGAGTTAAGAGAAAGAAGAGCAAATTTTTACAAAAAACTTGGATTTATAAAATTAAGTTATGATGTAGAGCTATACAAGGTGATATATACTCCATATATTTTGAAAACTTCTAATGTTAAAGTGAGAGAAGATATTATTTATGATGAAATTTTTAATATATATTCTAAATTTACAGGAGAAGAATTCGTTAATAAGTATTGCAAAGTACTTAAAAATGATTTCTAAATAGAGGTGATTAAATGAAAGATAAAATAATAAGAATTGCTATTTTAATCGTAATAATTGCACTTGTAATAGGACTTATTGTTTTTGCAAATATCTATAGAGTAGATAGAGAAAAAAAGCAAAATGAAGAAACTAAAGTAGAAGAAACATCTGATGAAACTGAAGAAAAAGAAAATGTTATAGATATTAGTAACAAAAAAATACTTATAGCGTATTTTTCTCTTTCAGGTAATACTGAAATGCTTGCAAATATAATTAAAGAAAATGTAATTGGGGATATATATAAAATTGAAACTGTAAATACTTATCCAGAAGATTATACAGAGTTAACTGAAATAGCAAAGAAAGAAAAAGAGGAAAATGCAAGACCAAAGTTAAAAAACAAATTGGAAAATATTGCTGATTATGATACAATAATTTTAGGCTATCCAATATGGTGGGGAACAATGCCTATGTCAGTGTATACTTTTATAGAACAATATGATTTAAATGGAAAAACTATAATTCCATTTTGCACACATGAAGGAAGCATGCTTGGAAGTACACAAGAAGATATAAAAAATAAACTTGCATCTTCTACTATTATTGAAGGACTAGCTATTAAAGGAAATGAAGTACAGCAAGAAGGTACAAAAGATACCGTAAAAAAATGGCTAAGTGGACTTAAGGAGTTTAAGGAAGAAGAATAATTAGTAAAAATATGATAAATTAAAATAATATAATAAGTTTGGAGTTGGAATTATGAAAAAAAAGGTTATATTTATAGTTATAATATTATTAATAGTAGGCTGTGTCGTAGGAGCTATATTATATTTTAATAATATAAAAAATAATAAAAAAGAAGCATATGAGGATAGTTATAATTACCCTGAAAAAGAAATATTTACAAAAAATCAAGAAGATGTAGACGCAGGTATAGAGGCACTTATGAATTCGGATGAATACAATATATTAATTGAAGTAGATAAAATAAAATCTGTAGGTAAATTACTTGATTTATATGAAGAAAATAAAGTGATAAAAAATTTACATTATGATGATAATGGTAAAATGTTTACATTTCAATATTCAGGTGGAGAAATTGACGGAGCTTTAGGAGGAGTTATGCTAAAAGAATTATAGAAATAAATAATAATAAAATTCCATTAAATATTAAAAGTTATAAAAACAGTAAAAAAATAAAGATATATTTTAAAAATAATGTATTAAATGCTAGTAAACCTAAGTATGTATCAAATAAAAAAGTATTAGAAGTTATAGAAGAAAACAAGAAAACTATATACAATATGTATTTAAAATCAAAAGCTATATCAAACGATATAATAAAAAAGTGGGAAACTCATGAAACAATATTATATAAAGGTGAATTTTATTTTATTATTAGAGAATATATAGGAATAAGTAAGTATAGTGTAGTAATAGATGAAAAGAATAAAAGATTTTTAATTTTTGTGCCAAAATATACAAGTGAAGAAGAAATAAAAATAAATATAGATAAACTAGTAAAAAAGTTATTTAAAAATAATACAAAGTGCATTATTGAAAAAAGACTTAAAGCACTAAGTAATATAACAAATATAGATTACAATTTATTTAAAGTAAGAGAGGCAAAATCAAGATATGGAAGTTGTTTTCCTAAAAGAAAAGAATTGCATTTTAGCCTTCGCCTTATAATGCTATCAGAAGAAAAAATTGATGCTATAATAGTTCATGAATTGTGTCATATAGTGTATAAAAATCACGATACTAATTTTTATAACTTAGTAAAAAAGTATATACCAAATTATGAAGAAATAGA
>CANQLD010000009.1 GCA_947624625.1 uncultured Clostridia bacterium | reverse complement strand
CAAATAATAAAATAACTTATTATACAATTTCTGATGTATGTGTGTTAATGAAGAATAATTAAATTGTAATTAAGTAAAATTAGATAAAGTAAAATTCTCAAAACTGTGATGTTTTGAGAATTTTTATCTATCATTTCTTTCTTTTTCCATTAAAAACTCTATAAAATTAAGTACTTCTTTTTGATTATCTAAATTTAGTTTATGAATCTCTGTTTCAATACTTGAATCTTTTGTTATTATTAATTCAGCTAATATATCATTTGGTGTGATTTGCAAGATATTGCATATTTGAATAAGGTTAGATAGAGTACAAGAACTTTCTCCTCTTTCAATTCTACCATACTGATTTAGTACAATATGTAAGCTATCTGCCATTTGTTCTTGAGTTAACTTTCTACTTTCTCTAAATTCTCTTATTCTATTACCTGTGTATGTTTTGAAATCCATAAAATCACCACCTCTTGGATATAAAATAATTATATCATTATAGCTTTTTTAAAATAACATCTTGATATGTATGAAAAAGTTTATTTAACAACATTATATGTTATTAAATAGTTTGAGTAGTATATTAAAAAAATATACTATATAATTTTAAATAAATAAGTTAAAAAACAAAAAAGAATTAAGTAAAACTTATTTGATAAAATGACTAGAAAATATTGACATTTGTATTAAAATTATGTATAATATAAAAGTACCTTTATATGGTAAATAAAAGAAAGGGGTGAAGTTTAAGTGCCTACATTTAGCCAACTTGTTAGAAAAGGTAGAGAAGATAAGATTACAAAATCTAAATCACCAGCTTTACAAAGAGGATACAACTCTAGAAAAAAGAAAGCTACAAATCAATCTTCTCCACAAAAAAGAGGAGTTTGTACAGTTGTAAAAACACAAACACCTAAAAAACCAAACTCTGCATTAAGAAAAGTTGCCAGAGTAAAATTATCTAACACAATGGAAGTAACTGCATACATACCAGGAATTGGACATAACTTACAAGAGCATAGTGTTGTTTTAATTCGTGGTGGAAGGGTAAAAGATTTACCAGGTGTTCGTTATCACATTGTAAGAGGAGTGCTTGATACTGCAGGTGTTGCGGATCGTATGCAAGCAAAATCAAAATATGGTGCAAAAAGAGCAAAGAAAAAATAATATTTGGTTAGGCGCTTGAATTTTTTACATAGATTACAAGCCCTTACAAAAATTAAAAGTTTTTGAGTACCTTAAGAGTTTATTTAAACTCAAAATATTATAAGGAGGGAAGAAAAGTGGCAAGAAAAGGACATATTGCAAAAAGAGAAGTTATACCAGATCCAGTATATAACTCTAAAGTTGTAACAAAGCTTATAAATAAAGTTATGTGGGACGGTAAAAAAGTAACAGCTCAAAAAATTGTGTATGGTGCTTTTAATATAGTTGCTGAAAAAACAGGAAGAGAAGCTTTAGATGCGTTCCAGCAAGCTTTAGATAATGTAACACCAGCTTTAGAAGTTAAAGCAAGACGTGTTGGTGGAGCAACTTATCAAGTACCAATGGAAGTTAGAGCTGAAAGAAAACAATCACTTGCAATTAGATGGTTAGTAGAATATGCTAGAAAAAGAAATGAGCATAGTATGGAAGAAAAACTAGCAAGTGAAATTATTGATGCAATTAATGGTCAAGGTGGAGCTTTCAAAAAGAAAGAGGACACACATAAAATGGCTGAAGCAAATAGAGCATTTGCTCATTATAGATGGTAAAATATATGGAAGGGAGGAAAGTATAATTTTATGGCAGGAAGAGAATATCCTCTTGAGAGGACAAGAAATATCGGTATAATGGCACACATTGATGCCGGTAAAACAACTACCACTGAAAGAATTCTATTTTATACTGGTAAAACACATAAAATAGGAGAAGTTCACGATGGTGATGCAACAATGGACTGGATGTCTCAAGAACAAGAAAGAGGTATTACAATAACTTCAGCTGCAACAACTTGTTTTTGGAATAACAATAGAATAAATATCATTGATACTCCAGGACACGTTGATTTTACAATTGAAGTTGAAAGATCTCTAAGAGTTCTAGATGGTTCTGTTACAGTTCTTTGTGCAAAAGGTGGTGTTCAACCACAATCTGAAACTGTTTGGAGACAAGCAAATAAATATAACGTACCTAGAATGGTATATGTAAATAAAATGGATATTACAGGAGCTGACTTCTTTAATTGTGTAAAACAATTAAGAGAAAGATTACAAGCAAATGCAGTTCCTATCGCACTTCCAATAGGTAAAGAAGATACATTTAAAGGTATAGTAGATTTACTTACAATGGAAGCATTAGTTCATTATGATGATCTTGGAAAAGATGTAAGACACGAAGAAATACCAGCAGATATGAAAGAATTAGCTGAACAATATAGAACAGAATTAATGGAACATATCGCTGAACAAGATGATGAATTAATGGAAAAATATTTAAGCGGTGAAGAATTAACTGTTGAAGAAATGAAAAGAGGCATAAGAAAATCTACAATTGCAGGTACAATGGTTCCTGTAACTTGTGGAAGTTCATACAAAAACAAAGGTGTTCAAGAATTACTTAATAATATTGTTGATTATATGCCTGCTCCAACAGATATTCCACACATTAAAGGTGTACTTGAAGATGGAACAGAAGAAGAAAGAATTTCTGCAGATGATCAACCATTTGCAGCACTAGCTTTCAAAATAATGACTGATCCATATGTTGGAAAATTAACATTCTTTAGAGTTTACTCTGGAACACTTGAAAGTGGTTCTTATGTATTAAATGCAAATAAGGGGAAAAAAGAAAGAATAGGAAGACTTATTCAAATGCATGCTAATAACAGACAAGATATAGATAAAGTTTATGCTGGAGATATAGCTTGTGCTGTTGGTTTAAAAGATGTTGTAACTGGAGATACAATTTGTGATGAAAATGCTCCAATAATACTAGAGTCAATTGAATTCCCAGAGCCAGTTATAGACATATCTATTGAACCTAAAACTAAAGCAGACCAAGAAAAAATGGCTATCGCTTTACAAAAATTAGCAGAAGAAGATCCATCATTTAAGACATATACAAACCAAGAAACTGGTCAAACTATCATTGCTGGTATGGGTGAATTACACCTTGATATCATAGTTGATAGAATGAAAAGAGAATTCAAAGTTGAAGCAAATGTTGGTAAACCACAAGTTGCTTACAAGGAAACTATAAGAAAACCAGTTAGAGTTGAAGGTAAATTCATTAGACAATCTGGTGGTAGAGGTCAATATGGTCATGTATGGCTAGAAGTTGAACCAAATGAAGCTGGAAAAGGATATGAATTTGAATCAAGAATTGTTGGTGGTGTAGTTCCTAAAGAATATGTAAAACCAACAGATGAAGGCGTTCAAGATGCAATGAAAGCAGGTGTACTTGCTGGATATCCAGTAGTAGATGTTAAAGTTGCTCTTGTAGATGGTTCTTACCACGATGTTGACTCATCTGAAATGGCATTCCACGTAGCTGGTTCTATGGCATTTAAAGAGGCTTGTAGACAAGGTGGATCAGTATTACTTGAACCAATAATGAAAGTTGATATTACTGTACCAGAAGAATATATGGGAGATGTTATTGGTGATGTTAATGCTAGACGTGGAAGAATGGAAGGAATGGACACAATTCAAGGTACATCAACAATTCACGCATATATTCCACTTTCTGAAATGTTTGGATATGCAACAGATTTAAGATCTAAAACACAAGGAAGAGGAGTTTATGCTATGGAACCTTCTCATTACGAAGAAGTTCCAAAATCAGTTCTTGAAACAATAGTTTCTCAAAGAACTAAAAAAGAAGATTAATTTATATAAAAAAATAGTTAAATATATTGCAAAACACTTAGTTTTGTAGTACAATACTAATAAATGGTGCTTATTTGGCATATTTATATGATATAAGGGAGGAAAATAAAAATGGCAAAAGCAAAGTTTGAAAGAAACAAACCACACGCAAACATTGGTACTATTGGTCACGTTGACCATGGTAAAACAACATTAACAGCTGCAATTACAAAATATTGTAGCTTAAAAGGTGGAGCAGAATATAAAGCTTATGATCAAATCGATGGTGCTCCAGAAGAGAGACAAAGAGGTATCACAATCTCTACAGCTCACGTTGAGTATGAAACAGATAATAGACACTATGCACACGTTGACTGCCCAGGACATGCTGACTACGTTAAAAACATGATTACTGGTGCTGCACAAATGGATGGTGCTATTCTAGTTGTTTCTGCTGCTGATGGTCCTATGCCACAAACAAGAGAACACATCTTGTTAGCAAATCAAGTTGGTGTTAAATACATTGTTGTATTTATGAACAAATGTGACATGGTTGACGATCCAGAATTATTAGAATTAGTAGAAATGGATATAAGAGATCTACTTAACAAATATGATTTCCCAGGAGATACAACTCCAATTATCCAAGGTTCTGCACTTAAAGTATTAGAGTCTACATCAACTGATCCTAATGCACCAGAATATGCTTGCATTAAAGAATTACTTGATGCAGTTGATTCTTACATACCAACTCCAGAAAGAGATACTGATAAACCTTTCTTAATGCCAGTTGAAGATGTATTTACTATCACAGGTAGAGGTACAGTTGCAACAGGTAGAATTGAAAGAGGAACATTAAAAATAAGTGAAGAAGTTGAAATCGTTGGTCTTACAGACGAAAAGAAAAAGACTGTAGTAACTGGTATTGAAATGTTTAGAAAATCATTAGAAACTGCTGAAGCAGGAGATAATGCTGGTCTTCTATTAAGAGGAATCCAAAGAGATGAAATCGAAAGAGGTCAAGTTATTTCTAAACCAGGTTCAATTCATCCACATACTGAATTCGAAGCAGAAGTATATATTCTAACTAAAGAAGAAGGTGGAAGACATACTCCATTCTTCCAAGGATATAGACCTCAATTCTATTTCAGAACTACAGATGTTACAGGTGTTATTGAATTACCAAAAGAAAAAGAAATGGTAATGCCAGGTGATAACGTAACTATGAAAATTAAACTTATCACTCCAATAGCAATTGAAAAAGGATTAAAATTCGCTATTCGTGAAGGTGGTAGAACTGTAGGAGCAGGTTCTGTTTCTAACATAATTGAATAATAATTATATTATGATACTTTAAAAACTCTTGAATTATATTCAAGGGTTTTTTCTATTATAAATATTTTTGTAGACATATAGAGTTATATATGATACAATGTAACAAAATTAAATTATATTTATATATAAATATGTATAATGAAAGAGAGGTAATTTTAATGAAGGAAGGAATTTATTTACGGGAGGAAGAATTAGACTTAAATGCCTATTATGTAAAAACATTTTTATGGATGTTTTTAGGGCTCTTAGTAACTGTAGTAACATCAGTAATTACTCTTTATTTTGGAAAAGCATTTATAACACCAACTATTTTAGGAATTATAACAATTATAACTATGGTTATAGTGTTTATATTTTCTTTTTGTTATGATAGGGTATCAAGCCAAACGGCAGCTTGTATGTATTTTGGACTTGCTATACTATATGGAATAGAACTTTCATCTATATTCTATGTATATAACTTAGGTACGATTGCAATTTGCTTTGGAATTTCAGCTATTCTATTTGGTGTTATGGCACTATATGGTTATGTAACAAAGAAAGATTTATATAAATGGAGTTTTTTCTTATCAGTAGCATTAATTGCTTGTTTAATTGCTTTAATTGTAAATATGTTTGTTGGTAGTACATTACTTGAAACAATAATTTGTATTGCAGTAATTCTTGTAGTAATGTTTGTAACAGCATATGATATAAATAGTGCTAAAGATACAAATTTGCGTAGTTTAAATAATTCTCATATCTTTTTTGCACTTTCTTTATATCTTGACTTTTTAACAATATTTTTGTATTTATTAAGATTATTTGGAATAAAGGTTGATAACAAAAAATAAAAAGAAAAATCTCTTGGAAATTTTCCAAGAGATTTTTTGAAGCCTTTTTTACTCTTCTTCAATGCCTTCAGCTTCTTCTTCGATGTCTTCTTTTCCGACGTAGTCTTCCAGTTCTTCCATATCAGTTTCGTCGAAATCTTCATCTTCAGAAGTTTTGCGAACCTTTTTGACGAAGTACACGATAGCACTTGCCGTGGAAGCTACTAAAGCACCTGCAATCACAAAAAGAAGTCTCTTTTTTCTCATTTCTTAAGCCTCCTTATATTTTTTTATATATATAACGTAGAAATTACGTTACTATATACTAAATATAATTATACATTTTGCTAAGCTTTATTTTACATAAACATTATATCATACTTATGTAAAATAGTCAACAAATAACAAGTAAAATAGAAACAAAAGAGAGTAAAAATATTATATCAAAATATGATTTAAAGAAAAAATAAATAAAGAATTTTTATTTTTTTTTATAAAAAACAGTAATACTATTGACATTATTGAGTAAATATTAGATAATAGTGTTAGTTAAAATCAAGGAGGTGCAAAATATGGAGGCAATTTTTGAAAGAGTAAAGGAAGTAATGGGTGAACAATTAGGAATAGAAGATTTAGATACAATTACATTAGACACAACATTTATAGATGATTTAGGTGCAGATTCTTTAGATATTGTAGAATTAATTATGGCACTAGAGGAAGAATTTGATATGGAGATACCTGAAGCAGAAGCCGAAAAAATTTCATCTGTAGGTGACGTTGTAGAGTATATAGAGAAAAATCAATAATATGAATAAAATGAGTTTGTAGAAAGTTTCTTTGAACTATTTTAATGTAGGTAAAAATCAACTGTAAAAAGTTGGTTTTTTTTATGCTAAGTAAACGTAAGGATATACTTGAAAAAGTGAATAAAGTTGTATATAATATATATGTAGAAAGGGGATTAAGTGGATAACTTAATTTGGAATTATGGATGAAAAGAAATTATTGCTAGATTTACAATCTAAGCTAAAATATATATTTAATAATGTATCATTACTAAAACTTGCACTTACACATAAATCTTATGCTTATGAAAGAACTGATTTAAACCAAAAAGAATATAACGAAAGAATAGAGTTCTTAGGAGATGCAATACTTGAACATATTATTTCTGATTTGTTATATAATAGTAGTGAAAATTATTCCGAAGGAGAAATGACAAGAAAAAGGGCTGCTATAGTTTGTGAGGCTTCTTTGAGTCAAGCAATGAAAAGAATAAACGCACAAGAATATATTTATCTTGGAAAGTGTGAACAAACAACAAATGGAAAAATGAAGGATGCTATAATTGCAGATGCTTTTGAAGCTATACTTGGAGCAATATATTTAGATGGTGGTTATGAAATTGCAAGAGATATATGCTTAGAATTGCTAGATGTTGAAATAAAAACTGTGCTTTCGGGTGGAAGTTTAAATGTTGATTACAAAACAAAACTTCAAGAAGTATTGCAAAGACACGGAAATGTTAAAATAGAGTATATTACTATAAAAGAAGAAGGACCAGAGCACGACAAGACTTTTACAGTAGATTTATTATATAATGATAAAAAAATAGGGGAAGGTGTAGGAAAAAACAAAAAACAAGCAGAACAAAATGCAGCAAGACAAGCATTAGAAAAATATAATTAACAAGAGGAGGAAGTTACATATTGAAAAAGGTAATTTTTGTAGCAAGTTCAGGTGGACATTTAACTGAGATATTATCACTTGATAAAATATATAACAATTATGAGTATTTATTAGTAACTGAAAAAACAGATTTAACTTTAGATTTAAAAGATAAATACAACATCAAATATTTAAGATATGGACCAAGCAAAAATATATTTAAGTATATATATAACGTTATATATAATGTTTTTAAATGTATAAAAATTGCATTTAAATTTAAACCTGATACTGTAGTATCTACTGGTGCACAAATTGGTGGAATTATGTGCCTTATATGCAAGTTAAGAGGCAGTAAAGTTATATATATAGAATCTATAGCAAAGATAGATTCTTTATCAGTTACAGGAAAAAATATATATCGTTTTGCAGATAAATTCTATGTACAATGGGAAAGTCTAGCAAAAAAATATAAAAAATGTGAATATTTAGGAAGGTTAATTTAATGGTATTTGTAGCGGTTGGAACGCAAAAGCAAAGTTTTAAACGTTTATTTGATTTAATAGAAAAATCAAAAGTTCTTGAAAAAAAAGAAATAGTAGCTCAAGCAGGTTATACAAAATATGAAACAAGCAAAGTTACTATGTATGATTTTATGCCTCAAGAAGATATAGATAAATATATAGAAAAATCAGAGTTTGTAATATGTCACGGAGGAGTAGGTACAATTTTTAATGCATTAAAGCATAACAAAAAAATATTGATTGTACCAAGACTAAAAAAATACAAAGAGCATAAAAATGACCATCAACTTGAAATATGCAAAGAGCTTCAAAGATGTGGTTATTTGCTATATTTAAATGATGGAGAAAATATTGACGAAAAGCTAAAAAAAATGCAAAATAGTAGTTTTAAAAATTATACTAAAGATGATAATTGTATTAATATTTTGAAAACAGTTATATAATAACCAAAAAATGAAATAATAAAAATAGGAGACTATTTTTATGAAGGAAAGTATAAAAGATATAATTGTTTCAGAAGATAAAAAATTAAAGAAAAGCAAAAATTATAGAATATTTATAGATATAGTTTTAATAGTTATTGGGGCTTTTTTGATGTCGCTAGGAATGAACTTGTTTTTGCTTCCACATAAGATGACTACTGGTGGAGCAAGTGGTATTGCTACTGTGTTATATTATTTATTCCATATACCAGCTGGTATTGCTATTTTAGTAATTAATATTCCCCTTTTTGTTATATCACTTACAAAACTAGGCTTGAAATTTAGTATTAAAACTATTATATCCACAGTAATTTATTCTGTTTTTGTTGATATATTTACTTTTAGTTCTTTAGTTGCAAATTCAAATATAGATTTATTTACTGCGTGTATATTTGGAGGAGCAATCGTAGGAGTTGGACTATCTCTTACTTTTAAAGCAGGGGCAAGTTCAGGTGGTTCAGACTTACTTGCACAAATTATATATAGATTTACTTCAATTCAAAGTATAAGTCAGATATTACTTGTAATAGAGGTTATAATTATTTCTAGTGTTATATTTGTGTTTAAAGATGTAAATCTTGGACTTTACTCAATACTTTCTATGTTTATCTCTACTAAAGTAATTGATGTATTATTTGAAGGAATATATTATACAAGAGAAGTAAAGATTATAACTAAGAAAAAAGATGAAATTATTGCTAAAATACTTGGAGAATTAGGTAGAGGTGCAACAATAATGAAAAGTATAGGAGCCCACTCAAATGAAACAGTATATATGATAATTTGTGTTATTACAAGGCCACAAATTGCAAAAATAAAAAGTATTGTTAGAAGTTGTGATAAAAGTGCACTGCTATATATAGCAACTGTAAATGAGGCTATTGGAACAGGCTTTAAAAATATTAATAATTAGGAGGGTGTTTATGAAAGATACTAAAGATTTAGCTAAAATAGCAAATGAAGCAAGAAAAGATATTGTAAAAATGATATATAACGCAAAATCAGGTCATCCGGGTGGCAGTCTTTCTTGTGTTGAAATACTTGTTTGCTTGTATCATAGTATTATGGATATAGATTGCAAAAAAGATGAAAGAATAGATAAGTTTATTTTATCAAAAGGTCACGCAGCACCTGCATATTATGCAGTACTTTCTAGTGTGGGATATATTCCAAAAGAAGATTTAATAACATTAAGAAAAGTAGACAGTTATCTTGAAGGACATCCAACAAACAAAATAAAAGGAATAGATTCTTCAAGTGGCTCACTTCGGACAAGGTCTATCTATTGCAAATGGTATGGGACTTGCAAAAAAAATATCTAATGAAGATGGGTATGTGTACTGTTTAGTTGGAGATGGAGAGATAGAAGAAGGACAATTTTATGAGGCATTAATGACAATGAATAAATTTAAACTTTCAAATGTTATACTGTTTATTGACAAAAATAATTTGCAAATTGACGGAAGAGTTGAAGATATAAAATCACATAGAGATTTAAAAAAGAAAATTGAAAGTTTTGGCCTTTATACTCAAGAAATTGATGGCCACAATTTTAACGAAATAGAAAAGGCAGTAGCAAATGCTAAAGAATCAAATCTGCCAAGTTGTATAATAGCAAATACAATAAAAGGTAAAGGAATTTCATTTATGGAAAATCAAGTTGCTTGGCACGGAAAAAGTTTAAATGATGATGAGTTTAAACAAGCTATGGAAGAATTGGAGGAAACTTAATATGAAATCAACTAGAAAAGCATATGGTGAGTTTTTAGTAGAAGAAGGAAAAAAAGATAGTAATATAGTAGTATTTGATGCAGATTTAGCAATGGCAACTTGTACAAATATGTTTAGACAAGAGTTTCCAGATAGACATTTTGATATAGGTATATCTGAGCAAGATATGGTAGGAACTGCTTGTGGTATGGCATTAAGTGGAAAGAAAGTATTTGCTTCTACTTTTGCAATGTTTATGGCAGGAAGAGCTTATGAACAAATTAGAAATACTGCTGCGTATTCACACGTTAATATAAACCTATGTGCTACACACGCAGGAATTGCAGTTGGAGAAGATGGTCCAACACATCAGTGTATAGAAGATATAGCTTTAATGAATGTAATACCAACTATGAAAGTATTTAGTCCTGCTGACGATATAAGCACAAAAAAAATACTTAAAATGTGTTTAAATGAAAGTGGGCCAAAGTACATTAGACTTGGAAGAAGTGAAACACCTACAATATATGATGAAAATAGTGAGTTTAAACTTGGCGGAAGTAATGTTTTTGGCAATGGTAAGTTTGGTACTATATTTGCAACAGGTATGACAGTAAGTATTGCTCTAGAGGCAAAAGAAGAATTAGCAAAACAAGGAAAGGATGTAAGAGTCGTAGATTTATACAGTATAAAGCCAGTTGATAGAGATACTATAATAAATTGTGCAAAAGAAACAGATATACTTGTATCTATAGAGGACCATAGTGTAATAGGTGGAATAGGAAGTATTGTTTCTAATGTGCTTTGCGAGGAATATCCTAAAAAACTTGTAAAAATAGGAATAGAAGATAGATTTGGAAAATCAGGCAATTTCAAAGAATTATATAAATTATTTGGACTAAGTAAAGAAAATATAATTTCAAAATTTGAATAATCCTCCTGCTTTAAAAGGATAATTATGTTGACAAATACAATAAATTGTTGTATAATTATGTTGATTTTTAATAAATCAAATATCTAATAATAATTTAAAGGAGGAAAAAGAAATGAGCACTTTTGATGTGGTTAAGGAAGTCGCAAAAGATTGTGCTAAAGGCACGAAGGGAGTAATTGAGAAGTATGCTCCCAAGGTAGAAAAGGGTTTTGACGATTTTGTAAACAAGGTTTCCGACAAAATGGAATACTATGGTGAAAAGTCGGAAGCACGGGAAAGGCTTAAGAGTATAAAAAGCGATTACGACAGCATGGCCGAACAACTTGCCGTAAGAGTTGCAGAATCTAAGATTAATAATCCTAACTTCTGTGCTATCGAAGAGTTAAAGGCTTTTAGAGTCGTGAAGGCTGAGTACGAAAGAGCTTTGGCAAATTTTAACGAAAGGTTTGAAAGCAACAAACCTGACGATTCTGACGACAACGACTTCTGTATGGAAGATGACGACTAATCAAGTATGAAAATAAGGGTAATAAAAAGCTCCCTTAAAATCAACAAAAAAACGGCTAAAAATTAGTCGTTTTTTTGTACTTTTATACATTTTATTATTTTAAGATTTTTTTCCATATGTTATCATCCTAGTTATGGTTTTAAAGCTGTAATTGATAGTACATAAATTCCATCTATTCTTTTTATAACTGCATCATATTTTTTATATTATTTTCAATATTTATTGTGCAATTTTTGACATTTTTACTGTGCAAATTTTTAGTAATGTGTTGTGCAATTTTTGACGAAATGTAAAAAACAAAATCAAAAAGTTCAAATGTAATAAGAGGAGAACTAGTAAGTTAGTAAAGTATTAGAAAAAATTAGATTTGTACCATAATTGATACAAATTTAATTTTTTTCTTTATTAAATTATCTTTTTTTTCAAAATAACCAACAGTAGTTATTTTTCTTTACATTTTTTTGTCTAAATGGTATAATAAAATTGCAAAAGTATAATTTAAAAAGGTGATTATATGGAACCACTTGCTTATAGGATGAAACCAGAAACTTTAGAAGAATTTTTTGGTCAAGAAGATATAGTTGGAAAAGATAAATTGTTATATAGATTAATAAAAGCGGATAAGTTAACATCAGCAATCTTTTGGGGCCCACCAGGATGTGGAAAAACATCACTTGCAAGAGTAATTGCAAAGACTACTAAAAATAAATTTGTTACATTAAATGCTACAACTGCAGGTGTATCAGATATAAAAGATGTAGTTAAAGACGCAGGAAATGTTTTTGAAAATCCAACAGGGAAAGTAATACTGTTTATAGACGAAATACATAGATTTAATAAATTACAACAAGATGCATTGCTTCCACACGTTGAAAAAGGTACTGTTATATTAATAGGAGCTACTACAGAAAATCCATATTTTTCTGTAAATAAAGCCTTAATATCAAGGTCAACTGTATTTAAATTTAAGGAACTAAACAAATCAGATATAAAAAACATAATTTTAAGTACAATTAATAATAAAGAAAAAGGATTAGGAAACTATAATTTAGATGTAAAAGATGAGGTAATAGAAACTCTTGCAGTACTTTCAAATGGTGATGTAAGAACAGTTTTAAATGCTTTAGAACTAGCTGTTTTAACAACAGATGTAGGCGAAGATGGAAAAATTGTAATTGATAAAAATATAATACTTGATTGTATTCAGCAAAAGAAAAGTATATATGATAAAACAGACGATTCGCATTATGATGTTATTTCTGCATTTATAAAATCAATGAGAGGTTCAGACCCTGATGCTACTTTGCATTATTTAGCAAGGATGTTAGAAGGCGGAGAAGACCCTATGTTTATAGCAAGAAGAATAGTTATACAAGCTTCAGAAGATGTAGGACTTGCAAATAACGAAGCTCTTCAAGTCGCAGTTGCAGCTATGAACGCAGTACACCAAGTGGGTATGCCAGAAGCAAGAATTCCTTTAGCACACGCAGCTCTTGTAGTGGCATTAAGCAAAAAGTCAAATACTGCATATTTAGGTATAAATGAAGCTATGGAAGATATAAAAAACATTGATGTTGGAGAAGTACCTATGCATATTAGAAATAATGTAGCTCAAGGTATGGAGAAGTTTGGGTATGGACAAGGCTATAAATATCCACACGACTTTCCAAATGCAGAGGTAGAACAACAGTATTTGCCTGATAAAATAAAAGATAAAAAGTATTTTAAACCTAAGAAATGGGAGAGTTTTTATGAGAAAAGGGTATAAAGTTACTGTTTCTATAAATAAAAAACCATTGAAAAAGCTAAAAAAACTAAAATTAAAAAAATTAGGAAAAGGAAAAACTAATCAAGATGTAAAAAATATAAGTAAAAAAGCCAAAAGTAATAATAGTAAAAATAGAAGAAAAGGAAATACCAAAAAAGAGATAACTGATGAAAGTTTATCTAGAGGTATAGATATTGTTAATAATTACAAGGACAAAGAGGAAGAAATTAGACAAGAAAGAATAGGTAAAACTTTAGTAGAAGTACATAATGAGTTGCTAGATATAGAAAAAGAAAAACTTTTAAAAAGAAGAGCTAGAAGAAGACGTGTCTTTGCTATATTAATAGTATGTTTACTGATTTTGACATATATATTTTTTGCATACGGACCTATTATTGGTATAAGTATATATAAAAATGAACAAGTAGACGAAAAAAGAAAGATAGACATCACTTCAACAGAAGAAGATGTATATTTAAATTATTGTAATGAATTACTTATATATAATAATAGAAAACTTACTACATATAATAGCAGTTTAAGAAAAACTTGGGAATATGAGCTTCAAGAACTATTTACTCCAAGTATATATGTAAATAAAAACTACTTAATCGTTGTAAATAAAACTAATGGAACAGTATATTTATTTCAAAATAAAAAAGAATTGTTAACTAAAAAAATAGATGGAAGTATATCATATGTATATATATCTGATAATGGAGATTTTGCCGTAGAATATTCTACTAGTGGTTATAAAAAAGTAATAGGTGTTTATTCTAAAAGTGGTAAATTATTATACAATACATATTTAAACGAAACGTCAATATTAGATATAAAATTCATTAGCGGCTCAGATAAGCTATTGCTTATAACATCAAACTCATCTTCATTTAATATTGGAACAACATTAAGTATAGTTGATGGTACAAAAAACGAAAACAATATAAATGAAGTTGCAAAATTTGATAATAGTTTAGTATATGATTGTGTAGTACAAAACCAAAATGCAATTTTACTGTTAGATAACAAAATAGTAAATTGTAATTTAAGCACAGGAAATGTTTCAGATGTAAAAGATTTTGAAAGTTCTCAAGTATTATTTGCTTCACTTTCAAAAAACTACTATATATTGGTTGAGAAAAATCTAGGTAAAGAAGTGCAAGATTATATGATAAATACGTTAAGACTTGATAGTACAAATATATCACAAACAAATGTAGTTAATTCGCCTAAAATGTTTAAAAGCTCAGGATATTTAAACTATTTTATTTATCAAGATAAATTGCAAGTTATTAATAAATGGGGAGTAGAATTAAAAAATATAGATATAACTTTACCACCAAAAGATATAGTTATATTTAATAATGAAAAATGTGTAGCTCTAATTTATTCAAATAAAATATACTTTGTTAATATATAAAGGGGGAATTAAATTGATTTTAGATATAATTATAGTGCTATTTATACTTGCAGGTGCTTTCTTAGGATTTAGAAAAGGTATTATTGGGATAGCAGTAAGCCTTATAAGTGTGGTTTTGTCAATTGTGCTTGCGTTCTTTTTGCAAGCTCCTATTGCAGATATGCTATATAAAGATACTGGACTTGGAACTATAATTGAAGAAACTGTAAAAAACAATATAAACATTGATAATAATGAAAAAAGTGAAAATACTATATATGACAGTATCTTAAATTCAATAGTAGGAAAAGATAAAGAGGCCATTTCAATGGAACAAGCTTCTAAAGCTGTTACTATGTTTATTTTAAAAGGACTAAGTTTTGTTTTAATAGTTATTATTGTATTTATTATTTGCTATATTTTGCAACTTGTACTTAATTTAGTATTTAATATACCAGGACTTAGTTCAATTAATAAAATAGCTGGTATTGCAGCAGGTATTTTAAGGTCATTATTAAGTATATATATTTTACTTGCAGTTGTGTATTTCTTAGCACCTATCCCATTTATGAATTCAATTGTTGATTTTATAAATGGCACAGTTGTTACTAAGATGTTATATTCAAATAACTTCTTAGTTGCTATACTTACTTCAACATTAAAAATATAATTAAGATATAAAATTTAAGTATATATTAGAAAGGATAATATGAAAAAGGTAAAGAATAAAAAGAATATATTTCAAAAGTTTACAATGCTTTTTGTAATTATAACTGTAATTAGTGCTATTTTATGGGGTGGGTTATACTCAGTAAACTATGCTATTGGTGAAGATGAAGAAGTACTAAATGCAGATGGTACAAAATCGGATACCGTTGTAAAAAAGAAAAGTATAATAAATGCCTTAGTATGTGGTACAAATGAAAATTTAACTGATACTATACTATATATAAAATATAATGTAGAAACAGGAAGAATTGCAATGATGTCTATTCCAAGAGATACCTATGTTGTAAATGATTATTGCTATGGTAATAAAATAAATGGAATTTATAGAGGAGAAAATGTAGTTCCTCTAGTAGAAGAAATACAAGAATTATTAGATGTAAAAATTGATTACTATTTATTTTTCGATACAAAACTTGTACACGAAATAGTTGACGCAGTTGGTGGTGTTGAGGTAGAAGTACCTATGAGGATGAAGTATGATGACCCTTCACAAGATTTACATATTGATTTAAAGCCAGGTGTACAAACTTTAAATGGAAAACAAGCAGAAATGTTTGTTAGATTTAGACATAACAATGATATGACTGTAGGTTATAGGATGGGAGATTTAGATAGGACAAAAGTTCAGCAAACATTTATAAAAGCATTTATATCAACTGCTCTATCTCCATCAAATATTACCAAATATCCTGATTTAATAAAAATTGCATTAGAAAATACAGATACAAATGTTACAGTAAGAGAAGCATTAAAGTATGCAACTGATGCTTCAAAAATAGATGTATCAAATATAGTATCATTAACTGCACCAGGTGAGGCAAAATATATAGATAATCTTTCATATTTTATACTAGATGAAGAAGAAGCTAAAAAAGTTGTAAAAGAACAATTTAGTGGAGAAGTTACTGACGCACAAAATACTGAAAACTCAAATAATGAAGCTGAAACATAATTATATAATAAAAAATCAAGGGGATATTTAATATCCTCTTGATAAAATTATATTTTTCTTACATTATTGATTCTTTTTGTAGAAGGACTTGCATAGTTATTATATGATTTTTTATTCTTTTTTCTTATTTTTATTAATTTTATAATCTCTCTAATTAGTATTATAAATAGCAATATTACTAAAATATATTCAATGTATTTGAAGATATTGTTTGTATTAAAATATTTCTTTTCTGAAGCAAGAATTAAATCATAATCGTTTGTTATATCTATAGCACTTCCTTTAGCTGATAATGTAATAGAGGCAACTTTGTCATTTTGTTTTTTATCGTTTAAATTAGTATCTAAAAGATTTATGCTATAATTTGTATGATAATCTCCTCCAGCATAAAGTGCATATTTATCAGAATCTAGTAAAAGGGTAAATTCTTTACTTGTGTTTTCATCTTTTACTTTATATACTAAATTATTTTTATCAAATATTTTGTATTTATTAAAGTTTTCAAATGCATATTCAAATAATGTTTTAGAATCTAAGAAACGTCCTTCTAGACCATTTCGTATATTTTGTGAACCATCAAATGCACATACTATTACAGTTTTATCATCTTTTGTTCCATATCCTATAAATGTGCCTCTTGCTTCTTCTGTATAGCCAGTTTTACCACCAAGTATATATTCGTAATACATTTTAGTATATTCTTTGTTAAACATTTTATTAGTATTAACCATTACTCTTTCATCACTTTTATTTGTAGCAGGAATTGTATATTCTCTAGTTTCAACGATTTCTCTAAATGTATCATTTTTCATTGCATATCTCATAAGTTTTGCCATATCATATACAGTTGTATAGTGATTATCGTCGTGAAAGCCGTGTGCATTTGTAAAGTGTGTATCATTGCAACCTAACTCTTTAAGTTTTTCGTTCATTAATTCAACAAATGAATCTATATCTCCACTTACTGCTTCTGCTAAAACATTTCCAACATCATTTCCTGATTTTATAAGTAAACCATATAATAGATTTTTAACACTCATTACCTCTTGTGGTTGCAAGTATATTACTGAGCTACCTATAGGAGTAGAATATACAGCATGTGCTGAAGCAACAACAGATTCGTTTAAATCTAAATTTTCTAATGCAAGAACTGCAGTAAGTATTTTAGTTGTACTTGCAGGGTAAACTTTTTTGTAACCATTTTTTTCATATAATACATTACCACTTTCTACATCCATTATTAAATCACTATTGCAATATAGTTCATCTTCGTCAAGTATTTCACCAAAGCAATAATTAAATGAAATACACATTAGCAAAAGAAAAAATAAAGTTAAAACTATTTTGTATATTGGTATTTTTGATTTAGTATCTACATTTTCCAATTAATCACCTCATTTTTTGTCATACATTTTTAGTATCAAATATCTAGAACTATTATATACTATATATTCAAAAAAATAAATAGAAAGGAGAACAAAAATGAATAGAATAAAAAATATAATAATCAAATACAAATCATATATTATATGTATAATAATTATATTGTTATCTGTTATATCTATTATTATACAAGACATAGATAGAAAAAATACCTTAAAAGTAAATAATAACGAGTTAAATGAAAAAAATAATAAAATTGCCGTATATGTTTCTGGAGCAGTTAAAAGTCCAGGAGTCTACTATTTATATAAGAATTCAAGAGTATATAACCTTCTTGATATTTGTGGTGGAATAGCTGATAATGCTGATATAACTAAGCTTAATTTAGCACAAAAACTAGTTGACGAAGATAAAATAGAAGTACCAATTAAAGTAGAACAAAAAGACTCAGAGGTCGAAGAGAAGGATATAGAAGATGAGGCAAGTGATTTAATTAATATAAATAATGCAAGTGAAACGGAGTTAGAAACTTTAAATGGAATTGGGGAAGCAACTGCTAAAAAGATAGTAGAGTATAGAGAAAAAAATGGTAAATTTGATACTATAGAAGATATTATGGAAGTTCCGGGTATTGGAGAAAGTAAATATAACAATATAAAAGAAAATATTTGTGTAAAATAAAAATAAAAATTTAGAATATATATGTACTGAGGGCTAAAATATGAGATATTATATTTATTTAGATAAATGCTTTGTTAGAAACTTGTTTTCCGTAATTAATGAAAGTGATTTTAATATAGAAGTAGTTGAATATTCGGTAAGAAAGAGTTCGACTACAAATAATCAGGTATCTGTTGATCCATATATAGAAAAATTGTGTAATAACGATAAAGTTAAAAATATTGAAGGAAGTAAAAATAGGCAAAAAAGATATGGAAGTTCTAATGCTGAGAAAAATGGACTAAATGGTAATGTAGGATATGCTAATAGTTCTACAGTTGAAACTGTAAGAAGATATATAAACATTGACGATATAACTGATATGAAGAATAACTCTTTTTATCATAATTTAGTGGAAAAATTAAATAAAGAAAGAAGTAGAGATAGCGATAAAAGAATAGCTATTGAAAGTGGATTTATTGAAATCTATGAATTAGATAATAAACTATTAGATAATGAGAGTAAAATTGATGGATTTTTTAAAATTAATAATAGACGTGTGTGGTATAATAAAGAGTTGTTACAAGGAGATATTAAACTACTTGCTCAAATGTCCTGTAGAATTAAAGTAATTGGCTATACTATGACTTGTTTAGAAAAGGAAGATAGAATTATAAAAGCAATAGCGATATTTATTGAATAAATAATAAATACATTGACAACTTTATGTAAACGTGATATAATGAAAATAGGTTTTAAATTATAAAATAATACTGCACTTAAATATGTGCAAGAAAGGGGCCAGTTATGGTAAAAAATTTTGAAAAGGTAAGAGAGGCTTACCAAAAGAAAGTTTTTGATTTGGAGAAAGTCAGAGACTCAAATTATCCGGCAGCAATGTCGCCTGAATTATATGCGGCACATGAACGGAAGGTAGGAAATGCAATAGAGTACCTTGATGAGCTTGACAGCATTGAAGCTTTTATGAGTCTAAAAAAGAGGGTATTAGTTGTTACATTAAAAGAAGCTAAAAAATTGATTCGTCAAGCTGATTACAGTAGCATAGAATTTAAGGGCAAATTTGTAAAGCTTATTTTTCTGCAGAAATTTGGTTGTCCTGATAAGTGGTTGCTTTGTATGGAACCTCTTAATGTTTTATGATAAAGTAAAAATCAGAGTAGTAAAATACTCTGATTTTTTGATGTTGACAAAGTATAAAAAAAGTCTATAGTCTTTATATTCCTTTTGTAAATATTTAAAGATAGTTTGATATAGCAATGTATTTATTAATATATTATGAATATAATTTATCTTTTTTCTGTTTCAGATAAGTTAACTCCTAATTCTATTAGTTTTTTTCTAGTTTCATCAGGATTAACGAATGCTATTGTTTCCATACCAAGTTTTTTTGCTTCTTCGAGTAAATTTGGTTTATCGTCTATATATACACAATTTTCTGAGGGATTTGAAGATTCTTCTAAAGCTAGTTGATATATTTTTGGATTAGGTTTACGGACTCCCACAATATGAGAAAATACACCTGATTTAAAATATTGTAAAAAGTGATATTTTTCTTCAATGTAGTCAATTCTTTCTTGAACATTATCAGATAAATATAATATTTCATATCCATTTGCTTTTAATTCTTTAATTATATTTACGGTTCCTTCTATTGGTACATATCCATCTAACCATATTTTAGCCAATTCCTCCATTGGAGCTTCTATCCCTAAAGTTTCTTTAGCTTGTTTCCAAAATTCTTCATGAGTTATTTGATTTTCTCTATATGCAGTACCTATTTTTCCTTTAAAAACATCAGAAACAAGAGTTGAATCTAAATTCCATTTTTGACTTATTATATCTATTGCTCTTTTAGTTCCATCAGTAAAATATACACCACCTAAATCAAAAATGATTGTTTTTATTTCTTTCATAAACAGTTCTCCTTTAACACCATTTTTTAATAAATTCATCAATATTTTTAAAATCTTGCAATCTTTCTTTTATTTCCTCATGAGTCCAGTCCCACCATTTTGAATTTTGTATTTTGCAAATTGTATCATCATCAAATCTTTTCTTTATTGGTTTAGCAGGAACTCCAACAACAACTGTATATGGTTCAACATCATGTGTGACTACGGCTCCACTTCCAACAATTGCACCATTTCCAATTGTAACACCAGGCATTATTATTGCATTATGTCCAATCCAAACATCATTACCAATTATTACTTTATCTTTTCTTCTCCAATCAAAAATACTTTCATCATCCTTATCTGCAAATCCAAATTGTTTTGAACGATAAGTGAAATGATGTTGAGCGACTCTTGTATATGAGGGGTGATTACTTGGATTAATTCTAGCTCCCCACGCAATTGAAGTAAATTTTCCAATTTCTGTATACATTATTTGATTATATCCATTGCAGTACGAATAATCACCAATTACAGATTCTGTTATTATGCAATTATCATTTATTTCTGTGTATTTACCAATTTTTGAATCTTGTATAATTACATCTTTTCCTATTCTAGGTTTATCATCCATATTACTTAATGCTCCTTCCTAAGTATAATAAAATTAAAGTTAATTAATTATTCTCCACGAAGTATATTTTCAACTTCTTCTCTTTTTTCATTTACCATTGTTATGAATTTATCTGCTAAGTTTTTGTCAAATTGTGTCCCTTTTCCTTGTTCAATTTGTTCTAGAGCATATTCAATTGTCTGTGCCTCTTTATATGGCCTTTTATTAACTATTGCATCAAAGCTATCACATATAGCAAGAACACGAGCAAGATAAGGTATTTCTTCACCTTTTAAATTATTTGGATATCCTTTACCATCATATCTTTCGTGGTGACTTTGCATAATTGGACACACTTCTTTAAATATTTCAGATACACTAAGTATATTAGGCCCAATAATAGTATGTAATTTTATTTGCTCAAATTCTTCGTTTGTAAGTTTTCCTTCTTTAAGTAATATATTATCAGGAATACCAATTTTTCCAATATCGTGGAATGATGAAGCTAGATTTAATTTATCTAAATCATCTTTTGATAAATTAATATAGTTACCAAAAAGCATTGAAAGTTTTGTAACTCTTATAGAGTGCTTTTCAGTATAGTTGTCTTTAGCACCAACAGTATTAAGTAGTATTTTTGCAAAGTCAATTAAATACTGCTCGAGTTTAAGACTCATATTTTTTATTTTTCTTAATTGTTCTATATATTTGATACCAGTTTGTATAAACATTACTAATTGGTCAAATTGTGTACTTTTTTCAAAATATGCCTGTATATCTAGATTTTGCATTGTTTCAATTGAAGGAGCTAAATCTTTATGCATAGACATAAGTATTATATATATTTCTTTATCAAATTCTCTAACTAGTTCAACTATTTTATCACCTTTTACAGGTGTCATTAAATAATTAACTATTAATATATCATATTTATTTTCTTTTAGTTCTTCAATAGCTGATACAGGTTCAGTAAATGTATTTACTGTATGACCATACTTGTTTAAAATAACAGATAGTATGTCCATCATATTAACATCATCATCAATTATTAATATTTTTGCGTTCAATAATTTATCATTATCCATATAGCTCACCAATATTAGTATATCAAATAATATTTAAATAATCAAGTAGCAAAGATTACTAGAAAACACTATACTTTTGTCGAAATTTGCGACCGAAATTTCTTGACAATGATATTTTACCTGTGCTATATTAAAGATGCAGGAGGTGATTAATATGCCATATTATTAATTCCATTTTCTATATTTTTTTCATATAATTTTGTAAGTTATTTATTTGTAATAAAGAAACAAAAAAGTTTTTTCTTTAATAGAGGTAAGTTTCATTTAAAACATTTTGAAAATAGTTATTTTTTTAATCTAAAACATAAATTAATCAAATTAGATTTCCCATATAATATAACAATAAAAAAGTATATATTTGTAAAAGTTTTTTCAGTATTATTTTTCATTATAGCTTTTTGTATAAATAACAATTTATTTTTGTCACTAATATCATCAATAATTATATTTTTTGTATATGATATTCTCATTATATATTTCAAAAGAAAAGATAAATTAAATACACTTGTAAGTATTCATTTATATATTTTAAATTTGACTTTGTTACTTACTGCTTCAATGCCATTATATGAAGCAATGAAAAGATGTTCAGATGTTATACAGTATAAAAGATTTAAAGATAATTATATTACTTTTATTGAAGAATTAAGAATATATAATTTTGAAATATCAAAACCTTCTAAAAAATTATTAGATAAATTTGACTATGATGAAGTATATAGCTTAGTAAACATATTAAAAGAAAGCAAAAGAAATGATAGTATAATAGCATTACTTGATACACTTAAAAGTACAATAAGCACAAAGATATATAGTAACACTAAGAATTATTATTTAAAAGATACATACGGTATAATGTTTTTAACTGTTTTGTTATTATTAAGTTGTTTTTTGGTTGTGATTTACCCAATATCGGTGCAAATATTAAATAGTTTAAATATTATACTTTCATAAAGAGGGGAGATGGTTAGCATAAGAAAGAAAAAAGGCTCTGCACTAGTAGAGAATATATTATTAATAGCTATTTCTTTAGTTCTTATTGTAGTTATTTTTTATCCACAAATAGTTAAACTATTTAATATGTTTATTGATAGTCTTTCTATCTGGTTTGAAAATGCTATATCTGTTATAGGGGTGGTAAAGTAGTATGTATAGAAAAAGACTAATGTATTTAATTTGTTTTATTACTATATATTTTCTGTGTTTGTTTTTTCATAATAAGATTACAAATGATAACTTAAAAGAAGTATATGTTTTAACGAAAGATATAAACAGAGGAGAAAGTTTAACTAAGAATAATACGAAAAAGATAAAAGTAGAAGATAAAGCTATAAATACAAATTATGTTGATAATGTTGATAACTTGCTTTCAAAAGAAAGTTTAAAGTTAGGAACTATACTTTCAAAAAATGATGTTGTGCAAATTAATGAATATGAAGAAGTTAATGAAAGTAAAGAGAACATTTTAATAGATATAGGAGATATGACAAGTAATCTAAATGTGTCAGTTGAAAAAGGAAGTATAGTAAATATATATTACACAGGAAGAAGTAGTCAATTAAATGGTGTAATTGATAAAAGTAAATATAGCAAAGTAGAAAGTGGTAGTATTACTGATAGTTATATAACATTACTACTTTTAAAAGATATCGAAGTTAAAGCAGTCTATGATAAAAGTGGAAATAATATAGAAACAAAAGAAAACAATATATCTGCCATAAGCATTGAAGTAGATGAAAATACAGCAATGCTAATTGAAAATATTAAAAAATATGGAGAGTTTAGTATTACAGTAAAGAGGTGAGGACATTTTTAAAATATTAGTATTATACGATAAAAATGATGTAGAAATAGTTAAGTATTATAGATTACTTAGAAATACATTAAAAAGAATATTATATAGAAAAGAAAAAGTATTATTTATCTTTTATGAAAAAGAAATGAATATAGAAAAACTAGATGTTGATTTTATAATAGTAATTTCAAATCAAGTAGTAAAATTAAATAAAAAATATAATTTAGAAGCTCTAAATAATCTTAAAATTCCTATGTATATTATAACTGGTAATTTAACAACAGGAAATGTAGTTGAGGCAATTAGTATCTCAAAATATGTTTCATATACAGGGTGTAATATTGGAATATTATCAAATAAAATATTAAGGATACGAGAGCTAAATAAAGAAAGTGTATAGTGTAAAAATAAATATAAAAGTAGTTTTTAGAGTGTTATGCATACTGGTTGTAATATATGTTCTAAATAGTTTTTCTTTAAACAGTAATTTTAGCAAATCATATAGTTTTGAAGAAATAATAGATATAATAGGAATACCTAAGTATAACAAGAAAAATGAAAAAATAAATGAAGAAATATACAATAGATATAATTTATTTGTATATTCAAGTCCTGAAAATGTGCTAAAAGAAAGTTACTTGCAAAGATTTAAAGAAGTAAAAGAAAAAGGAAAATATGTATATAACAAAAAAAGAGGTGAGTTTTACATTTTAGGCACAAATTATGAAGGAGAATATGTATATAATGTATATTTTCCAGTTGATATAGTGCCAGAAACATTGCCAAATACTTGGAAGTTTATATATTATCCAAGTTTTGAAAAATCTTGGAAGTGTAACTATCTATTTATTGAGCAACTTGACTATATGAAGGAAACAAACCTTTTATTTGATAAAATAGATTTAAAAAATAAAATATGTGATTCATATAATTTTGTAGAATATAACATTTCTCCGATAAAATATGGACTTGGAAAGTTTAGATTAAATACACTAGCAACGTGGAAAACTATGGGCATTATATCTACTAGAAGAATAGCAGAAGATGGAAGTATAAGAGAATCAGTATTTGCAACAAAGCCAATGGCTGCATCAGCAAATATAAAATCTAGGGTAGATGTTGCAGATAGAGTAGATATGAGCGAAGATGAGGATAGTATAAATTTAGATATATCATATGGTTGTGATGTTTTAAATTTAAGTAAGTATGCCAAAGAGTACCATATAAAAAACATCACATCTAAAATATATATAAATGATAGATATATAGATAGTATAAGTGGCAGTAAAATAGCAAAATTGGACAAAAAAATAAAATTTGCTATTTCCAGAGAAGAATTTGAAAAAAAATTAGAAAAAGAAATATTTAAAGAAAAAAGTATTATATTAAATGTAAAGGTAGAAAGCTATATGTACACAGAGTTCTTAGTAGATGGACTTATGTATGATAGTTATTGTAAAGAAGTATTAATAAAAATAGCCCCCAAAAAACTAGTTCCAATAAATTCAATCGATATAAAAGTATTAAAAAAGAGTAAAGAAACTTTGGTTGTAAGTCCACTTGTCCAAACTATAGACACAAATAAGAATAATTCACTTGGAATTGTAGAAAAGGGAAGATGTATAGCTTTAATTCTTTCCTTAAATTTAAAAGGGGAGTATTATAAAGATTTTAATGTATATGTCAATGATGTAAAACAAAATTATGAAGAAATTAAAAAAAATAACAATAGTATAATTTTAAAATTAAATGTAGAAGATGACTACCATATAAGCATTGCTACTTGGAACACTTTACGAAATATGTGTGGTAGCTTTTTAGAAATGGAAAATAAAATAGTGGGAAGTAGATTGGATAATCCAAATAGTATTAAAATTATAGTAAAACTTAATGTAAATGACAAGACTTATGAATATATGGCAGATGTTGATGTGATTGATTATTATATGGATAATATTAATTATGAGTATTTCGATAATATAACAAATTATGAGGAATTAAATAATATATATGAAATATGAAAATACAAAATATAAGAAGGGAAATATTATACTTTTTTTAGGTGTAGTAATAATATCTATTTTAACTTTAATATTTTTTGTAGGAGTTATATATATGCAAGTAGATATACAACTTAAAACTTTAAAGGAAGATATTGACTTAATTGTTAGAAGTTGTGCGTACAAAAATGTTAATAAAGATAAACTTAAATATTTTGAGTATGAATTTAATGAGGATAAAATGAAAGAAGATATTACATTTCTTTTAGAGGAAAATTATAGATATGATATAAAATTAGTAAGATTAAGTTATGATTATAAAAACAATTACTTTGATATTTCTCTTGAAATTAAATTTGTGCCATTAATAAAAATAACAAAAAAAGCTTCTTTTAAAATATTAATAAATAAACAAGTTAAGTTTAAACTTATGGAGGTAGAGAGAAATAAAAACTAGTAAAAGTAATATAGGAAATAGTAGTATAGAAAATATATTTTTACTTGTCGTTATATTCATAATTCTTTCAAGTGTAACCGTATATTTAAGTCAAATTTTAACAAGTTTTGTATATTATCAAAAATTAAACAACATTGTTTCTAAATATGGTTATATTATACAAAGATATGGAAATTTAACAGCAAAAGAAGAAAATAATTTATATAATGATATAAATAATCAAGGGTTTAATCTTGATAAAATAGAAGTTTCATTATCTAGCAATGGTGCTAATCTAAAGGTGTTAAGTATTGAGTATAGTTTTAATTTAAATAAAATATATATTAATAGTAAACTTAGCTCTGTAGTAAATATAAAAGCAAGTAAAAGCTTTTATATAAATTAAAAAAAGCCCATTTTTATGGACTTATAATTTATTATTTAGATTTTCTTTAGTGTTTGCATTGCGTTATTTTCTATCATTAAATTTCCTTTTTCTTTTACTGAAGTTTCAAAAATATCATATAAATAATATTCGCTACAGTATTCTGTTAAAAATACAAAAGTTTTTATAAATCTTTTGTTCTTAATAGCAGTTTTACTAAAAATTAAGAAATATTTATTTTTGTATTTATATAGACTATTTTTTCCACAGAATAATTTTTCTTTTTTAGATATATCACATAAGTCTAGTAATTCATCAAGTGTGTTAAATGTAAAGATGTTGCCGTCTACGAAAAAGGAAAGATTAGTTGTTGCATTTGATTTTCTTCGTTTTCTGTTTTCTGAATTATCCATTAAAGCATATTTTTTTAGTTCAGGAATAGAGTCTACTTTTGTTATAGTAACAACAAAAATGTTACTATTATCAGAACTTGCTTCTATAAGTAATTGAAAGTCTCCTACCATAAAGTCTTCTCCAAGATTTGATTCTTCAATTAAATCTATGAAGAGATTTTTAGCGATAGAAGGATCTTTTTCTATATCTTTTATTGAAATTTGCCTATTTTCTAATTCTTCTAAAGTTAAAATAATTCTTAGTTTATTTTCATTTATTTTTTCAACTTTCATAGTTATATTACCTCCATAGATTTTAAAAATCCTATCGTAGTATATGTATTATATAATTAAATAGTTACAAAGTCAATAAACTAATAATGTATTATTCTATATTTATATTTTTTCCCAAATAAAATAAAATATAACATATTTATAAATTTTTAAAAAAATTGTAAAAAAAATTGATTATGTAAAGAATTTGTGGTATAATAACAGAAGTTAATTTCCTTACTCTATATAAAATATAGAGTCTTAAGTCCAAAAGGAGGTGAGTGAAGTCATGAATAATTACGAATCAGTTATAATTCTTTCAGCTAATGCACCAGAAGAAGCAACAGTTGCATTTGGTGAAAAAATGAAAGAGTTAATATCAGCAAATGGCGAGCTTACAAATGTAGAGGAGTGGGGTAGAAAAACTTTAGCTTATGAAATTAAAAAACAAAGCGAAGGAGTTTACATACTATTTACATTTGTTGCAAAACCAGAATTTATAAAAGAATTTGAAAGAGTTCTTAGACTAGACGAAATTGTTTTAAAACATATCGTTATAAGAAAAGACTAAAAATATAATAAATAACAAATCTCATTAAAAGGGGGAATTGTATTATGAATAAGTTTCAATTTATGGGAAGATTAACTAGAGATCCAGAATCTAGAGTTACTCCAAACACAAACACATCTGTAACAAATTTTTCTATTGCGGTAAATAGAAGATTTGCAGAAGCAAATGGAGAAAGAAAAGCAGATTTTTTTAATATTACAGCATTTGGGAAATTAGCTGATTTTTGTGCTAAATATTATAAAAAAGGTCAACAAGTTCTAGTTGAAGGAAGAATTCAAAATAGAAGTTGGGAAGATCAAAATGGTCAAAAAAGATATACTACTGACTATATAGTTGAAAATGCATATTTTGCAGATTCAAGAAGAGATAATGCTGGCACAGATGATATAAATGTACCATCTTCAAGTATTGATGGTGAGTTTATTACAGTGGATGATAATGAAGAATTACCATTCTAATTAATACATATTAATTGAAGGGAGGAAAGATTGTGACTGAGAAAAATAATAAAAAAGCAAAGAATGATAAGCCATACAGAAGACCAAGAAAAAAAGTTTGTAACTTCTGTGTTGAAAGAGTTGACGATATAGATTATAAAGATGTAGAAAAGTTAAAAAAATATGTAAGTGATAAAGGTAAAATACTTCCAAGAAGAGTTACTGGAACTTGTGCAAAACATCAAAGAAAAGTTACAGTAGCTATTCAAAGAGCAAGACACATTGCACTTTTACCATATACAGTAAAATAAAAAAAGCAAGGTATGTGCCTTGCTTTTTTGTTAGTTAATATTATTATTGATGTTATTGTTATTTTCAACATCATTATTAGTGTCACTAGTATTTGTAGTATTAATTTCAGTAGTATTGTTAATTCCACCAGTATTGTTGCTATTATTAATATTGTTTATGTTTAAAGAACGGAAATAATTTTCAATTTCTACTGCGTTTCTTTTACTTTTATTTCCAACAAGTATAAATTTAAGTGGAATTTTTTCATTAGTTTGAGAATTTAAAATAAGAAATGTTAAATTGTTATCTAAATATGTAACATCAATTATAGATTTCCATTGTAGATAATTTCTATTATTAAGCCAAATTCCATATTTTGTATCAATTCTAACTTTTTTAGTACCAATTAATACTATTGCAATTGCTGGTAGTAATACAACTAAATAAATAGCAGTAGATGTATCTAATTTATCACCAGTTATTAATGTTAATAGAATCATTAGAATACAAAAAGTCATAATAGTGATTCCGAGTATTCTTCCAATAATATCTTTGACTTTGTTTTTTTCAACGGTATATTTTAATTCCCAGTTTTTATCTTCCATATATCTCCTCCTTAATATAAATATATTTTATTATATATAAAAAATTTTTTCAATAGTATTTATATATTTAATTCTTTTAAATATATTGATTTTTTTTCCTATTTTCGTTATAATATAATCATTGATAAAAAGGAGAAATTTATGGTTGAGTCATTAGTAAATAGTATAATTGGAATGTTTGGGTCATTTACTTCCGCAAAATTTGGTGGAGAGATAGTAACTTTTGTTATATCATTACTTCCAATACTTGAACTTAGAGGTGGCTTGCTTGCAGCAAGTATTTTAAATGTTAAACCTATAATAGCATATATTGTAGCAATTGTTGGAAACCTTTTACCAATACCTTTTATTCTTATGTTTTTAACACCTATATTTAACTTTATGAAAAAAACGAAATTATTTAAAGGAATGGTTGAAAAGCTTGAAGCAAAAGCAATGAAAAACAAAGAAAAATTTGAAAAAGGTGAGTTTATAGCATTAATATTATTTGTAGGAATACCTTTACCAGGAACTGGAGCTTGGACAGGAGCATTAATTGCATCAGTAATGGGGATGAACAAGAAAAAAGCTATGCTTGCAATTTTACTAGGAGTATTTATGGCAAGTATAATAATGATGATTATATCTTATGGTTTTTTAAATAAAATAATATATAATTAAATGGGTGGTTGATATGATAAAATTTGTAATGGCACATTGTTTAGCAGATGATTCTGTATCTGTAGATAAATCTAAAGCATTAGAATGTATGGGTGATGCTTTTAAAGGTGACGAAAAAGAAGTAACATTACTAGATATAAATAATATAAACGAAGATACATTACAAAAATTTATACAAAATGGACAAATAGATTGTTTAGTTTTTTCACCAGATACTGTAGTAACTCCAGTTGGGAAAAGTATAGTATCTTCTGTTCTTTCAAATAAAGATGTAGCCAATAATTGCAAAATTATAAATTTATATAGTAGTCAGGAAGAACAGGATGTAAAAAAATCAGCTGAAATAGGAAAATTATTGTTACAAGAAAATTCAGAAAGTAGACTACTACATTTTGATGTAAATACAGATAGAGTTTTATTTGCTCAAAATTTACAAGGTATAAGGAACGATTCTGTAAAATCTAGAGAAAAATATCAGCAATTAGAAAATGATATTTTAGATTTTACTAGAAGTGTTGTACAAAATATTGAAACCAATAAAGATGAATATACAGCTAAGCACATAAGAAGTGTGTCTAAGATAGCTGAAGTAATCGCACAAAAAAGAGGTATAAGTCCAGAAGAAATTGATATCTTAAAAATTGGTGCATTACTTCACGATATAGGAAAAACAGATATAGCCGATAGTGTATTAAAAAAGCCATCTAGACTTACTGATGAAGAATTTAAAGAAATGAGATCTCACGTTACTTTAGGAGAAATAGAGTTAAATAACTATAATTTAGGTGATTTTGAAAGAGCAAAAATAATTGCTTCAGAACATCATGAAAGATATGATGGAAAAGGTTATCCAAGAGGGTTAAAAGGAGATGAAATAGATGAATTATCTAGAATAGTTTCTTTAGCTGATTCAACGCAAGCTATGTTTGGAAGAAGTTATCAAAGTGGCAAGAAAAAAGACGAATTAATTAGTGAATTAAAAAGATGTGCAGGTTCTCAATTCGACCCTAAAATGGTAGATACTCTATGTGATGTATTAGATAAAGAACCGGAGCTTGTTTATGTAAGTTATGATGAAAATGAAAACATTATTTATGATGTGCCAGATACAGATAAATTACTAGAGGATACTATGTTAAGCAGAAATAAAAGAGAGCAAGATTTCTTTGATTCATTAAAAGAAAACACAAATCCAGATTTATCAGAGGATGAAAAAAATATGGATACTAGTAATAGTAAAGATAAAGAAATAGGAAAAGATAATAAGACAATAGAATAAATGAAAAAAAGTTCACTTCATTAGAGTGAACTTTTTAATATTTTTATTACTTCATCTTTTTGCTCGGTTAAATTATACTTTTCTAAAATTTCAGCTTGCAAAGGCGAAAAAGATGTTAATTCCTTTAATAATTCTTTTGGATTAAATTCCTGTTTTAAAATAGTAAGTAACTTTGTTTCAATGATTACTTTTTCAGTTATATTTAAAACCTTGCAAATGTCATAAACTTTACTGATAAACGGTTTGATTTTTGCCTCATAAACATCCTTTGTTATATTCATAACGAAATCCTCCTAAAAAAGTGATATAACTATTATATCAAAAAAACATACAATTGTCAATAATTATGTAAACGTAGTTGCGAATTTTTAAACTAACGCATTAATTACTATATAATATCATATGTGACAAAAATATTAAAGTATTTAAAAAAAAAAAAATAAGTATAATTGAAAAATAATTATACTTATTGCAAAAGAGTATATATTTTTATTTATTACCTTTAAATTTGGTAGTTAGTAGTGGTATTTGGCATAGATACATATAATAAAAGCTTAAACACTGAGCAAGCATACCGAAATTAATAGTATCTTTTGTTATTATAAAGCCTTTAAAACAGAATAGTAGTATGCTACCAATTATTAAAGAAACTATTGTAATTATATATAATGTATTATATTTTATTTTTTTAGATAGTATTAATAAAATAGTTGTAACTATAAAGCTTGTGATTAAAAATGTTATATTAAAGTTATAGATTATTCCATAATATTTATTTAATGTTTCTGTATTATTGGCATACTCTTTAGAAATTAGATTAAGGAAATCTGTATTTATCATAATAATCATAAAAATATTAATTAAAATTATTATTGAATTTACAATTAATGTTAATTTTTTGCTTTTAATCTTTTTACTTAATAATATAAAGTTAACTATTGCTAGAACAATAAAAATTAAAAATAATTTGTAATGATAAAAAAGCATAAAAACACCTCCTATTTAATGCCATTATACTACATATTATATAAAAAAGATAGTATAATTTTTAAAAACAAAAAAACATATCCATAACAGAAATATTTAAGTAAATAAACAAAAAAACGTTTCTTTTTTGGAAATAATATGATATAATATTATTATAATTAAAGAGGAGATTATTTATTATGTTAGGAGAAAAAATAAAACAATATAGAGAAAATAGAAATATGACTCAAAGTGAAGTCGCAGAAATATTAGGAGTAAAACCAGCGACGATTTCAAAATATGAAGCTGGAATATTAGAGCCTAATGTTGAATCATTAAAAAGATTAAGTGAAATTTTTGGAATTTCAATTGACGAGTTATTAAAGGAAGATGTTTTTGATATATCAAAAATTAATGTTTTAGAAGTATTAAGAGAACAAAAAGATATGAAATTAAAGGGCAGTTTATATCATAATACTCAAATTATATTTGCGTATAATACAAATCATATTGAAGGGAGTAGACTTACAGAAGAACAAACTAGATATATTTATGAGACTAATACATTGTTAGCAGAAAAAGATTCAGTAACAGATATTGATGATATTTTAGAAACAGTTAATCATTTTAAATTAGTAGATTATATGTTAGATGTAGCAGACAAAAAACTAACTGAAAAAATGATAAAAGAATTTCACCAAATATTAAAGGAAGGTACATTGGATAGTAGAAAAAATTGGTTTAACGTAGGTGAATATAAAAAATTGCCAAATGAAGTTGGTGGCTTAAAAACTACAGAGCCTAAGAATGTTGAAAAAGATATTAAAAAATTATTAGAATGGTACGAATCTTTAAAGCAAATTACAATTAATGAAATAATAGAATTTCACGCAAAATTTGAGCATATTCATCCATTTCAAGATGGAAATGGTAGAATTGGTAGAATAATAACATTTAAAGAATGTTTAAAAAATAATATAGTCCCATTTATTATTTTAGATAAAGATAAACTATTTTATTATAGAGGACTAAATAAGTATCAAAGCAACAAAGAAAAAGGATATTTAATAGATACTTGTCTAAATGCACAAGATCAATATGCAAAGATAGTGGAATATTATTTAAAATAAAAAACAACTTCCAAAATTATTCAAAGCTACATATATAACTTAACACTTTTACATCTATTTATTCATACAATAATATATGGGGTGAATAATTATGGAAAATTTTAAAGTAGGTGATATAGTAGCAAGAAAATCATATAATTATGATGTGATTTTTAAGATAACTAAGATAAATAGTAATGATTATATAGAACTAGCAGGTTTAACTGTAAGAATAATTGCCACTGCCCCAAGTTATGATTTAAAGAAAATAGATGATGACGAGCTTAATAAAAGATTAAAATCTGAGGAGCAAAGCAGAACAGAAAGACTTAGTAGATGTTATACAAATATAAATAAAAGATTTAATTATAACAATTATTACAATCAATTAGGATACAATGATAATCCAAATATATTTAAAAAAGATACTGTATTAAAGAGGCCTGGTATTGTATTACATATTGACGGAGATTCAGAATATACGGAAAAATGTAGAGAAAGTTATAGAAAAATGGGACTTACAGTATATGCATATAATATACCAGAGTCTGAACAATATAAACAAGTATATTCTTTACTTCAAAAAATAAGGCCAAACATTTTAATTTTAACAGGGCATGATGCGTTTATTAGAAAAAGAAATGACATATATAATATAGATAATTACAAAAATTCAAGATATTACATACAAGCAGTACTTGAAGCAAGAAGGTATGAGCATAATTTGGACAATCTTGTGATTTTTGCTGGTGCGTGTCAAAGTTATTATGAGGCAATAATTTCTGCTGGAGCAAATTTTGCAAGTGCTCCAAAAAGAGTTTTAATTGATATGATGGATCCAATTATTGTAGCAGAGGCAATTGCTTATACGCCCGTTGACCAGTTTATCCCTCTTGCAAATATTATTTCAAACACAAGAGAAGGTATAAAAGGTATAGGAGGATTAGAAACAAGACGGACAATTTAGAAAGGGAATGCCAGGATTATAATTTAAATTATATACATATAAAATCTCAAAGAAATTTTGCTTTCTTGAGATTTTTTTCTTTGTTAATAAAAAGCTAAAAATTAGTTGCTTTTAATTTAAAAATAGTATAAAATCTATTATAGGAGGCTTGATTTTATGATAGAGGAATTTTATAAAAATATAAACGGAAATTATAGTGAAGCAGTAAATAGAATGCAAAATGATGAAAGAATTAAAAAGTTTTTAGGTTATTTCTTAGCAGATACATCATATAGTGAGCTAGAGAATGCTATGGAAAGCAAAGATGCTGATAGTGCTTTTAGAGCAGCACATACATTAAAAGGTGTGTGCAAAAATATGGCTTTTACTGCTCTTAGTATAGTAGCTGAAGCAATTACTGAAGAATTAAGAGCACATAATTTTGAAAAAGCAGAAGAAATATTCCCTAATGTAAAAAAGGAATATGATATTGTAATAACTGAAATTAATAAAATTATGTAAGGAGGAAACTTCATGAAGAAAAGTACTTTGCTTATAGCAGATGATGTGTTTATAAATAGAGAAATGCTAAAAGATATATTTGAAGAAGGATATAATATACTTGAAGCAGCTGACGGAGAAGAAACAATAGAACAAATTGATAAACATAAAGATGAAATCGTATTAGTATTTTTAGATTTAGTTATGCCAAAAAAAGATGGATTAGAAGTAATGCAACATATGTCAGAAAATGGACTTATAGATAAAATCCCTGTAATAATGATTACAGGGGAGGCAACAGTTGAAACAGATGTTAAAGCATACGAATATGGAGCTGCAGATATAATATATAAACCATTTGAGCCAGCTGTTGTAAGACGTAGAGCTAAAAATATAATTGAACTATACAAACATAGAATATATATTGAAAAGGAATTAGAGATTAGGACAAAAGAGCTATTTGAAAGTAGAAAGAAAATAGAAGAAAGTAACGAGTTCTTAATTAATGCACTAAGTTCAGTTGTTGAATTTAGAAGTTTAGAATCTGGGGAACATATACAAAGAGTAAAAGAATTTACAAGAATAATGCTAGAACATTTTAGAAGATTAAATAAGGACTACAATATAACAGATGAACAAATTGAGCTTATGGTAATGGCTTCAGCATTGCACGATATTGGTAAAATAGCAATACCAGATAATATACTTGAAAAACCAGGAAAACTTACTGATGAAGAATATGAAGAAATGAAGAAACATACCATATATGGTTGCCAAATGCTAGAAAAATTCAAACAAGAAGATAATGAATTTTATCATTATTGCTATGATATATGTCGTCACCATCACGAAAGATATGATGGTAGAGGTTATCCTGATAAATTAGAAGGAGATAATATACCTATATGGGCACAAGTTGTATCAGTTGTTGATGTGTATGACGCACTTGTAAATAAAAGGGTATATAAGGATGCTATTCCAATAGACGAAGCAATTGCTATGATACACGAAGGAAAATGTGGTATTTTTTCACCTAAGATG
>CANQLD010000008.1 GCA_947624625.1 uncultured Clostridia bacterium | reverse complement strand
TCATTTGAATATTTTGACATAGAAAAGAACCCTCCTTGTTAAACAATTTTTGTCTAACATTTTGGGTTCACTTCAAAATGGATGGTACATTTTTAGTAGTTTTTTCTTAACAAATTTGTTTTAAAATTATTTTATTCCTTTCTTGTATCTTTTTTTATGGCCTCTGAAATTGATATGTTAGCTGTTTGCATAAATCTGTAAAGATTATAAAAAACAGATATTACAAAAAATGTTACTGAAATAGGTATACAGTACAATGTAATTACTGAAAGTGGAATACTTAATACACTTAATATAACTGATATGCCACTTATAAACAGTATTTTTTCCCGTAGTGGTAGTTCTTTTAATTTTTTCTTAAGCATTTTAAAGCCTCCTTAAAATAATTATTTTATAATAAACGTATATATATTAATCTGTAAAACAGGAATAAAAAATTTAACACGCATATTTTACCATAGCTTGTCAAATATTTCAACAAAACGAAAATATTACATATAATAAAAAAATGTTTTTACAGAAACTAAATTCTCTAAAAACATTTAATTTGGTGCGGGTAAAAGGACTTGAACCTTCACGTCGTGAGACACCGGATTCTAAGTCCGGCGCGTCTGCCAATTCCGCCATACCCGCATATATAAACAAATATTTTAAATACTTATATATAATAACATAGTATTTTTTGTTTGTCAATAGGTGTAGCATAAAAAAATTAGATAAAGTGTATATTTGTATATTGCTTTTAATTTTGGTTTTTGATATACTATATATGAAATAAGAAGTTGAAGTTATATATGAAAGGTTGTTTAAAAATGGATAATAAAATGTACAATTTAACGTTCCCACAACAAAACATATTATTTATGGAGAGATTTAATGAAAATAGCTCAGTAAATGTTATAACTGGTTTAGTTAATATATATAAAGATTTTAATGAAGATTTGTGTAAAAAAGCAATAAATGAAGTAATAGAAAAAAATATTGCAATGAGAACAAGAATTATGGAAAAAGATAATGAATATATGCAATATTTTGAAGAGTATAAAAATGAAGAGATTGAAGTAGTTGATATGTCATCATTATCTAATGATAAAATTAGAGAATATATTGATGGCTTAGCTTCTCAGTCTCTTTTTTCTTTAAATAATAAACTATATGACTTTAAAGTATTAAAATACTCAAATGATAAAGGTAGTATTTTAATGAGAATACATCATATTATTTCTGATGCTTGGTCTTGTGGTAAAATTGGTACATACCTTATACAAGTATTAGAAAGTTATGAAGGAAATGTAGAAATAGAAACTTTGCCAAGTTATATAGAATATATAGAAAGCGAAGAAGAGTATAAAAATTCAGATAAATACGAAAAAGATGAAGAATTTTGGAAAGATTATTTAGAAGGAATAAATGAAAGTGTATCAATAAAAGAGCAGACTCCTTTAACATCACATAAGGCAAAAAGATATTCTGTAAAACTTGAGGAAAATCTAAATAGCAGTATTATAAATTATTGTAAAGAAAATAGAATATCTTCTTATGCACTTTTTCTATCTGCACTTTCTACATACATATATAGAATAAAAGATAAAAATGACTTTGTACTTGGTACACCTGTACTTAATAGGGCAAACTTTAAAGAGAAAAAAATGCTTGGTATGTTTGTATCAACTTTGCCACTAAGAGTAAAACTAGAAGAAAATGAAAATTTCTTAGGACTAGCTCAAAAAATTTCAAAAGATACTTTAAGTGTATTTAGACATCAAAAATATCCATATATGAAAACACTAGAAAGTATTAGACAAAATAGTGATATAAAAGGCAATTTATATAATATAGTGCTTTCATATCAAAATGCTAGAACAAATATAGTTAATGAAGAAAAGTACAGTACAAGCTGGGCTTTTTCAAATGCTTTAGAAGATGAGCTTCAAATTCATATTACTGATATGGATGATACAGGAATTTTAAACATAAATTATGATTATAAAACTGATTTATATAAAGATATAGAAATAGAGTATTTACATACTAGATTGCTTGCTATAATAGAAAATGCTATAGAGGATAAAGATGTTAATATAGAAAATATTAGGATAATGAGTAAGGAAGAAGAAAGCAAAATACTAAATGAATTTAATAATACATATACAGATTATCCTAGAAATAAAACTGTTATAGAACTTTTTGAAGAACAAGTTGAAAAAACTCCTGAAAGCATTGCCCTAGTTTTTGAAAATAAAACTATGACATATAAAGAGTTAAATGAAAAAGCAAATAAGGTAGCATATTATATAAGTAATATATTAAATCTTGAAAATCAAAGTGTTATTAGTATTTTTATGGATAAATCTATAGAAATTGTTATAGCTATTTTAGGAATTTTAAAAGCAAATTGTATTTATTTACCTTTGGAAAAAACATATCCTAAAGAAAGAATAAATTACATTATAGAAAATTCTTCTAGTTCATTAGTTATAACAGATGTAAAAGACTGTAGTTTAAAAAATTCTAAAAATATTAATACTTATATACTTAATAGTTCATTTGAAAATGCAAAAGTAGAAAAAGTACACAAAGTAGAAGATAGTGTTTATATAATGTATACATCTGGCACAACAGGAGAGCCTAAGGGAGTTGAAGTTACAAATCGTAATATAGTTAGACTTGTAAAAAATACAAACTATATTTCATTTAAAGAAAACGATAGAATAATTCAAACTGGTTCAATAGGATTTGATGCATCAACATTAGAGATATGGGGAACTTTATTAAATGGATTAACACTATACCTTATTCCAAAAGAAACATTACTTAATCCTAGCTCATTTGAGGATTTTATTATAACAAACAAAATATCTGTAATGTGGCTAACCGCACCATTATTTAATAAAATGGTAGATTATAATGTATCTATGTTTAGTAATCTTAGAGTTTTATTAATAGGTGGAGATGTTCTTTCAGTAAAACACGTAAATAAATTCTTAGATAAATGCAAAAATGTTCAACTAGTAAATGGTTATGGACCTACTGAAAATACTACTTTTTCTTGTTGTTTTAATATAAATGAAAAATGTACTGAGAGTATTCCTATTGGTAAGCCAATTGCAAATAGCAAATGTTATATTGTTGATAAAAAGTATAGATTACTTCCAATGTTTGTAGAAGGTGAGCTACTTGTAAGTGGTGATGGGGTAGCAAAAGGCTATTTTAAAGATGATATAAAAACAAAAAAATCTTTTGTAAAAGACCCTTTTAATAACCAATTTATTGCATACAAAACAGGAGATAATGCATATTTTTTGCAAGATGGTAATGTAAAGTTTGCTGGTAGAATTGATACTCAAATAAAGATAAGGGGATTTAGAATAGAATTAGATGAAATAAAAAATGTAGTGCTAAAGAATCCAAAAATAAGTGACTGTTATGTGACAGTTGTTAATAATGGGGAAAGTAAAGACATTATATTGCTTTATACTTCTATATTAAATTTAGATGAAGAAGGAATAAAAGAATTTTTGAAAAAAGAATTGCCATATTATATGATTCCAAAGTATATATTTAAGATATCTAGCATACCTCTTAATAAAAATGGAAAAGTAGATAAAAAAGAATTAGAGAAATTAATTCCTAAGAGCTATAATGTGGCAGAAAAAAATGATACTGAATATGTTGGAATTTACAAAGAATTATACGAGTTATTTTGTGATGTATTAAAAAGAAAAGATATTTTACCTGATGATAACTTCTTTGAAATAGGAGGAGATTCCTTACTTGCAATTGATTTAGTTACTAAAGCTATTTCTAAAAATATATCACTTACATATAACGAACTATATAAAAATCCAACTATTAAGCAATTAGGTGGCATATTCGATAAAACTATAAAAAATGTTTCAATATCTCAAGAAATAGAAACATTAGATTATACAAATATTGACGAACTATTAAAGAATAATCAAATAGACGAAAATTTAAGTAATAATGAAAAATTAGGAAATGTGCTACTTACTGGAGTTACAGGTTTTTTAGGTGCTCATATTTTAGATGAATATATGAAGCAAGAGACAGGAACAATTTATTGTTTAGTAAGAACTAAAAATGGAGTCGCAGCAGAGCAGAGATTAAAACAAAGATTAAATTTCTTCTTTGGAAATAAATATGATAATGAATTTGGAAAAAGAATAGTTATAATACAAGGAGATATGAATGCTTCTAAGATAATTAATAATGAATCAGACTATGAAATTGTAAAAAATAAAGTAAATACAATTATTAATTCTGCAGCTAATGTTAGACATTTTGGAAATATAGAAAAATTTAGAAAAATAAACGAATATGCAGTAAAAAATATTATAAAATTTTGTATAGAAAATAATAAAAAATTAATTCATATTTCTACACTTAGTGTATCAGGTAATATACTAGAAACTGGGCAAGTAGAACAAACACATATATTGCCAAACACAAAGTTTTGTGAAGAAAACTTTTACATTAACCAAAACTTAGATAATGTATATGCTTTTACGAAGTTTATGGGAGAGAAATATGTCTTAGATGCTATTGCAGAGAATAAACTTAATGGTAAAATAATGAGAATGGGAAATTTAACAGGTAGGATGTATGATGGTAAATTCCAACCAAATGTTGAAGAAAATGCGTTTGCTAATCGTTTAAAAACATTTTTAACATTAAATGTAATACCTGATAATTTACTTGATTTTTACTTGGAATTTACACCTATTGATTTTGCTGCAAAAGCAGTTATAACTCTTTCAAAAACTAATAGTAAATATTCAGTATTTCATATATTTAACCATAAGCACGTACAAATGGTAGATGCTTTAAAAGCATTTAAAAGTTTTGGTATTAATTTGCAAGAAATAACAAAGGAAGAAATGACAAATCTTATAACAAAGTTTAGTAGAAATCCAGAAAAAGCAAATCAGATTAATGGAATTATACTAGATGTAAATAAAAATAAAGAAATAGAATATAAACCAAATATTATAGTAAAATCTGACTTTACTATTAAACTATTAAAAAGTATGGGATTTGAATGGCCTGTAATTGATGAAGAATATATACATAGATATTTAAATTACTTAATTCAAATAGGATTTTTAAAGGATATAGAAAGGGGGTAAATGTGGATGCTAACTATTTATTTATGTGCTTTGATAATTTCTTTAATTATTATGCTATTTATGATAGATAGATTAAGTGAGAAGTATAATAGTAATGATATATATAAATATTTTTTCTGCTTTGATATTACTTTAGTTGTGCATATTTTTGGATTAATTTTACAGATATTATTTTATAATAGTGATATTCCACCGATTTACTTTGACTATATAACATATATTGGAGCATCCTTTTCACCGATATTTTTGCTTTTTATATCGCTTGCATACAACAATAATGCAAAACGTATAAAAAAGCTAAAAATATTATATGTTTTACCTTTTATATTTTTAGCATTTTTATTTACAAATGATTTACACCATTTATTTTATATAAAATATTCAATATATTTAAGTGAAACAGTATATGGGCCAGTATTAATATTATATGCTTTGTACTCATATTCACTATTTATCATTTCTATGTTACTTATGATTATAACAAGTATTAAAAGGTCAGGCTTCTTTTCTAAGCAGACATTACTTATTGTTGTTGGTATGACTATGCCAACACTATCAAATTGTATAGGTCTGTTTAAAATCCTACCTATTACAATATATGTTATGCCGATTATGTTTATAGTTACATCCGTTTGTTGCTCGATATCAATATTTAAATATAAAGCATTGAACATAACTCCAGTTGCATTTAAAACGGTAATAAATACAATGTCAGATGCTTTCATAGTTATATCAGATGACGGTACTATTGTAGATATGAATAAAACATTTGAAGAAAAGTTTGCAAATATTTTTGCTATGTCAAAAGATGATAATTTGTTTAAAATTATTCAAAAAAGTGAAAAAATAAACTTACATAAATTAAAAGAAAATATAGAAAGAACTCGTAAAACAGGAGAAATAGTTACAGATGAATATCACTTTACTTCAAAAGTAAATGATAAATATTTTGAAGTAGATATACACCCTATTGCAGCAAAATCAAACTCTAAAGAATATGTAGGAACATTACTTCTTTTTAAAGATATAACACAACATAAAGAAGATATAAAACAAATTGAAGAAAAGCAAGATATAATCGTAAAACAAGGTCAACTTGTATCAATTGGTGAACTTGCAGGAGGAGTGGCACACGATATAAATACACCAATATCAGCTATAAAAACTGGTATTTTGATGTTAAATCAGATGAATAATAATAGGTCTGATGATGAAAAAGAAATACTTCAAAGAATGGATAATTGTGCAACAAAAATAATTAATATTGTAAATAGTATGAGAAACCAAATAAGAAATTTAGGTGGAGATACAAATGTTACATTTAAGATAAGTGAAGTTGTAAATGATGTTAAAGTAATTACATATCACGAAGTTACAAAAAATAATTCAGAGGTAATTGTTAATCTAAATGACGATTTAGAGATAAAAGGAGACCCAACTAAACTTGGACAAGTACTTACAAATTTAGTTGTAAATGCTGCACAGGCTTATGGAGAAGATAAAGGTGGTAAAGTAGAGATAACCGTTGAAAAAGCTCCAAAGAAGATGGCTATGATAAAAGTAGCAGATTATGCTGGTGGCCTTGATCCAAGTATAACACCGTATATATTTAAAAATATATTAACGACTAAAGGTACTTTTGGTACTGGACTTGGACTATATTTAGCTTACTCTGTCATTAAAGGTAACTTTAATGGAGATATAACTTTTGAAACAGAACAGGGAGAAGGAACTACATTTTATATTACAATTCCAATAAGTTAGATAAAAAAATAGGAAGAACTTAAAAAAAGATCTTCCTATTTTTTAGGCATTTTTCATACATATATCTTTAATAGGGCATATATCACAATTTGGCTTTCTTGCTATGCAAATTGCTCTACCGTGGTATACGAATATGTGGTTTATTTTGTTCCAGTATTTTTTAGGTACTATACTCATTAAATCTTTTTCAATATTTTCTGGAGTAGTTGAATTAGAAAGTCCAATTTTTCTTGATATTCTTGTAACATGAGTATCTACTGCAATTCCAACGGTATTATTAAAACATTCTTGCAAAATAATATTAGATGATTTTCTTCCAATACCACCAAGTGTGCATAAATCTTCCATAATATTTGGAACTTTACCATTAAAATTATTAACAATTATATTAGCAGTTTTTGAGATATTAGCTGCTTTATTTTTATAAAATCCACAAGGTTTTATTATCTTTTCAATATCTTCTATAGGAGCTTTAGCAAGTTCATATACATCTTTATATTTTTTAAATAATAGGGGAACTATTTTATTAACCCTTTCATCTGTACATTGAGCTGCAAGTATTAATGCTACAACAAGTTCAATAGGGCAATTATAATCTAAACTACATTTTGCGTCTTTATAGTAATTTTCAAGTGTAGTTATCATTTCATTTATTTTATTTTTATTTAAAGTGTTATATTTAGTTTTTGTTTTTTCTTTTTCCATATAAATCACCAACTACAAAAAATAATCATAATATATAGTAAATATTTTATAATATTTTTATAATTTTGTCAAAAAAGGAGGAAATATGTTTAGAGGAGCTTTTAGGAAAACAATAGGACTATTTTTGCTTGCCTTAGGACTAGGAGTAGGACTTAGCGTAGTTCTTCCTATATGGGGCTGGATTGCAATAGTCGCAATAGCTGTCGTTATAATCGGAATATCTTGGCTATTTTGTTAGAAGGAGGTAAAACATTATGAAGATTGTAGTATATCAACCAGGTAAATTTATGAGAATGATATTAAGAACTATTTTTAAAGTTTAAATAAATTAAAAAAGCAGGTAATAAAATACCCGCTTTTTATTATATAGCTCTTTGAACTTTACCACTTTTTAAACATTTAGTGCATACATTCATTTTTTTTGCTGTACCGTTATCATTTACTTTTACTTTTTGAACGTTAGGTTTAAAAGTTCTAGCTGTTCTTCTGTGTGAGTGACTAACTTGAAGAGAATATGCCACTTCTTTATCACATATTTCACATTTTGCCATAATAAAACCCTCCTTTTTTGTTTTAATGAACTAATTACTAATATATTTTAACATAAAATTTATTAATAATCAAGTAAAATACTGTAATTTTCAAAAAACATAAGCAAAAGCTTATGTTTTTATCTTTATTTTATATTTTTATAATAGTTCCTGTTGCTTGACCTTCAATATCTTTTCCCATATCTTTACTTGGGAAGCCACCACTAAGTACTACAGTATCATTTTCTTTTAAACAACCTTTTTCTTTTAATATTTCAATACCTTTATTTAATATTTCTTTAAAGTCATGAACGTTTGGAATATATATTGGAGTAATATCAAATTCTACAGAAAGTTGTCTATATGTTTTTTCATTAGCAGTAATAACATAAATTGGACAAGCTGGTTTATAACTTGATAGAAGAGAAGGTGAAACACCGTGCTCTGAAACTGCAATAATTGCATCAGCATTTGAGAACATTGCTGAACATACTACAGAAAAATTAGCTTGTTTTTTAAATTCATAGTCATTTATAATATCAATTTTTTCAAATGTAGTTAGCTTTTCAATATTTTTCTTTTTAAATCTTTTCCAATAACAAATATTTTTTTCGCTTGCTTCTAATATTTTAGCCATAGTTTTTACAGCTTCGATAGGGTAATCTCCTTGTGCAGATTCTCCTGAAAGCATAGTAGCAGAAGTACCGTCATAAACTGCATTTGCAACATCTGAAACTTCAGCTCTAGTTGGTCTAGGATTTTTTTGCATAGATTCAAGCATTTGTGTAGCAGTTATAACTGGTTTACCTGCTTCAACTGATTTTTTAATCATCATTTTTTGAGCTGCTGGTACGTTTTCTTCAGGTATTTCACTTCCTAAATCACCACGAGCAACCATAATACCGTCAGAAACTTTTAATATTTCTTCAAAGTTATCTAAACCTTCTTGATTTTCTATTTTAGATATTATTTTTATATTTTGACCACCTAAGCTGTCAAGATATTCACGCATATCTAAAACATCTTTTGCTTTACGAATAAATGAAGCTGCTATAAAATCTAAATCGTTATCTACTGCAAATTTTAAATCAGCTTTATCTTTTTCAGTCATAGCTTCAAGTTGTAATTTAGCACCTGGAACGTTAACTCCTCTTCTTCCTTTTAAAAGTCCGCTATTTTGTAAAGTACATTCTATTTCTGTGCCATCTATTTTATCAACTACAACGTCAATTAAACCATCATCAATTAAGATGTGTGAACCAACAGAAATATCATTAGGTAGTCCTTTATATGTAATACCTAAAGTTTTGTCATCTCCTTTAATATCTCTTGTTGTTAAAGTAAGTTTTTCACCTTTGTTAAATTGATGTTTTTCGCCATCAGCAAAATCTGTGGTTCTAATTTCTGGTCCTTTAGTATCAAGCATAAATGCTACATTAGTACCAAGTTTTTTATTAAGTTCCCTTAATGTTTGTACTTTTTCAAGTTGTTCAGCATGATCTCCGTGAGAAAAATTCATTCTCATTATATTCATACCAGATTTAATTAATTCTTCAAAAATTTCAGGATCTTGGCTTGCAGGTCCTATTGTACATACTATCTTTGTTTTTTTCATAAAAATCCACTCCCTTGTATAAAAACAAATAAAAACATATAATATTTAATATTATATGTATATTTTTTAATTATGCAAATATTAGTATATCTTCTTTTTTTAGTGTTGTCAATTGATTTTAAAAAATTTGTTAAAAAATATGTAAAAATAATACATTAGAATACTATAAAAATGAAATGTTGACTTTTATAAATTAATAGTATAAAATAAAAATTAGTAAAAATGGGTGTTAATATGAAAAATTATTATGAGATTTTAGAAGTAAATAACAAAGCTTCTCTTGACACGATAAAAAAGGTATTTAAAATGCAAATAAAGCAGTATCACCCTGATATTGTGTCGCAAGAAAATAAAGAAATTGCTGAAGAAAAGGTAAAAGAATTAAATGAAGCATTTGATGTACTTTCGGATGAAGAAAAACGTAAAGAATATGATAAGTTATTGGAAAACGAAAGTAGTGTAAATGAAAGAGAACAATTTTTGCTAGAACAAATTGAAGAATTAAAGAATAAATTATTTGAAAAAGAGCAAATTATTGAACATTTTTTAGGTGGTATGGATCTTTCAGAGTATGAAAATTCTATTGCTAATAATCATGAAAAATTTAAATATGATGATATAAAAAATTATGATGATATAGAAGATAATTCAAATCAACCAGTAGACAATTATAGTGAAGGACCAAAAAATTTATTTGAAAAAATCCGAGATTTTTATAATCCAAACAGACCTGCAAAAAGTTTAATTGATGGATATATACATAAATTTTTAGTAATTCTTACAAAATTAGTTGTAGTTATAGTTGCTTGTATATGTTTTTTTGGTCTAATATCAATTTTTACAGGTACTAACGTTTTTAAAATAATATTTAAGGTTTTTGTTAGATAAAGAGTAAATTTGAAAAAGAATTAAAATAAAATATGTAAACTGAAGGAGTTAAAAATATGAATATACTATACATACATACATACATACATACATTAACATACTAAATAATTTTAAAAAAATAAATAGGTTAAAAAAGCCAGTGTTAGAATATGGTTAAAATATTCTAGCACTGGCTTTGCACGTTTAAAATTAGGTGGGAGGAAAGGTATATGAAAAAAGGAATAAGTTTAATAGTGATGTTAATAACAATAGTAGTTATAATAATACTTGCAGCTTCAATAATAAATACAGTAATATATAACAGTCCAATGGATAATGCTAAAGAGGCAGCATTTAGAAGTGACCTCCAAGAAATGAAATATGCATATGGAATAAGGCAAGGGGAATTAATGGCAAAATATAAAGGTGATAAAAGCAAAATAAAAGAAGGAGATTATGATGGTGTAGTTTTTGAGCAATATAAGGACGAAGTGGTAGCTCTTGAAGAAGGACTAGCATATTTAGGAGAAGATAAGAAAAAGCAAGAAATAGCAGAAAATATGGATTATATAGTAGGGAATCCAAATGATTCGGTATTAAAAGCAAGAGTTGATGGAGCTACATTTTATACAGATGAATATAGAACAAAAATAACCAAAATAACGTTTATAACCAACAATAAAGTACCAAAAGGAGTAAAAGAGTCTTGGGATGTATCAGAAAAAAATAATGGTTTAGTAATGGCATGGGTAGCAGATGATGGAAGTGGCGGATATGAATTAACAATAGGTGGAAATGGAAAAGTAATAGCAAGTAAAAGTTTGCGAAATATGTTTGCTGGTTTTACAACGGTAAAAGAGATAGATATGAAAGTGTTAGATACAAGCAAAGTAACAGATATGTATGGATTATTTGATACTTGTAGTAACCTGGTAAGTATAAATTTAGGAGATAAATTTGATACAATTAATGTAACAAATATGTGTTATATGTTTCATAGATGTGGTAGCTTAAAAAACTTAGAGTTAGGAGATAAATTTGATACGAGCAATGTAGTAAATATGCAAAGTATATTTGATAAATGTAGCAATTTAACAAGCCTAAATTTAGGAAGTAAATTTGATACAAGTAGTGCGACAAATATGTTATGTATGTTTATGAACTGTAGTAGTTTGACAAATATAAATTTAGGAGATAAATTTGATACAAGTAATGTAACAACTATGTATAGAATGTTTATTGGATGTAGTAAATTAACAAGTATAAATTTAGGAAGTAAATTTGATACAAGCAAAGTAATAGATATGGGTGAAATGTTTAGTGATTGTAGTAGTTTAAAAAGTTTAGAGTTAGGAGATAAATTTGATACGAGCAATGTAACAACTATGCGTAGTATGTTTAATGCTTGTGGTAGCTTAATAAGTATAAATTTTGGAAATAAATTTGATACAAGCAGTGTAACAGATATGTATTATATGTTTCATAGATGTGGTAGTCTAAAAAGTTTAGATTTTAGAGATAAATTTGATACGAGCAAGGTAGTAAATATGCAAAGTATATTTGACAAATGTAGTAGTTTAACAAGTATAAATTTAGGAGATAAATTTGATACAAGTAGTGCGACAAATATGTTATGTATGTTTATGAACTGTAGTAGTTTGACAAATATAAATTTAGGAGATAAATTTGATACAAGTAATGTAACAACTATGTATAGAATGTTTATTGGATGTAGTAAATTAACAAGTATAAATTTAGGAAGTAAATTTGATACAAGCAAAGTAATAGATATGGGTGAAATGTTTAGTGATTGTAGTAGTTTAAAAAGTTTAGAGTTAGGAGATAAATTTGATACGAGCAATGTAACAACTATGCGTAGTATGTTTAATGCTTGTGGTAGCTTAATAAGTATAAATTTTGGAAATAAATTTGATACAAGCAGTGTAACAGATATGTATTATATGTTTCATAGATGTGGTAGTCTAAAAAGTTTAGATTTTAGAGATAAATTTGATACGAGCAAGGTAGTAAATATGCAAAGTATATTTGACAAATGTAGTAGTTTAACAAGTATAAATTTAGGAGATAAATTTGATACAAGTAGTGTGACAAATATGTCGTATATGTTTATGAACTGTAGTAGTTTAACAAATATAGATTTAGGAAGCAAATTTGATACAAGTAATGCAACAAATATGTCGTATATGTTTCAAAATTGCAGTAAAATAAAAACTAAAATAACTATAAGAAATTCTGAAACTACCTCATATGTAAATATGTTTAATGGAGCGGCTGTTTTAAGTGGAGCAGAAATAAAAGTGAATTATATATCAGCAACATCAGATTTAGTAGATAAAATGTTAGAGACAAAATCTCCGAATTCAAACGTAAAAAAAGGAGAACTAGTAAGTCAATAAAAGTTAAAATAAAAAATTAGATTTGTACCAATTTTGATACAAACCTAATTTTTTGTTATATTTAGTTATAATATAATGCAAATCAAACCGCCACTACCTTCATTTATTATTTTTTGTAAAGTTTCTTGAAGTTTCATTTGAGCCTCATCTGGCATACGATAAAGTTTGTTATGAAGTCCTTCATTTACTAGTTCGTGAAGTGATTTACCAAAAATATTTGACTGCCAAATTTTCTTAGGGTCATTTTCAAATTCACTAAGTAAGTATTTAACTAAATCTTCAGACTGTTTTTCGCTTCCAACAATAGGTGATACTTCAGTTTCTATATCTGCTCTTATCATATGAATTGAAGGAGCACTAGCCTTTAGTTTTACACCATATTTGTTACCTTGTTTAACTATTTCAGGTTCTTCAAGAGTTAACTCATCCATTTGAGGAGTAACAATACCATAACCTTTTATTCTTACTTCTTCAAGAGCTATAGCAATTTTATCATATTCTTGTTTAGTTTTAGAGAAATCTTTTAATAGCTCAAATATATCTTTATCTGAATTGATATCAAAGTTAGACATCTCAGTTAATATTTTATAGAACATTTCTTTGCTTATGTCCATTTTAACTTTTATTGTTCCATCTTCCATTTTAGCAGTATCTATAGAGATATTATCAAATATATCATTTTCTGTAGATATTTTAGAAGTTAAATCTTGAATTTCTCTTAAGGAATAATCTTCTTCAAAATTTTCCTTTATTATATTTATAATATCTTGTTTTAACCAATGATTAAAATCAAGTATACTAAACCAATCAGGAAGTTTAAATCCAATTTCAGTTACAGGAAATTCTTCAAGTACTCTTTCAAATACTTCTCCAAGTTCTTTTTCTCCCATATTAGCTATATCCATAGGAAGTACTGCTGCATTATGTCTTTGTTCTAACTCTAAAGCTAATTTCTTTGTTTCTTCACTTTCTGGCATAGTGGAATTAAGCAAAACCACAAATGGCTTACCTAATTCTTTAAGTTCAGAGATAACTCTTGTTTCTGCATCAATATATGAATCTCTGCTAATATCTGTTATACTTCCGTCAGTTGTAACTACAATACCGATAGTAGAGTGATCTTTTATAACTTTTTCTGTACCAATTTCTGCAGCTTTTGCAAAAGGCAATTCTTCATCAGACCAAGGAGTTCTTACCATTCTTGGCATGTCATCCTCCATATGTCCTACGGCTCCATTTACTAGGTAGCCTACACAATCTACAAGCCTTGTTTTAAATTTAACATTATTATCAAGTGTAATTTCAACTGACTCATTTGGTACAAACTTAGGCTCTGTAGTCATAATAGTTTTACCTGCTGAACTTTGTGGAAGTTCGTCTTTAGCTCTATCTTTTTTATAGTCATTATCTATATTTGGTATAACAAAATTTTCCATAAAGTTTTTGATAAATGTAGATTTTCCTGTTCTTACAGGTCCAACCACTCCAATATATATATCACCATTTGTCCTTGTTGATATATCTTTATAAATATCTTCTTTTAACATTTTTTACCTCCACGTTATAATTTTCTTAATACCAATATATTAACTTTATTTCTTTTTATGCAAATAATTGTAACATTTTTAAATAAGTTATATTTTTGTATATTTTTTATGTTGCTTAAGTAAATAAAAAGCAAGTAAAATAAATAAGTAGAATACATTATTTAAGCATAAATATCTTTACATATTTTATTTACTATGTTATAATTATTTAGTAATAAAAAGAGGAGTGAGTATATTTTGTTTAACATATTTTCAAGGGATGGTTTAATTTCCTTTTTATATTTTTTACCAGTTTTGCTTGTGTGTCTTTCAATACACGAGTATGCCCATGCATTTGTAGCATATAAACTAGGAGATAAAAGTCAAAAAGCATATGGTAGGATGACAATGAATCCTTTTGCACATATAGATTTATGGGGATTTATCTGCATTGCATTACTTGGCTTTGGATGGGGAAAACCAGTTATTGTTGATGATAGAAATTTTAAAAACAGAGCAAGAGGAAATATGCTAACTGCACTTGCAGGACCTTTATCAAATTTTATATTGGCAATTGTATTTACTATTATACTTAAAATATGTATGATGACAGGACTTGTAGATATGGCTATTTCTACAACTACTGGAAATATACTTACTAATATGTTAGTACTAGGTATACAGTTTAATGTGGTATTTTTCATATTTAATATGCTACCAATACCACCATTTGATGGCTCAAAAGTTTTATTTTACTTTTTACCTACAAAATTTAAGGGAATAATGTATACTTTAGAAAGATATTCTTTTTATATTATACTTATATTTTTAATTACAGGAATAGGGGGATATATAATTTCACCTATTGTAAATTTAGTTCTTAGATTACTTAATTTGATATTATTTTTATAGGAGAGAATTAATATGTTAGGGTTAACGATTGAATCAAGCTGTGACGAAACATCAGCTTGTGTACTTAAAGATGGAAGAGAAGTGCTTTCAAATATAGTATCAACTCAAATAGAAATACATAAAGAATATGGCGGTGTGGTTCCAGAAATTGCGTCTCGTAAACATTTAACTAATATATCATATGTTGTTAATGAGGCGATAAAAAAAGCAGATATTAATTTGGAAGATTTAGATTATATAGGTGTTACATATGGTCCAGGACTTATTGGGGCTTTGCTTGTAGGTGTTTCTTATGCAAAATCACTTGCATATGCATTAGATATACCAATAGTTCCAACACATCATATTGAAGGACATATTGCAGCAAATTATATTACTCATAAAGATTTAAAACCACCATTTATTTCACTTGTTGTATCAGGGCGGACATTCTCACATTATATATGTAAAAGATTATACAGAATTTGAGATACTTGGTAAGACAAGAGATGACGCAGTTGGCGAAGCATTTGATAAGGTGGCAAGAACTTTAGGACTTGGATATCCTGGTGGACCTGAGGTAAGTAAATGTGCAGAAAGTGGACAAGCTACATATACACTTCCAAAAACTAAATTTGAAAATTATGATTTTAGTTTTAGTGGTATAAAAACTGCGGTTATAAATATTGCACATAAAGAGGGAGAAAAATTAAATATTGCTAATATGTGTGCTTCATTTGAAAAAACTGTGTGTGAAGAGCTTGTAGAAAATACAATTAAGGTAATGAAGGAAAAAAATGTAACAAAAGTAGTTTTGGCAGGCGGAGTATCTGCAAATAGATTACTTAGAAAAATGTTAGAAGAAGAGGCAAACAAAAATGACTTTATAGCATATATGCCTGATTTAAAATATTGTACAGACAATGCTGCTATGGTAGCATCTGCTGCATATTATAACCTTATAAATAATAAAGCATATAATATAAAAGAAAAACTTGATTTAAATGCAAAAGCAAATTTGAAAATAGGAGAATAGTATATAGGTAGGAGATGATATTAATTTGAGTATATATGCAATATCTGATTTACATTTATCTTTTGGAGTTGACAAACCTATGGATATATTTGGGAAAACTTGGCAAGATTATGAAAAAAGAATAGAAAGCAATTGGAAAGAAAAAGTAAAAGAAAATGATATAGTTATAATTCCAGGCGATATATCTTGGGGGATGACTTTAAATGAAGCTTTGCCAGATTTTAAGTATATAAATGATTTGCCAGGTAAAAAAATCATATTAAGAGGAAACCACGATTATTATTTTTCTACTAAAACCAAGCTAGAAAATTTCTTTAAACAAAATAATTTAGATACTATTTATATTCTTCATAATAATGCTATTGATATAGGTAAGTATATACTTTGTGGAACAAGAGGATGGGGAAATACAGAAGGGACTGATAAGGCACTTGATAAAAAGATAATAGAAAGAGAAAAGATAAGGCTTAAATTATCTCTTGATGAAGGCAAGAAATTGCAAGAACAAAATAACAAAGATATAATTGTAGCTATGCATTTTCCACCGTTTATATCAAATTACCAAGAAATATTAAAAGAGTATAATGTAAAAAAATGTATATATGGACATTTGCACCGGATATGGACAATTTATGATTAAAGAAGGAATAATTGATAATGTTGAATATATAATGGTATCTTGTGATTATACAAAGTTTAAATTAACAAAACTTGCATAAAGCTACTTTTAAATAAAGTGAAAGAGTGCTGATATACTACAAAAGTATTTAGCACTCTTTTTTTATAGAAAATGTAAAAATTATTTAAATAGGTTTAAACCAAAATCTTTTATTACTTTTAGTTGTTCAATAGATAAAGTTCCTTCCTTATATAGTTTGATATATTCATCATTGATATCACTATCAAAGAACAATAAATCGTCTGTACCAATAGTTACGTTTAATCCATATTCAACCATTTTTTTAATTGGATGTTTTTTTATACTTGGGGCATAACCTAAAGTCACATTGCTAGTAGGACATACGTTAAAAATGATTCCTTTGCTTTTAGCTAATTTCATAATGCTTTCATTTTCCACTATGTGAATTCCATGTTGAATCATTTTTGGTTTAAAATCATTGATACATTTTTTTATATAATCTGCCCCTAATTGCTCACCTGCATGTACTTTAGTAATAATCCCTAAATCATTATCTAATTTATAAAAGTCAATAAATTTAGAGTTAGGAACAGAATTTTCTGTTGATGTTAAATCAATACCACTAAAAAATTTTGTGTTTAGTAGTTCTAAAATAATTGACTTATATTCCTCTTTGTAGCTATCTCTACTAATACCTAAGTCCCACAATATTTTAAGATTTTTATATTTAAAAGACTTCAAAAAATTGATGAATTTATTAACGTCAGAATTAAATGTCCTAATGCAGTTTTTATAATCTATTTCAGTACTTACAATATTTACACCTGTTTTAATACAATTTTCAAAGTTGCCTTTTAGCAATATTTTTAATCCATTATAATCAAGCTGTAAAGGTGTTAAATAAGTTCTGCTAAATTCTATTAAAGAGCTAATGTTATCTATTTTTTCTTCTGACAATTTAATACCTTGTTTCTTCAAATAAGATTTTGTACATGAAGAAACTGCATGATTATGTATATCTATTTTTGGTATTGATACCAGTAATTTTTTATCATTATCTTTTAATGCTTTTTCAAATGTCATTAAGTCTATGTAATTGCTAATTGTTTCTATAACCATTCGCTTATATTCTTTATCATATGGAACAAATTCATTTGAGTATATTATTTTTTTAAAGCTAGAAAACGATACCCATTTTATATCATCAACTTCATCTTTTTGTAAAACTATATTTTCAATATTAATATTTAGATGTAGTATATATACTTGACCTAACTCCCATGTTGTTTCTGATATATATTCTCCAACAAACTTATAATCTTTTTCTTTTGTTTCAATTCCTAATTCTTCTTTAGTTTCCCTAATAGCACCTAGTATTGGTAGTTCACCAGCATTTAAATGTCCAGCACTTGGAGCATCCCAGTAATTAGGAAAACTATCTTTTATACTAGCTCTTTTTTTGTATTAAAACATCTTTTTTGTCATTAACAATCCAAATCCATACTGGTTTATGATAAAATCCGGGATTAGTACTATGACACTCTTTTCTTGTTTTAGTTCCCAAAAATTTTCCGTCTTTTGTAAATATATCTAAAATTTCTTCCATTGTTAACCTCCGTTTAAATTATATCAAAAAATACAAAAAAGTTGAAGTGTATATTTAAATTTAGATATTGAGGAATTTTTTAAAAGAATTAATTTTTATATAAATTATAATTTAACATTATTACTTGAAATAAAAAATTCATAAATTTTGTAATATAATGATAAAAATATTTTTTTAAATAAAAAAAATATAGTAATTTAACTATATGTTGATAAAATTAACGGAACATTTTTTAATTCCACTATTTGTTATTGCCATTATTTGTAGTTTTTGGCAGGGGCAGAAGGAATCGAACCCTCATCAAAAGTTTTGGAGACTTCTATATTAACCATTATACGATGCCCCTATGTATTACTAAAATAATTAACAATTACTATTGTAACATTTTATTTTGCTTTTTGCAATATATTTTATATTAATTTTATTAATTCAATGTCGTTTTATTCATTTTTTTTATAAATAAAGTAATATATTGTAAGATGATAATATTAATTTATTGTTAAATGCATTATTAAGTGATATACTTTATATGGTGGTAAAAATGGATAAGATTTTAACTTTTATAGTAAATGAACATAATGAAATATTGTTATTAAAAGGTAATGAAAACGACCCTCAATTTAAAAAATCCTTTTGGTATGTAGTAACAGGTGGATGTGAAGAATATGATTTAGATAAAGAAGAAACTGTTAAACGAGAAATAAAAGAAGAAACTGGATTGAAAAAAATAAAAGAGATTTTGTATTTAAATTGGATATTTAAATATAACTCACTTGGAGTAAAATGTACAGAATATGTGTATATAACATTTGTTAAAAAAGAAAGAGTAATATTGAATGAAGAAAATATTGATTATGCATGGTGTGATATAGAAGAGTTTATAGATAAAATAAAGTGGTATGGAGATAAAAAAGAATTATATAATGTATTAAAAGAAGCTTTAGATAAAAATATATATTTCAAAACTGAAAAAGTAGAAGAATTTTAAAATAGGCATTTAGGTGTCTATTTTATTTTTTGAAATTTTTAATTTGTATTTTTGAAACATAAAATCACTACATAACCTAATTTTACAGTAATGTTACATTAAAAAGTAATGCGTTTATGTAGTTAAAAATCTTTGTGAAATTACAGTCTAAAATATTCCTAAAAAAAGCAAAAAAATTATTAAATTTTTTTAAAAAAAAGTGTTGACACGTATTTTTTTTAGTGCTATAATCAAAATAGTTAAAACACAATATGTTGTGTTTGCAAGAAAGGATGTATACAAGGGGTGGTATTATTATGATAACTAAAATCCTTAAAAGAGACGGTAGAATGGTACCTTTTAACATTGACAAAATATCAAATGCAATTTATCAAGCAGCAGCATCTGTTGGAGGAGATAATTATGAAGAATCACAAGAACTTGCAAAAAAAGTATGTAATTATCTTGAAAATGAATTAAAAGTTGAATATCCATCAGTAGAACAAGTTCAAGATGTTGTTGAAAAAGTATTAATTGAAGAAGGCCACGCAGCAACAGCAAAAGCATATATTTTGTATAGAGCTGAAAGAACTCAAAAAAGAGAAATGAACTCTGAGATAATGAAAATATATGAGCAATTAACTTTTAAAGACGCAAAAGATAGTAATGTAAAAAGAGAAAATGCAAATGTTAATGCAGATACTGCAATGGGAACAATGTTAAAATACGGTAGTGAAGGTGCTAAAAAATTCTATCAAATGTTTGTACTAAAGAAAGAACATGCCGATGCACATATAAATGGAGATATACATATACATGATTTAGATTTCTTAACATTAACAACTACTTGTTGTCAAATTGATTTGATTAAGCTATTCAAAAACGGTTTCTCAACAGGAGAAGGTCATCTAAGAGAACCACAAAGCATAGGATCTTATGCAGCACTTGCAGCAATTGCTATACAGTCTAATCAAAACGATCAACACGGTGGACAAAGTATTCCAAATTTTGAATATGCTATGGCAATTGGTGTTAGAAAAAGCTATGCTAAAACATATTTAAGTAATTTATCTAAAGCAATTGAATTACTATTTGAAGAAAATACTGCAGATGAAATAGTAGATTCAATACTTGAAAAAGTAAAAGACGAAAAAGATATTACTCCAAGTGTTGAAAGTGTACTTGCTTTAAGACAAGTAGTAGAAGATTTAATAAAAGAAAATGATTCAGAAAATCTTGCAAAGAAAATAACAGAAAAAATATATAATGAAAAAAATATTTATCCAACATTGCATAATACAAGTAAATATCTACAAGAGGAAAATAAAATATTGACTGAAAAATTTGGAAAAAGACTTGCAGATAAAATTCAAAAATTTACTGTAAAATACACTGATAAAGAAGTAGATAGAGCTACATATCAAGCAATGGAAGGATTTATACATAACTTAAATACAATGCATTCAAGAGCTGGAGCTCAAGTTCCATTTAGTAGTATTAACTATGGACTTGATACAACACCAGAAGGAAGAATGGTAATGAAAAATGTATTACTTGCAACTGACGCAGGTCTTGGAAATGGCGAAACTCCAATATTCCCAATACAAATATTAAAAATTAAAGATGGAATAAATTATAACGAGGGAGAGCCAAACTACGATATATTTAAACTTGCTTGTAGAGTATCAGCTAAAAGATTATTCCCTAACTTCTCATTTATTGATGCACCATTTAATTTGCAATATTATAAACCAGGAGATTATAACACAGAAATAGCATATATGGGATGTAGAACAAGAGTTATAGCTAATAACTATGATAAAACAAGAGAAGTTACTTGTGGAAGAGGAAATTTAAGCTTTACATCTATTAATTTACCAAGACTTGGTATTATTGCAAATGGAGATGTAGATGAATTCTTTAAATTACTAGATAAGAAAATAGATTTAGTAATAGAGCAATTACTTGATAGATTAAAAATACAATCTAAAAAGAAAGCAATGAACTATCCATTCTTAATGGGTCAAGGAGTATGGCTAGACTCTGAAAAATTAAAACCAAATGATGAAGTTGGTGAGGTACTAAAACATGGTACACTTACAACTGGATTTATAGGTCTTGCAGAATGTCTTAAAGCTTTAATTGGTAAACATCACGGAGAAAGTAAAGAAGCTCAAGAATTAGGACTTAAAATAATAGGCCATATGAGAGAAAGAATGGATGAAGCAGGTAAAGAAACAGGACTTAATTTCTCTTTAATTGCTACACCAGCTGAGGGACTTTCAGGAAGATTTGTAAAAATGGATGCAAAAAGATTTGGAGTTATAGAAGGAGTTACAGATAGAGAATATTATACAAACTCTTTCCATATTCCAGTATATTATAACATTAATGCATTTGAGAAAATTAAATTAGAAGCTCCATATCATAATTTAACAAATGGTGGACATATAAGCTATATTGAACTTGATGGAGATCCAACTACAAATATGGAAGCATTTGAGGCTGTTGTTAGATGTATGAAAGAAAATGGAATTGGTTATGGTGCAATTAACCATCCAGTAGATAGAGATCCAGTTTGTGGATATACAGGAATTATTAATGATGTATGTCCAAAATGTGGAAGAAAAGAGCACGTTGGTAAAAACGAAGGCTTTGAAAGAATAAGAAGAATAACAGGATATTTAGTAGGAACAGTAGATAGATTTAATGACGGAAAAAGAGCAGAAGAAAGAGATAGGGTAAAACACGGTATATAGTATTGTGTTTAAATAAAAAAAGAAGGAGATTGATATTATGAAAGTTATAGTAAATGGTGGAAACCTAGAAGAAAAAGAAATTGATGGGTACAAAGCATATTTAGCTGAAAAGTTCCCAAATGAAGTTGTAGATACTTTAGAATTAACTGTTGATGGAGATTTTATTGATATGAAATATACATTTGAAACAGCTCCATTTGAAAGAATAAGAAGAATAACAGGATATTTAGTAGGAACAGTAGATAGATTTAATGACGGAAAAAGAGCAGAAGAAAGAGATAGAGTAAAACATGGTGTAAGTTGTTCTTGTTGTGGCTAGGAGTTGAATTTAAAAGTGGAAAATTTATTAAAAATATCTGGAATAGTTAAAGAGTCTATTGTAGATGGTCCAGGAATTAGATATGTAGTATTTACACAAGGTTGTCCCCACAAATGTAAAGGTTGCCATAATCCTCAAACTCATGACTTTGAGGGAGGTAAATATGTAGATATTAATGATATTATAAAAGACATAGAAAAAGATCCATTGCTTAAAGGGATAACTATTTCTGGTGGAGAGCCATTTATGCAAGCAAATCAAGTTGCAAAATTAATTTCAAAACTTGATAGAAATAAATATGATGTAATGACATATACTGGCTTTGAATATGAGTATTTACTAGAACATTCAACAGAAGAAAATGGATATATGAAATTACTTGAAAATACAGATATATTAATTGACGGTAAGTTTGTAGAAGAATTAAAAAGTATTTCTGTACCATTTAGGGGAAGTACTAACCAGAGAGCAATAGACGTACCACAATCTTTAGATACTAATAAAGTTTGCTTATATGATTTTGAAAAAAGGAGAATATTATGCAATGTCTAAAATGTGGCTTTGAGGAAAGCAAAGTTGTTGATTCAAGAAATGTGCCAGAAACTAATGCTATAAGAAGAAGGAGAGAATGTCTAAATTGTAAACATCGTTTTACAACTTATGAAAAGATAGAATATACTCCAATTATGGTAATTAAGAAAAATGGTGCAAGACAAGAATTTAATAGAGACAAAATTATAAACGGTATGCTAAGAGCTTGTGAAAAAAGACCTATTTCAAGAGAAGATATAGAAAAAGCAGTAAATGAAATAGAACTTGAACTTACAAGTACTGTAAATAAAGAAATTGATGCACGAAAAATAGGTGAAATGGTAATAGAAAAGCTAAGAGATTTAGATGAAATTGCCTATGTTAGATTTGCATCAGTTTATAGACAATTTAAGGATATAAATGAATTTAAAAAGGAAATAAATAAATTGTTATAATAGAAAAAGAGTGAGATTACATTTGTAAAATCACTCTTTTTTTTATTGACATATGTCTACATTATATATATAATAAAATAAAAGATAGGGGGAAGTTATGGATAAGAAAAAAATAACAAATATTATATTTAAAGTAGTCATAAGTATATTAATTCTAATATGTACGGTTATATGTGCAGTTATTTTGGAATTTTCTACATATGGGATGGGGTTAAGTAAAGTAATTGCATTTTTTGCAATGTTTATTGCACCATTTTTGCTTATACCAATACTTATTCCAAAGTATAGGAAAAAATTATATATATTTTCTAGTATTTATACATTTTTAGTTGTACTTGCTATTGTTATAAATATTTCTTGTGTTAATTATGATAAAGGTCTAAAAATAAAAACAGATATTAATATTAATACAAGTGAGTATTTGCCTTTTGTAAAAGATACAAAAATATATAAATTAAATAAAGAGGCTTCTCTTAAATTTAATACATCGGATGATTTACCAATACTTGATGGGGCAGCAGCCGTTTTTCCTGTTTATTCTGCTTTTGTAAATGCAGTATATCCAAGTAATGTAGAACTTAATTTAAATCCATTTCTATATACTAATACTGTAAATGGTTATACAAGTCTTGCAAATAATAATATTGATATATTTTTTGGAGCATATCCTTCAGAAAAACAAATAGAGTATGCAAAGTCAGTTGGAACAGAATTTGAATATACAAAAATTGGTAAAGAGGCATTTGTGTTTTTTGTAAATAAAGATAATAAAATAGATGGACTTACAACATCACAAATAAAAGATATATATTCTGGAAAAATAACTAACTGGAAAGAAGTTGGCGGAGAAAACAAAAAAATAATTGCTTTTCAAAGAAATGAAGGAAGTGGCAGTCAAAGTATGCTTAAAAGATTTATGGATGGTACAAAAATAATGACTGCACCAAAAGAGCAAGTAAATGAACTTATGGGAGGAATAATAGATCAAGTAGCAGATTACAAAAATTACAAAAATTCAATAGGTTTTTCGTTTAGGTATTATTTAGAAGGAATTATTAAAAACAAGGATGTAAAAATGCTTGAAGTAGATGGCATTGCACCAACAAAGGAAAATATAGCAAGTGGCAAATATAAAATTACAACAGATTTATATGCTGTAACATATAAAGGAAATGATAATGAAAATGTAAAAAAATTAATAGACTGGATATTATCTGATGAGGGACAAGAAATAATTGAAGAAACTGGATATGTAGGAATAAGCAAAGAGTAGTTATTTAAGCTACTCTTTTGTGTTAAATATGCTTTAGTAAATATTGCATTTTTATTAAAAATATAGTAAAATTATGTAGGAAAAATTCTAGTTATTTTAGGAGAAAAAATTATGATAGATTTTACAAAATGTATTGAAGAATTAAATAGTTATAAAGGATCTGAAAAAAAGAAAACACTTATATATAATAACAAAAAATATTTAGTTAAATTTCCTGATCCAATAAGAGAAAAAAATAAAGATATATCATATATAAATAATGCTTTTTCAGAATATATAGGAAGTAATATTTTTGAAATAATAGGCTTTAAAACACAAAACACAATACTTGGTATATATAATTACAATGAAAAAGAAAAAATAGTTTGTGCTTGTGAAGATTTCTTAAATGAAGATACTATACTTTTTGAATTTGAAAGTATAGCATTAAGTATAAACCCAGACAAAAAAATAACTACAGATTTAACCGATATAATAGAAGTTATTAATGAAAGTAAATTGCTAAATACAAATTTAGTTAAAGAAAAATTTTATGATATGTTTATTGTTGATTATCTTATTGGAAATACTAATAGGCATAATGGTGATTGGGGATTTATATATAATAAAAAGAATAAAAAACTTGACTTTGCTCCAATTTATGACTGTGGTTCTTGTTTTAATCCTTTACTTGACGATAAACAAATTGAGGAATTAAATGAAAATGAAATTAAAAACTTAGCTATAAATTGTTATTCGTGTTTAAAAGAAAATAATAAAAAGATTAATTATATAACTTATTTAAAAAGTATGAAAAATGATGAGTGTAACAAAGCGATATTAAGAGTTTTTAAAAAGATTGATACTTATAAGATTATATCGTTTATAAAAGAAATAGAATGTATGTCTAAGATAAGGAAAGATTTTTATATAAAAATAATAAGTATAAGATATAACATTTTAAAAGATATATATAATAAATTAGCTAAATAATTAATGAGGAAAAAATGAAGAAAAATATAAAGTTAAATGTAAATGAAAGAATAGATGATTTAAATCTTGATGGCTTGGAATTAATACAAAATACAGAATATTTTTGCTTTGGTACAGATAGTGTACTTCTTGCTAATTTCGTAGTAAGCAATAGTTCAAATAATATTATTGATTTTTGCAGTGGTAGTGGAGTTATATCTCTAATTATTTCGAAAAAGAAAAAATGTAACAAAGTATTTTCAGTGGAACTTCAAAAAGAAATGTATGATTTACTTAAAAGAAATATAGAATATAATGATTTAAGAGAGAAAATAATTCCTGTAAATAGTGATATAAAAGATATAAAGAAAATAAGACAAGAATTAATAAATAATATAAAAAATGGAACAGTTGATATAGTAGTATGTAATCCACCATATAAGAAAAAAGGTACAGGAATTACAAATAGTGAAGATGTAAAATATGTTGCAAGACACGAAGTTATGTGTAATTTAGAAGATGTATTTAAATCAGCTTGTGAACTTTTAAATACTAAAGGTAAGTTATATTTAGTTCATAAACCTGAAAGATTAGTTGATTTAATGGAAGTAGCAAGAAAATATAGATTAGAGGCTAAAAGAATTAGATTTGTTCAGCCAAATGTAAATTTAAAACCAAGCATTGTATTAATTGAATATGTAAAAGATGGAAATAATGAAGTTATTGTTGAAAAACCATTAATTGAATATAACGAGGATGGAAGTTATACAGAAGAATTTTTAAATATATATAAGGAGGAAAAATAAAATGGAAGATATAAACATAAGTGAAAGTATAAGGTATATAGGTACAGACGATAAGGAAATAAGGCTTTTTGAAAATCAATACAATGTGCCAAATGGTATGTCATATAATTCATATTTAATAAAAGATGAAAAAAATGTTGTAATGGATACCGTAGATAGAAGAGTTACTACAAAATGGCTTGAAAATTTAGATAAAGAGCTAAATGGGGAAAGTGTGGACTATTTAGTTGTATTACATATGGAACCAGACCATAGTTATAATGTAAAATTACTTGCTGATAAATTTCCTGAAATGAAAATAGTAGGAAATACTACAACATTTAAATTTATTGAACAATTTTTTGAAATGAAGGACTTAGAAAACAGAAAAGTAATTGTAAAAGAAGGAGATACATTAAATACAGGAAAACATAAACTTACTTTTGTTATGGCTCCTATGGTACATTGGCCAGAAGTAATGCTTGCATATGAAAGCAATGAAAAGGTATTATTTGCAGCAGATGCGTTTGGTAAATTTGGAGCACTTGATACAGATGAGGACTGGACTTGTGAAGCCCGTAGATATTATTTTAATATTGTTGGAAAATATGGTATGCAAGTACAAGCAATTCTAAAAAAGGCTGCAACACTTGATATAAAAGTAATATGTCCTTTACATGGCCCAATTCTTAAAGAAAATTTAGATTATTATATAGATAAATACAATACTTGGAGCAATTATGATGTGGAAAGTGAAGGTGTTGTTGTGGCTTATGCATCAATTCATAATAACACTGAGAAAGTTGCAAAAGAAGTAGAAAAAATGCTTGAAGAAAAAAATGTCAAAAAAGTAGTACTTGTTGATTTAGTACATTATGATATGGCAGAGGCAGTTGAAGAAGCATTTAGATATGGGAAAATTATACTTGCTGCTTCAAGTTATAATGGTGGGGTATTTACTCCAATGGAAGTATTCTTAAATCATTTATTACACCGTAATTTCCAAAAAAGAACAATAGGTATTATTGAAAATGGTACTTGGGCACCAAGTGCAGCAAAGACTATGCTTGATACTATAGCAAAAATGAAAGATATTACTGTATGTGAAAATATAGTTACTATTAAATCTACACTAAAAGAAAGCAATATACCAAATTTAGAAGCACTTGTAGATGAAATATTAAATAAATAGTAAAAAAAGGAGGGGAAGAAATGAAGTATAAATGTACAATATGTGGCTACATATATGATGAAGAAAAAGAGGGAATAAAATTTGATGAATTACCAGAAGATTGGACTTGCCCATTATGTGGTGTTGGAAAAGAATTTTTTGAAAAAGTAGAAGAATAAAGTTACAGGGAGCAAAAATATGTTAGAAGACTATATAAAAAAGTTAAGACCAATTATTATTAATTTATTTAAAAAAGAATCAAGTGGACACGATATAAACCATTTAGATAGGACTATGAAACTTGCTTTGTATTTGCAAAAAGAAGAAGGTGGAGATAGAATTGTTATAGGAATAGCTGCTTTTTTGCATGATATACATAGAATAATGCAAAATGAAATAGGAAAATTTGTCTCACCAAAAGAATCTTTAGAAACAGTAAGAAAAATACTCTCAAATGTTGATTTAACAAAAGAACAAGTAGATAAAATATGTTATGCAATTGAGTATCATGAATTATATAATTGGAATGGAGAAAATGTTAATGACATTAACACTTTAATTTTGCAAGATGCTGATAATTTGGATGCAATAGGTGCAATTGGAATAGCTAGGACTTTTTCATATGGTGGTGCCCATAATGTAGTAATGTATGATGATACAATACCATTAAATGAAAGTAATGATTTTTCAGAAAATAATGGAAATGATCCATCTACAATACATCATTTTTATCATAAATTATTTAAGATTGGGGAACATATGAATACTGAAACTGCTAGTAAATTAGCTAAAGAAAAAACAGATTTTATGAGATTATTTGTAAATGAATTCTTAAAAGAATGGAATTCTAATTATTGATATTAAATAATTTATAAAGATTAAGATTATATTTTGATATATGACTTAATCTTTTTTACAATGTAATAAATTGTAATTTGTTTAAAAAGTATCTTGCTATATGTTATTTAATATGTTAACATATAATTATATGAGAGGAGAATTGTATATGGAAAACAAAAGAAAGAATATTTATATAGTTATATTTGTTATAACTACAATAATTGCATCATGTCTTGCAGTGTATTTTGCAATTGCAGGAAGTAGTGAAACAGAAAAATTACGTGCTGAAGTAAAGGAGTTAAATTCACAGAATGATAAGCCAAGTGAAAATTCACAAGTTATAGAAGATAATACTCAAAAACAAGAACAAGAGTTAGTAAGTCAAAAAATAGATGCTTCAAATTGCTTAAATAATGAAAAAAGCTCAGATTATAATGAGTTTATAGGTATTAATAAAAATGTATATGGATTATCTTGCTTTTTAGGTAATTCAAATGAAGTTATTTTAATGTTAGATATGAATTATTTTAATGATTATTTTCCAGGTGTTTCTAGTGAAACTGAAATGAAAAATTGGAATCTTAATTTTGATAAAAATGTAGTAAATTTTGCTATAGGTAGTTTTGGAAGGACAAATGAGAGTGATATGTTATTCTTCATTATGGAGGATGGAACAGTTGAATATATGCCTATAATAACTGCAATAAAGAATAATTCTATAAAATCATATGGAAAATTAGAAGGTGTAAGTGATATAGTTGATATTAAATGTATCACAGAAAGTGTACCAAATGGTGAAGGATGGACTACAACTGCAGCATTTAATAAAAGTGGTAAGTTTTATGACCTAGATAATATATTAAGTAAGATGAATGTATTACAATAAAAAATATATTGATTAATAAAATTACAATAAATATTTGACATTTTAGTAAAAATATTGTATAATAAAATTACAATAAGGTTCTGATATATGGGATTTTATTGTACCATGGTGTATTGAGATTTGTTCTTCAACACCACCTTTCTTTGGAGTTACGGAAAGGTTTATGAAAATAAAATGAAGTAGTTGGGAAGATAGCTGGAACTGTCTTCTCATTTTTTGTATAATAAGAAAGTCATTATCGAAGAAGGTAAACTTAACATAGGGAATAATTATGCTTATCTTAAATTTTTAAAATAATTTTGGCTATTGTTTTGCTTTTCTACTTTATTTTATCCTAAAAATATGTTAAAATATATATGTAATATAGGAGAAAGAAATGAAGGAAAAAGGAAAGTTATATATAGTTGGTACTCCAATAGGGAATTTATCTGATATCACATTAAGGGCAATAGATACATTAAAAAGTGTAGATTTAATACTTGCAGAAGATACAAGGCAAACACTTAAGTTATTAAATCATTTGAATATAGAAAAACATTTAATAAGTTATCATAGACATAATGAAGATGATAAAATATCAAAAGTAGTAGAATTTTTAGATATGGGAAAAAATTTAGCTTTAGTATCTGATGCAGGAATGCCTGTAATATCTGACCCTGGTCAAAATTTAGTAAAATATCTAGTTGAAAATAATTATGATATAGAAGTTATACCAGGTGTTACAGCTTTAGCCACTGCTATCGTTGGAAGTGGATTAGATAGCACAAGATTTACATTTGAAGGCTTTCTTTCTGTAAATAAAAAGCAAAGAAAGAAAAGATTAGAAGAATTAAAATTTGAAGAAAGAACAATGATTTTTTATGAAGCACCACACAAAATACTTGCAACTTTAAAAGATATGTATGAGTATTTTGGAAATAGAAATATATGTGTAGCAAGAGAATTAACTAAAATACATGAAGAATATATACATACTACAATTATTGATAAAATAAAAGATATAGAAGAAAACTCAATAAGAGGTGAAATTGTATTAATTGTTGAAGGAGTAGATAAAGATAATATTGAAGAAGAAAAAAATAAATCTTCTCAAGATTTAAAAGAGTTAGTCAGTATATATATAAAAAATGGAATGGAAAAAAAAGAGGCAATAAAGAAAGTTGCAAAAGAAAATAATATAAGCAAAAACGATTTATACAAGGAGTGTATAGATATAAAAGAATAATCTAGTAGAAATTTTTTGATTTTACTAGATTATAATTGTATATGGTGGTATAATGATAGAAAAATAATAAAATGGTTCATCCATAATTGGAGGAAAATATATGAAATATATTGATTTGCACGTACACAGTAAGTATTCAGATGGTAAACTTGATATAAAAGAAATACTAGATAAGGCCGTAGAAAATAATGTTGGAGTATTATCACTTACAGAACACTATAACATTTCTTCTTATCGGTTAGCAAAAAGCATTATTAATAGCAATGAAAGATATAGCAAGATAGAATTAATACCTGGCATTGAGATTGGAGCAAGTATGTTAGATGCAGGTTTTTCAAAAAATCATATTTGCCATATTTTAGCATACTTTGTATCAAATAAAATATATCCTTTGCTTGCCGAATATGAAGAGGATAGAAAGAAAACTAATGAACGGATAATAAATCTTTTGAAAGATCAAGGTATAGATATAACCTACGGGGCAGTTAAAAGATTTGCTAAAGGTAAAAGTTTTGGAAGGTATGATATAGCAAGGTATATGTCAAAGCAAGGATTAGCATATACTCCTGAAGATGCTTATGCAAAATATTTGGATTATGGGCAGATGGCACATATTGAAAGGCGGAAAATGACACCACCTGAACTTATTACTAAAATTATTAGATGTGGTGGAGTTCCAGTTATTGCACATCCTAAGAGTTTGAAACTTAATTATACTAATTTTACTGAATTTATTAAGCCATTAATTGATATTGGCCTTGCAGGTTTGGAGATATATTATCCAAGAATGAAAAAAGAAGAATTAGAGACATATGAAGAAATATGCACTGAATATAATTTAATTGGTACGGCTGGAAGTGATTATCACAAAAATAGGGATGAAGTAGAAATAGGACTTGGCATAAATAATAATTTATGTGTAAGTGATTATTCAATTATTAAAAGATTGAAAGAAAAAAAGCATGAAATTGACTATGGGAAAAAATAGGATATAATATTCCTGTTTTTTCCCATATTGCTTTTGTAAGTTTTTTTGTGTATAATACTAATTGGTGATTGAAGTTGGTAGAAAAAGAAGAGCAAAGACTAACAAATATGTTAGAAATAGAAAATAAATTATATAATGAAGGATATAACTTTATCTGTGGAGTTGATGAAGCAGGAAGAGGGCCACTTTGTGGACCAGTAGTTGCAGCAGCAGTAATACTTCCAAAAAACGAAAAAATAGAAGGAGTAAATGATTCAAAAAAGCTTTCTGAGAAAAAAAGAGAACAACTTTTTGAGGTTATAAAAGAAAAAGCTGTAGCTTTTGGAATAGGTATATCTGATGTAGATGTAATAGAAGAAGTAAATATATTAAATGCAACAAAACTTGCTATGAAAGAGGCTATAGGTAATTTAAAAATAAAGCCAGACTATGTATTAATTGATGGAAATCAAGGCATTGATATTAAAATAAACTATGAAACTGTTATATCAGGGGACGCAAAATCTGAATCTATTGCAGCTGCTTCTATAATTGCTAAAGTTACAAGGGATAGAATGTTAATAGAATATGATAAAAAATATCCTGAATATGGATTTGCAAAACATAAAGGTTATGGTACAAAAGCACATATAGAAGCAATACAAAAATATGGATTAACACAAATACATAGACCAAGTTTTTGCAAGAAATTTATTAAGTAAAAGGAGAAAGAATATGAAAGTTATATCGTGGAATGTAAATGGATTTAGAGCAGTACTTAATAAAGGTTTTAGAGATGCATTTAAAGAACTTGATGCTGATATATTTTGCATACAGGAAACTAAAATGCAAGAAGACCAAATTGATATGATTATGCTTAATGATTTTAAAGATTATAATGTGTATTTTAATAGTGCGATAAAAAAAGGATATTCAGGTACTGCGGTATTTACTAAAGAAAAGCCTTTGAAAGTAAGCTATGGGCTTGGTATTGAAGAACATGATACAGAAGGAAGAGTAATAACTCTTGAATTTAAAAATTATTACCTTGTAAATTGTTACACACCTAATTCAAAAAGAGAGCTTGAAAGATTAGACTACAGGATGAAATGGGAAGATGAAATTTTAAAATATCTAAAAGAACTTGACGCAAAAAAGCCAGTTATATATTGCGGTGATTTAAATGTAGCACATAAAGAAATAGATCTTAAAAATCCTGCTTCTAACCATAAAAATGCAGGCTTTACAGATGAAGAAAGAGGAAAAATTAGTAATCTTTTAAATAGTGGCTTTGTTGATACTTTTAGATATTTATATAGTGATAAAAAAGACGCATATTCGTGGTGGTCATATATGTTTAATGCAAGAAAAAACAATGCTGGATGGCGTATAGACTATGTAATTGTATCAGATAGAATAAAAGAAAAAATTAAAGAGGCAAGTATATATAATGAGATTTATGGTAGTGATCACTGCCCAGTTGGTCTTGAAATAAATATTTAATTTAGTAGTTGAATAAAACCATTATTTGTAGTAAAATAATATTAGGAGGAAAAGTATTATGGGAAAATATGAAGAAAATAGAGATAAATTGCAAGAATTGGTAAAGGAAGCTTATGATAAAGCAGGAAAACCAAGGTCTAATGATTTACAAAAAGATGTAAAAGATATATATGAAGATACCGCAATGCAAGAAATAATTGCTTCATATAACAAAAAATATGGTGTTGATATTCAACAAGAATTAAGAGCTTACCTTGAACCAACAACTATGGAAAGAATTCGTTCAGATATAGATGGAAAAAATGTAGATGAAATGAAAAAACAAGAACAAAAAGAAATATCAAGAACTGTAAGTGAAGTATCAAATGCAGGTATTGGTGTAGATGGTGCTACTAAAGATGAAATAGAAAAAAATGTTGAAAAAGAACAGGAAAATCAAGAAAAGGGAGAGATAAGTACAGATGAAGAAAATTTAAGAGCACTTGTATATAAAGCAATGTATAAAGCTGTACTTGAGGATTATTATAATTTAAAACTTGGGATACAAGAACGAGGTCCAAATAATCAACTTGAAACTGGAGATATTAGTGTTGGAGATAGAAATGGAACAAAACTTGTACTTTATGAAAAGTATTTAAAAAACATAGATCAAAACTATAAAGGACTTACTAGAACATCAGTTATTCGTGATGATGAAGATATAAAAAAATTTGAAGAAGGTCTTGCATATAGAGCAGGAAGAAATGAAAGAGCTATACTAAAAAAAAATGATGACGCACTTGATAGAGTAAGTGAGCTTTACCAAAAAAGAGAAAATATAGCAGAAGATATTGCATATTTAAGTACAAGAGCAAGTACTATGTCTCCTGAAAAATTTGAGTCTCAAATGGATAGTTTACAAAAAGAATATAAGGAAGCATCAGCAAGAATATATAGTATTTCTCCAAATCCTTTAGAATTACAACAAAGCATAGAAGAAAGAGCAGCTGATGAAAGATTTAGAAATAAAGAAGTAGGAGATACTTATGAAAGAGTACATAACATACAACTTGGTGGAAAAGTTACTACTCTTGAAAGAGAAAATGATGTAAGTTTGTATCAAGATGTAAAAGAGAGTAATGAACAAACATATGAATCAGATGCTGCTATAGATAAAAGTGCTGATGTTATACTTGAACAGTATTATGAAGCAGAAGAAAGAGGCAATTATGCTAAAGCGGAAGAACTATTACAATCTCTTGAAACTATGGCTGGTATAAAATATGAAGATGTTGAAACAGCAAAAACTGATGAAACTTCTTCGAAAACACCAGATGAAATTGAAGAAGAGCAAGAAGAAGGAAGAGGGAATATTTTAAATGACCCAAGACTTAATGCAGTAAATGATGATGAAGACGTAGCTAAAATAGAGGCTGAAAGAGATAATAGAAAAATAAGAGCAAAAGCAGTTGAAGAAAAGCTAAATGTAAAAAGAAATAAAACTAATGAGAAAGAGTTTGAGTACACAAGAACTTTATATAATAATAGAAGGGGGTAAATATATATGGGACTTACAACAACTAAAAAAATGTTTGAAGATGCATATAAAGGTGGATATGCTATAGGTGCATTTAATGTAAACAATATGGAAATAATTCAAGGAATAATGGAGGCAGCAAACGAAACCAATTCACCTGTTATTTTGCAAGTATCAGCAGGAGCAAGAAAATACGCAAATCCAATTTATTTAAAGAAATTAGTTGAAGCTGCAATTGAGTGTAATGAAAAAGCAGGAAAAGACCTTCCTGTTGTACTTCATTTAGACCACGGGCCTGATTTTGAAACTTGCAAGGATTGTATAGATAGTGGCTTTACATCTGTTATGATAGATGGTTCAAAGTATAGTTTTGAAGAAAATGTTGAACTAACAAAAAAGGTTGTAGACTATGCACACGAAAGAGGAGTTGTAGTTGAGGCAGAACTTGGAAAACTTGCAGGAGTAGAAGATGATGTAAATGTTAAAGATAGTGATGCAATGTATACAGATCCAGACGAGGCAGTTGAATTTATTAAAAGGACTGGTTGTGACTCTCTTGCAATTGCAATAGGAACAAGTCACGGAGCATACAAGTTTAAAGGTGATGCAAAACTTAGATTTGATATATTAGAAGAAATCGGAAGAAGACTTCCAGATTTCCCTATAGTTCTTCACGGTGCATCTTCTGTACCACAGGAATTTGTTAAAATGTGTAATGAATATGGTGGACAAATACCAGGAGCAAAAGGTGTTCCTGAAGATATGCTAAGAAAAGCTGCAACAATGTCAGTTTGCAAAATAAATATTGATAGTGATATTCGTCTTGCAATGACAGCTAATATAAGAGAAGTATTTGTAAATGAGCCAAGTGTTTTTGATCCAAGAACATATCTTTCAAAAGCAAGAGAGGCAGTTAAAAATATGGTAAAACATAAAATTGTTGATGTACTTGGAAGTGAAAATAAGGCATAAATATTGTAATGAAACTAACATACCTCATTAATAATTAATTATTGTAAACTATTATTATATAAAAATGTCGAAAAATAGCAGAATTTTGCTAAAATATTTTAAAGAATTATATTGACATTATTATAAATGAAGTGTATAATGAATATAATAATATAGATACTTAAGTGTATCTTTGTCCAAATTAAATGTAAATCGCAACCCTACTTGCGAACAATAAGTGCGTAGGTGAGCAAATGTAAATCGCAACCCTACTTGCGAGCCATAAATGCGTAGGTGGACAAATGTTATTTTTTGAGAGCTTTCCTTTTTAGGTTAGCTCTCAAGATTTTAATGAGGTGAAAGTGTGGTAATAGAAAATGGTAAATTTTATTTTCTAAAAGATGAATTTTTTGATGAGTTTAAAGATTTAAAATTAATGTTGAATAAAGATTATGGTACAAAACGACCTTGTTATCTATGTTTTAAAGATAGTGAAATTGAAAATATAATATGGTTTGTCCCAATTAGTAGTAAAGTTGAAAAATATAGGAAAATATATGAAAATAAAGTTAAAACTAGAAAACAAGTCTATAATTTTGTATTTGGAAAACTTTTAGATAGAGAAACTGTGTTTTTAATACAAAATATATTTCCAACAATTGATAGTTTTATTGAGAATAAATATATTAATAATAAAAAAAGATGTTGAAATATCAAATAATTTAAAAGAACAAGTAATACAAACATCAAAAAAAGTAATTGAAATGGCAAATAATGGCATAAAAATACCTTTTTACGATATTACTAAAATGAAAAGAAAATTAATTGAAAAATATATAAATGATAAACAATAAGGAGTCAACTTTTAAAAGTTGACTCCTAAGTATTGTAGCAGATAGACAAACCATTTAAATAGTACATTAAATACATCCATGATTTTGTCTGTCAATAGGTACAGATACGGTAATTTAATTCTAAGTTCAGGTACAAAATGTGCAAGCACATAAAGTATAATTGAACTTGTAGCTAATTTTCTAATGCATGAACCAAACCGTACGATGTCCCAATAGGTGATGTGTGGAAATCTTGAATTTTTAAAAATCCCCTTCACCCAAGTTTTGAATTTGTTCCATTTACTATTCACTAAATGTCCCTCCATGTTTATAATTATAATTAATTAATTTTCAAAATATTTCTTACTAATATTATATCATATTTTACATAAAAAGTAAAGTTCAATGCATATTGACATATTGAGTTTGGAATAGTATAATAATTCAAAATGATATATTAAATTAAGTTATAACTATAACAAAAAAGGAGAGAAAAAAATGATATTTACAAAAATGGATGCAATTAATAAATTGTATGAGGATTTAGAAAATGTAACAATACCAGAGGGCTATACATCTATAGAAGATTCTGCATTTAAAGATTTTGAACGGATAAGGAAAGTTATATTACCAAGTACACTAAAAATAATTGGTAAGTACGCATTTAAAAACTGTAAATGTTTAAAAGAAGTTGTTATGCCAAATGTAATTGAAATAGGGATTTCGGCATTTGAAGGATGTTTAAGTCTTGAAATTATAAAACTTCCAGAATCTATTGGAATAATTAAATCATCTGCTTTTGAATTTTGTTGTAGTTTAAAAAGTATAAAAATCCCCTCAAAAGTAGAATATATAAGTGACTTTCTTTTTAAAGGTTGTAGTGCTTTAGAAAAAGTTACTCTTCCAAAAGTATATAAAATTGGATGTTATGCATTTGCTGATTGTAAGTCTTTAAAAAGTATAACATTACCTAATACACTTGAAGTAATAAATTGGGATGCTTTTTTAAATTGTAATAAACTTGAAAAAATAAGTTTTGTTAAACCATTAAATTGGATGAAAAAATTATGTATAAATGAGAATGCTTTTTCTTATTGTAGCAGTTTGACGGAAATTGTTTTTCCAAAAGTAAATATATGTCTTGACAGATACTGCTTTAGTGATTGTGAAAAGTTGACGAAAGTTGTATTTAGGGGAGCTATAGAAATTAATGGAAAATTATTTTTAAATTGCCAAAATCTTAGAGAAATTATATTTGAAGAGGATGATTATTTTTCAGAGGAATTTGGTATAGAATTTAAGAAAGTAACTTTTGAATAAAAAAAGTTGTATATTTATATAAAGTCGGTTAAATTTTTAGCCGACTTTGTTATATTTGTGAATAATTACTTGAAGTGTAAAGAAATTTGTAGTATAATAATAGCCGAGTAAAAGGGGTAATTGTAGT
>CANQLD010000007.1 GCA_947624625.1 uncultured Clostridia bacterium | reverse complement strand
CAGATTTAGGATGATTTTTTCCAAAAGAAAAAATCAACCAGTTTAACTGATTGATTTTTATATCTTCTGTTCTATAATGTTCGAACAGAAACTTCGCTGGCTGGGGTAGTTGGATTCGAACCAACGAAATGACGGGGTCAGAGTCCGTTGCCTTACCACTTGGCTATACCCCAATATTTAAAATACAAAAAAATATCGTATACTGAGGCTGTAATAGTGCTAAAGCATATAACAGCCTCAGCAACTTGGCTATACCCCAATATATAGTGTATTATATATCTTTTTTTGTATAAATGCAAGAATTTACAGAAATAGTTATAATTTTTTCTTTACTTTTTGCCATTTGTCATGTATAATGTATATAATATAATAACTATAATTTAAAAAACTCATAAATTAATATAAAGGAGAGATAAAAGTGTATAGAAGTGCCAAAAGAAACAATTATGTAGCGGTAACGGAAAAATTTGAAGATACGACATTGGATAGAATTAGTGCTTATGTTTGTTTACCATTTTCAAAAAAAACATTTACAGAAAAGTATATTGTTGCAGGTGAGGAAGTAGCGACGTCTTCAAGTTTTAAAGGTGTAATAATAGATAAGGAAAAGCTACAAAAAAACTTCGAAGGCGAAAATTCATATACTTTGCAATTAATATTACCTAAAAATGCAGTAGATTGTGTAATTCAGGCAGATAATTCATGGCAGAAAGAGTATGGCATAAGTGTATTAAACATATACACTTCATAAAAAAATAGAAAATGTTGGAATTTTATTTTATAATTTCAGCATTTTCTATATTTATTTTAGTAATTCATGAGAATTAGTATCTAAGCAAGAAACATAACTTTTAGCACCATATTTATTTTCTCCAGAAATATTGTAAAAATTATGAAAAGTTGAATATAATGGTTGGAACATTTTTAAGTTAAAATAATCGTCTATATCTTTAGAATTAGCATTTTGTATATCAAACAATCTAATGTTAATTAGGTCTCCTTTTTCATAACCTTGTTTGTTTATATTAGTTGTTTTCATTATTATAATTCCGTATCCTAATTCTTTTTCAAGTAGGTTAATAAGTTTATTTAAAACAATTTCATCAAGATAGTGATAAGGCAAATAACCAGAGTCAATTATTAGTTCATCTCTATCGTATACGTTATAATAATATATATAGTCTCTAAAAAATCTTTCAATGTTTTGTTTTATTAGCCTATATTTCATCTCAGGATTTTCATTTTTTAAAAGCCTCATTTTATTAACGTCAATAAGCATATATAACACCTCATAAACTAGATTATATAACTATATTATATCTTTTTCAAGTAAATTAAAAAAATAACTATCATTTATTTGACAATTTTTTTAATAAATAATATAATTATATAATAGTAAAAGTATTTTTATGAGGGGGATATATGAACAGAAAAATAGTAACTATATTAGTAGCAAGTGGAGTGGTTTTAGTATTTGGTATTGTACTTGCTATTTATCTTTATCAAGTTAGTCCTAACACTAAAGTAAAAAAAGTCTTAATGTCTGAAGTTACAAGTATAAGGAATATTGTATCTGAGACATATTCTTCAACATATAATAGCTTGTATTCAAAAAAAGTATTAAGTAATAACAAAAAAGCAACTGTTAAATTTAAACCAACTTCTACAGATATTAGTATTAGTTCAGTTGTAAGTTTAAATAATGATTTGAAAAAGAATAAGGAAAATAAATATGCTCTACTTGAAAGCATATTATCTAATTCTAAATTATCACTGCAAATTGATACAGATTCTTTACAAAATTATGCGTTAATTAATGTAAATTATGGTTACAATAAAGAGAAAACAAAAGCAGATATTATTGTAGATGACAATGATATTTACTTTAAAGATAAAGATTTTTTAAATAAATATATTTTATTTAACGATTTGAGAGTTGTAGATGTATTAAATAGTGGAGTTACATTAAATGATGTTAATTATTTGCTAGCAGTATTTTCAAAAACAATAAAAGATACCAATTTTAAACAAAATATAACTTCAACTAAAGAAACTGTTAAATTGTCTGATAAAGTTATATCTGCTAATAAAGATACTTTAAAACTTGATGAAACATTGCTAAAATCATTTGCAAATAATTTGATAAAAAATATACTTAGTGATAATAAAGCAATAAATATTACAAGTAAATTAACAAGTAGTGAAAATACTGATGAATTAAAGGATAATTTATCTGCTGCATTTACTCAACTTTTAAGTAAAGATATATTAAAAAATGGCAATATTAGTATTTCTACATATACAACTGGTATGTTCCCAACTTTTGTAATGCAGACAATAAATTATAACGATACAGAAATATCTTTAATTAATTCAAATGTTATAGATGCTTTAAAGCATATAGTTATTAGTTCGAAGGACGAAAAAATTACTATTAATATAGCAGAGAATAAAAACAAAAAGGATATACAGATAATAATTGAAAAAGATAATGATAAATACTTATTTGATATAAACGGTACTATAACATCAACTAAATTAGATACAACATTTAAATTAAATAAAAATGATAATGATAATGAGATTTTAAATGGAACTTTAAAATATGAACAATCTTTTGATTCGAATAAAAAAGATGCAAAGCTCGAAATAAGCATAGATGCTTCTAGCAAAAAGGTAGGAAAAGGAACTTTAACTGTAGAAACAAAAACAAAACAATTAGTAAATCTAAGAAAAGAAGAAATACAAGATAGTGTAAAAGTTGGCGATATAAATCAAAATGATAGTATACTATTTAAGCTTAACTTGACAAAGAAATTACCATCACTTGTAACTTTATTTACTACGAATAATAAAAAAGTAAATGAAAGTAATTAGAATTGGTAAAAAAGAGGTCAGTTATTTCATAATTATTACATTTTTTGTAAAAAAACATTGCATTTTCAAGTAAAGTATAGTATAATAGTACTAGCAATATGAAGGTGAGAGGGTAAGAAAATCCTCTCACTTATGTTTAAATAGGAGTTTTTTATGGGAGTAAAATTAGAGGAAACATTAGAAGAGAAGCTAAAAGATAAGATTTCTAAGCTTGGATTTGATATTGAATATGTAGAAAATGTAAATGAAGCTTCTCAAAATATTATAAGGTTTGTTTTAGATAAAAAAGACAGTACGGCTATAAATATTGATGATTGTGAATTTGTTAGTCGTAGTATTGAAGATGATGTTGATAAGTATATAAATAAGGAATATGTACTTGAAGTATCTTCTCCAGGCCTTGAAAGACAACTAAAGAATATTAAGTTATATAAAAAATATCAAGGAAAAGAAGTATATATAAAATTATTTAAGAAAATCGATAATAAAAAAGAAATAATTGGAATACTTGAAGGAGTAAACGAAAAAGATAATACTATATTAGTTAATTTTAACGGAAATAAAATAGAGATTAGTTTAGAAAATGTTTCATCAGCACATACTACATATGACTTTGATGAGGCTTTAAAAAATAACAAAGTTAATTTAAATGAATTAAAAAAGTTTTAATTAGGGGGATTTAAAAAGATGAAGAGTGAAAAAATTAGTTCAAAAGAGTTGTTTAATGCAATAGATCAGATTTATGAAGAAAAAGGAATAACAAAGGAATATTTAATTGAATCTTTGAAAATGGCTCTTGAAACTGCATATAAGAAAAACTATGATACAAATGAAAATATTGTAGTAGATATAAATGAACAAAATATAAAAGTTTATGCTGTAAAAGAAGTTGTTGAAAATGTTGAAGACCCAAATGCTCAAATATCACTTGAAGATGCAAAATTAATTACAAAAAGAGCTAAAATTGGTTCTACTGTTAATGTTGAGGTAACTCCTAAGAATTTTGGAAGAATAGCAGCAGTTGCAGGTAAACAAATAATAGTACAAAGATTAAGAGAAGCTGAAAGAGATTTAGTATATACTCAATATAGTGATAAACAAGGACAAATAGTTGTAGGTGTAGTACAAAGAACAGATAAATTCGGTACAATAGTTGATTTAGGAAGAGTAGAAGCATTAATTCCACCTAAGGAACAAGTTAAAAATGAAGAATTAAAAACACATCAAAGAATAAAAGCATATGTAGAAAGTGTAACTGAATCAGGAAAGTATGGTCCACAAATTGTACTTTCTAGAAAATCTCCAAATTTTGTTAAGAGATTATTTGAAATTGAAATACCTGAAATTATTGATGGCGTAGTCGAAATTAAAGCAGTTGCAAGAGAAGCAGGAAGTAGAACTAAAATAGCAGTTTATTCAAATGATGAAAATGTTGATCCAGTAGGAAGTTTAGTAGGTAAAAAAGGATTAAGAATTCAACCAATAATTGATGAATTAAATGGAGAAAGAATTGATGTAATACCATATAGTGATGATATTCCAAGCTATATAATAAATGCATTATCTCCTGCTCCAATACTTGCTATTGATATTAATGATGAAGAAAAATGTGCAACTGTAGTAGTTCCAGATGAAGCATTATCATTTGCAATAGGTGTAGGTGGTCAAAATGTAAGACTTGCTGCTATACTTACAGGCTGGAAAATTGATATAAAAACTGAAACTCAGATTAAGGATATAGTTGTAGAATAGGAAAAAAGGTGAAATATGCCAACAAGAAGTTGTATAATTTGTAGAAAAAAGGATGAAAAGTCCAACTTATTTAGAATAATAAGTGATAATAATATAGCGATTCTAGATAAAAGTCAAAAAATTAATAAAAGAGCTGTATATCTTTGCAAAGATATTAAATGTATTGAAAAAGCAGAAAACAGTTTAAAAAAAGGAAAGTTAAAAGTAAAAATAGGAATAAATAAAGATAGTTTTGAAGTATTATTAAATGATGTAAAAAATGAATTGGGGGAATAAATTTGGGAAAAATGAAAGTACATGAATTAGCAAAAGAACTTAATATGTCTAATAATGAAATGATAGATAAACTTAACAAATTAGGTTTTAATGTTAAGTCTCATTTATCAGCTTTAGAAGATGAAGTAGTAGAAAAGGTAAGAAAAACTTTAGCAAAGAAAGAAGTAAAGAAAAGTGGGGAACACAAAGAACAAATGCATATAATTCGTAGGAATGTTAAAGTTATAAACACTAGTGGAGATAAAAAAGAAGTTGAAGAGATTTCTACAAGTATTTCTGGAGATATTAAAAAATCTCACAGAACTCTTGTTGACTCAGAAAAACCAAAACCAAGTTATAACAAAGAAGAACTTGGTGTAGTTAAGCCAAGACAAAGTTTTAACAAAAAGCCTAATTTTATGAAAAATAGAACTGCAGGAGTTGTTATAACTAGAAATGGTAAGCCTATTGAAACGCAAGTAAAAGAAGAGAAAAAAGAAGAAAAAATTGTAGAAGTTAAAGAGGAAAAAGCTGTAGCTCAAAAAGTAGAGAAAAAAGAACAAGTTGAAACTAAACAAGCTACATATAATAAAGAGGAAAAAAATACAGAAACAAAAAGAGTAAATGAAAATAGGCCAAATAATAAAGAAAAATTTAACAATAGAAATAATATGAACCGCAATACTAATACTTCATTTAATAAGGATGAAAATAGACAAAGTAGACCAAACCAAAATAATAATAATTCCCCATATAATAAAAGAAATAGAGATGTAAGAGAAAATAGAGATACAAGAGATAATACTTCATATCAAGTTAACAAGTTTATAAAACAAACATCTTCTATGCCTGTAGAACAAAAAGAAACAAAAGATTATAGCAATGTTAATATTGATAAGAAAAAATATAACGAAAATAGATTAAATGAAAATAAAAAAGAAAAATTAGATAAAAATAAACTTAGAGAAAAACACTCAAGAGTGTCTACAACTAAGTTAAGAGGTATGGAAATCAATAGTGATTCTGGTATGCTTGATTTATATGAAAGAGATTCAGATAAATTAAGAAAGGGAGGCTCTAAGAAGAAAAATGCTAAAAAGCAAGTTTCTCAAACAAAAATAATCCCTATGACAGAAGTAAAACTTCCTGAAACAATGACAGTAAAAGAGTTTGCTGAAGCTATAAAAAAACAAGCATCAGAAATTATTGCAAAGCTATTAGGACTTGGCATAATGGCTACTGTAAACCAAGATATAGATTTCGATACTGCATATTTAATAGCATCAGAATTTGGTATTACTGCAGAAAAAGAAGTAGTAGTAACTGAAGAAGATATATTATTTGATGATAGTGAAGATGAAGAAAAAGATTTAAAACCAAGACCACCAATTGTTGTTGTAATGGGACACGTTGACCACGGTAAAACATCACTTCTAGATAGACTTAGAAGTACAAATGTTGTTTCAGGTGAAGCAGGTGGAATTACTCAACACATAGGTGCATACAAAATAAAAGTACAAGATAAAGAAATATGTTTCTTAGATACACCAGGACATGAAGCATTTACTGCAATGCGTGCAAGAGGTGCACAAGTAACAGATGTGGCAATTATAGTAGTAGCTGCAGATGATGGTATTAAACCACAAACAATAGAGGCAATAGACCATGCTAAAGCAGCTGGTGTAAGTATTATAGTTGCAATTAATAAAATTGATAAACCAGGGGCAGATGTTGAAAAAGTAAAAAGAGAACTTCTTGATGTTGGCCTTGTACCAGAAGAGTGGGGAGGAGATACAATTTGTGTTCCGATTTCAGCTCTAACTGGAGAAGGAATTGATAATTTACTTGAAATGGTATTATTAGTTGCTGAAATGAAAAACTTAAAAGCAAATCCAGACAAACAAGCAAAAGGTACTGTACTTGAAGCAAGACTTGATAAAACTAAAGGTGTAATAGTATCTATGCTTGTACAAAGAGGACAGTTAAATGTTGGAGATACAATTGTAATTGGAGATGTTATAGGTAAAATTCGTGCAATGAAAGACGATAAGGGTAAAAGAGTAAAAATGGCTGGCCCTTCAACTCCAGTTGAAATATTAGGACTTCATGAAGTACCTCAAACAGGTGATGTATTCTATGAAGTAGAAAATGAAAAAGTAGCTAAACAGTTAATTGCTAAGAAAAAAGCTGAGTCAAGAAAGAAACTTATTAAACAAGGTTCTAAGGTTACTCTTGATGACTTATTTGGACAAATTAAAGAAGGAAAAATAAAAGAACTTAATGTTATAATCAAAGCTGATGTTCAAGGCTCAGTTGAAGCAATAAAAGAATCGCTTGAAAAACTTTCTACTGACGAGGTAAGAGTTAAAGTGCTTCATGCTTCTACTGGTGGTGTAAAGGAAACAGACGTAACACTTGCTAGTGTATCCAATGCAATAATAATTGGATTTAACGTACGTCCTGAACTTGCTGCTGCTACTCAAGCAGAAAAGGAAAAAGTTGATTTAAGATTTTATAGTGTTATATATGATGCTATAAATGATGTTCAAGATGCATTAAAAGGACTTGCACCAAAGAAATACAAAGAAGTTATGCTTGGAGAGGCAGAAGTTAGAAAAATATTTAAACTTTCAAATGTTGGTATTGTTGCAGGTTGCTATGTTAAATCAGGTAAAATAGTAAGAAATGCAATGGTTAGACTTGTTAGAGATTCTATTGTACTTTTGAGTATAAAAATTGACTCTTTAAAAAGAGAAAAAGATGACGTAAAGGAAGTAGCAAGCGGATATGAATGCGGAATAAAACTTGAAGATTTTAGTGATATTAAAGAAGGCGACATATTTGAGTGTTATGAATTAGTTGAAGAAAAATAAGGAGATACTTATGCAAAGACAAGGAAGATTAGAGCAAGATGTTAAAGTTGCTTTAAGTGATATAATTTTATATAGTTTAAAAAATCCATCAGTTACAGGACTTATTTCTGTAACTGATGTGAAAATTACACCTGATCAAAAATATGCAAAGGTATATATTAGTATATATGGAAAGCAAAATAAACAAAAAGTAATTGATGCGTTAAAAAAATCTCACGGCTTTATACGTAGTGAACTTGGAAAACGTGTAAGAATGAGAAATATACCTGAACTTACTTTTCAAATTGATGATTCTCTTGAATATGGTAGTCATATGGATAAAGTAATAAATGATGTTATAAAAAAGGATAATAAAGATAAGTAGCAATAATATTTTATGTATAAGAGGGGGTATATATATGTTTAATGAAGCAAAAAAGTTAATTGATAAATCAAATAATATATATGTGGTAGGACATATAGGTCCAGATGGTGATTCTATAGGAGCTGCATTTGGTATGTGTCTAGCATTAAGAAAGATGGGAAAAAATGCTAACGTTATAATGCAACAATGTTCAGATTCATTTAAATTTTTGCCATATATTAATGAGGCTAAAAAAAATGTTGAAGAAGAAAGTTATGATTTACTTGTATGTGTTGATTCTAGTTCTAATGATAGACTTGATATGTTAAAGGAAGACTATGATAAAGCAAAATCAATATTAATGATTGACCATCATAAAAAGGTTAACCCGTATGGAGATGTAAACTGTATAGTTGAAGATTTACCAGCCGCTTCAGAAATTGTATATGACCTACTTAGAGCTATGGAAATTGAAATAGATAAAGATATCGGTACATACATATATACTGGAATTATGACTGATACAGGTAGTTTTAATTATGCATCTACTAAACCATCTACACTTATTGCAGCAGCATATTTGGTAGAAATTGGTGTAGATTTTGGAAGTATATGTGATAAATTAAATCATACTTTAAAAGAACCTAAATTAAAGCTTATTGCTAAAGCAATAGATAATATGGAAGTATATTATGGTGGTAAATTAAGATATAGCTATGTATCATATGAAGATATTAATAGACTTGGTGTTGAAGAAGAAGACGCAGAAGGTATGACTAATTATTTAAGAATGCCAGAAGGTACCGAAATATCAGTATATGTACGAGGAAAGAGTGATGGCACAAATAAAGTAAGTATGCGTTCAGGTGGAAATGTCGACGTTTCTAAAATTGCAATACATTTTGGTGGCGGAGGACACGTGCGTGCAGCTGGATATACAATGAGAGATGACTTAGAAATTGAAAAACAAAAACTTATTGAAATAATAGGAGGAAGAGTTTAGTGTTAATACCTCAGGTTAAAAATGGAGTTTTAAATATAGATAAACCACAGGGAATAACATCACATGATGTTGTAGATATTATAAGGAAAATATTTCCAACTGTTAAAGTGGGGCATACAGGTACATTAGACCCGATTGCAACAGGAGTCCTACCTATATGTATTGGTAAGGCAACTAAATTAAGTGATGTTTTAACATCTGAAATAAAAAAGTACAGAGTTAAGATATTGCTTGGAGTTGAAACTGATACATATGATGTAACTGGAAGAATTGTTTTTGCTAGTGTAGTAAAAAGTGATGAAATATATATACAAGAAAGAATAAAAAGATTCATAGGAAAACAAATGCAAAAACCACCAATATATAGTGCAATAAAAGTAGATGGAAAAAGAGCCTATTCTTATGCAAGAGAAGGAAAAGAAGTTGAATTAAAAGAAAGAGAAATAGAAATATTTAATATTGAAGATATAAAAGTTGAGCTTGATAAAAAAGAAGTATCATTTACAGTTACTTGTACTAAAGGAACATATATTAGGAGTTTAGCAAATGATATAGGGAAGAAAATTGGTTGTGGTGCTATAATGATAGAGTTAACTAGACTTCAGACTGGTAATTTCAAAATAGAAGATAGCATAAAATTATATGATTTTTTAAAACTTGACTATGAAAAAATGCTTGAAAAAATAATTCCTTTAGATAAGTATTTTGAAGATAAGAAAAAAGTTAATTTAGATAAAGATACATATACTAAGTTTGTAAATGGTGTAGCATATGATGTAACAAGTGGAGAAGGCATTGTTAGAGTTTATGCGGAAAATAGATATAGAGGCCTTGGAATTATAGAAGATAAAGTATTAAAAAGATTTGTAATAGAGTAGTGTGATATGTTGTTATCGCACTATTTTTGTTTATTTATTTAGAGTATATTTCATTTAAACATACCTCAAATTTTCTTGACAAATATATAAGTTAAGTATAAAATATATATAAATGAATAAAGATTCGAGGTTTTTTATATGAAGAAAAAAGGTATTTCACTTGTAGCACTTGTATGTACAATGGCCGTTACTCTTATACTTCTTGTAACAATAGGAGTTTCTTTTAATAATATATATCAATCTACAAAGAAAAAAGAATTTGCAAATGAGATTTATTCTATTCAAAAATTAGTAGAACAGTATAATTTTAGAAATAATAAATATCCAATATTAAATTCTAGTATAGAAGTAGATTTATCAACATTAGATTTAGGAGCAAATCAGTTTCTTGCAGAAACAAGGGACTTAACTGCTACAATAACTTTAAGACCGCTTGATTTATATGAAGCGGGTGTGCAAGAAACAAATAGAGGTCAGCAAAAAGATGGAGATATTAAAGATATATATTTAGTTTCTGAAAAAACTGGAAATGTATATTATCTAAAAGGTGAAGAAATTGGAAATAAAATATATTATGCTTTAAATGATGAACTAAAAAAAGAGATAGGTTTATTAAAATGAGGTTAAATTTATGAAAAAGGGTGTAACATTTTTAACAGTGGCCGTTGCAGTAGTTATAATGATGATATTTGCAACTACTGCAACAGTAGCAATAGTTAATGTAGCAAATGACTCTACTAAAACTAAATTTGCTACTGAGATAGCATATGTTCAAGAAGCAGTGGATAATTACTATAACAAGAATAATGAATATCCTGTTTCTGAAAGTGTCACAGTAGATTTAAAGGATGTAAAAGCAAATGATTTGGTACAATTTGCTAATGAAGATAAAGTAAATAATACAGTTTTAATGTATGAGTTAGACTACTCTTTAATTGGAAATATAGAAACAACATATGGTAATCCAACAAATAATACAAGTAATGACATATATGCAGTATCTAAAAAAACAGGTATGGTATACTATTTAAAAGGTGTAAAAGCTGGAAATACAACATATTTTACACTTACTGATGATTTAAAAAAGAGAATAAATTATGTTGATAAGGATGAAAGTGCTATAATAAAAGATTCTATTTCATTTAAACCATCTACAACAGAATGGACAAATAAAAATATAGTAACTACAGTTAAAGTACCAGATAAGTACACAGATGTTGTCGTAACTATAATTAATAATGGAGTATCTTCGCCATTTACTACTTCTACATATGTTGGAGATTATTATGAATACAAAATAGATAATGTAGCGGGAAATTATACTATAAATGTTGCATATCAGAATACTAATGGAGAAACTTTAACACAAAGTTATAGTCTGTCAAATTTTGATAATGAAGCTCCAACACTTAAAGTATCAGATAAAATTGAGTTAAATTCAAGTGAAGGAAATTATAGCTATGTAAAAATAGATAGCAAGAATGACAATTTAAGTGGTATAAAATGTATAAAATATGAAAGAGAAAACATAGACGATAGTGACATTGAGACATATTTTAAGACAAATGGAATAGAACTAAATGAAGATATAATTGAAATCAAAGATAGTACAGAATATTTAACTATATATATAGAAGACAATGCTGGAAATTTTGCAAGAGCTCAAATAAAAGTGTAAAGAGGAGGATTGACCTGTGAAAACAAATAAAAGGGGTATATCTGTTATTGCTTTAGTTGCGTCAATTACTGTTATTTTGATATTACTTGCTACAGTAACAATATCAGGATTTAACACAATAAATAATTCAAAAAAGATTTCATTTGGAACAGAAATTTATATGATACAAACTGCTACCCAAGCATATTATACTAAAAATGGAAGTACGTATCCTACAAAAGATGCTAAAATTATAACATTCAGTAATCTTCCAAATGAAGTAAAGAGTCAATTTGCAAGTAATGGTGATGAGTTAGTAGATAATCAAATAACATTATATGAGATAGATTATGATAAGATAGATATAGAAGACTTAAAATATGGTACTGGAAAATATGGTGCAAATGATATATATGTTTTATCACAAAAAACTGGAAAAGTGTATTACGCAAAAGGTTTAAAAATAGGAAATGAAATGTATTATACTCTAACAGATGATATTTCATTCTTACTAAATTATAATAATGAAAATAATAATGTATCATCTTCTGTAGTGATTTTTGAACCAAGTTCTACTAGTTGGGCAAAAAGTGTAAATGTAAAAGTAAAAGTGCCAAATATTTTTAGTGATGTTGTAGTAAGTGTTGGAAGTGAAATATTTACAGTAGTTACTACAGATTCAAAAGGAAATAATATATATGAAGTAAGTAAAGAAGGAAACTATGAAATAACAGTTAAGTATACTGAATATTTAACTAGGGAAGAAAGAACTACAAAATATGTAGTGGATAATGTTGATAATCAAGCACCAACTATATCAATTAACAATGAAAAAGTGGCTCATCCTAGTGGAGATAGTATAGGCTATATGCAAATTACAGGAAAAAATGATAACTTAAGTGGAATAAAGATGGTTAAATATGACTATGGAGATTTTAGTGATAAAAATATAGCAAAATCACATTTTGAAATATATGGAGTAGAAGTTACTAATGATATGATTTTAATAAAAGAAGGATATAGTAAAATAACAGTATATATAGAGGATAATGCAGGAAATTTTGATGTTGTATTATTAGATTCGAAAATGAGTTAAATTAAAAAAATTAAGAAAGTTGCATAATTAAATGTGGCTTTCTTTTTTTTTATAAATATAATTTAATATATCGACATAAACTATTAATATACAAAATTTAATTTAAATAAAGGTGGTTAAATATGTCGATAGAATTTTTTAAGGCATTGCTTAAAATATTATACTATAGTTTAGATACTATTATAATATTATATGCACTTTATTATATAATAACAGGTATGTTTGCTTTTTTTACTAAAAAGAAAAATAAAATTAAAAACTACGATTCAAGATGTAAATTTGCGGTTGTAATTGCGGCTAGAAATGAAGAAAAAGTAATCGGTAATCTTTTATATAGTTTAAATAAACAAAACTATCCAAAAGAGTTGTATGATGTGTTTGTATTGCCAAATAATTGTATAGATAATACCGAAAAAATAGCAATAGAAAATAAAGCAAAGATAATTAATTGTTTAGATGAAATTAACTCAAAAGGTGAAGCTTTGCGATTTGCTTTTAAATATTTAAATAGTAATTTTAATTATGACGGATATATTGTATTTGATGCAGATAATATTGTTCATCCTGATTTTATAAAAAGAATGAATGATGTAATGTGCTCTGGTTATAAAGTAGCACAAGGGTATAGAGATAGCAAAAATCCTTCTGATACGTGGATATCAAGCTGTTATTCATTATTTTACTTTGTACAAAATTATTTTTTTAATAGAGCAAGGATGAATATGTGCTGGTCATCTTCCATTAATGGCACAGGATTTATGGTAGCAAAAGAAGTAATAGAAACTCAAGGATTTAATACTATTACAATGACTGAAGATATAGAATTTGCTGCACAATGTGCATTGAATAATCAAAGAATTGTATTTGTTAAATCAGCAATTACTTATGATGAACAACCTTTAAGCTACAAAGAATCGTGGAAACAACGAAAACGTTGGTCTTTTGGTACTTTCCAATGTTTATATCATTATTCATTTAAATTATTAAAAAAATGGGTAAAAGAAAAAGTACCACAATGCTTTGATATGGCACTATTCTTTTTGGCACCAGTTATACAAGTATTATCTTTTATTGTTATACTTCTTTTAATGCTATATAGCTTATTTGGAATCCAAGTATATGATACAGTAAGGTATATGTATGATAATAAATTTTTCTCAATAGCTCTAGGCTATGCTATAAGTATATTAATATCACTGTTTGTTGTAATAGTAGAAAGGAAAAAGATAAAGGACACTATAAAAGGAGTATTTACTCTTTCAATTTTTATGCTTTCTTGGATACCTATAAATATAATTTGTCTATTTAATAGAAAATACGAGTGGGAACCAATAAAGCATCATAGAAAAATTGAAATAGAAAGTATAGTGAAATAAACGAAATGTTATGTTGACATAATAGCGACAAAATGATATAATGTTAAGCATATAGAGTGAAAACTTAGTTCTAAATAGAAAAGAGGAGAGTACAATATGATTGGGATTTTTAAGCGGATTAAAAAATTCTATGAAAAACATCATATTAAAGCTGGCATTATTTTTATAATTTTATTTGATTTGATTTTATTATCTGGAATTACACTAACAGGTAATACTAATAGCTTTTTTGATTATTATAAAAAAGATATTGATAAATTAAAAATTGTAGTAAAGGAAGTACTTGAATTAACAGATAATTATTACGAAATAGATTATAGTGAATTTGAAAAAAGAAATTGCAAAGTTGAAGCTTCATATAATTCAAATCATAATGTAAATGAAATTAATTTGAGAAAAAATAATGCAAAGATAAAAGTAAATATTTTTCCAGCAAGAAATTACTATGAAATAAAAGTAAATAATAAATTTGGTTATTTTGTTGATGTATTATTCTTAATCTTTTTCGCTTTTCCATTTATAATTTATATTTTCTTATTATGGTGTTCTCGTGTATTAAATATATAAAGAAGAAAGGAGAATAAAAATGATTAAAATAATAAAGAGCTATGTTGAAGGGATAAAAGAAAATAACACTAAATATTGTATAACATTTTTAGTTACTTTTTTTATTTTTGTAGTGTTAGTTTTTTGTGGTCTATATGCAAAATTTAATGTGTTTGGTAATGTCATTTCATTTGATAAGGAAAATTGCAAGAGAATAGAAACAGATATTAATAATATTGTTAAGGATACTGAAGATATTAACTTAATAGATGTAGACGAATTAAAAAAAAGGTCACTTAATGTTCAACGGATTTTTGATAATGATGGTAATGTTAAAAAAATATATTTGACGTATGATAAAGATAAAATAAATGGAGAGATATATCAAAAAGACGGAAATATACAGATTTCTGTAAAGAGAGATAAAATTTCATATGTATGGGAGTTACTAGTTTTAGTACTTACACCAATATTTGTTTATGTTATGCTTCTGTTTATACTTGTAGTTGTAGAAATGGCAGCATATGGTTAAAAAAATATAAAAAGCTTTTAATTAAAAATGGGTGAAATTATTTCACTCATTTTTAATATTAATAAAGTTATTAGCTATTGTAAAAAAAGAAAAAATGTAGTAGAATAAACATAGAAGTTAAGATAAAGCAAAATAAAATATGTAAACTAAAGGAGTTAAAAATATGAATACACTATACATACATACATACATACATACATACATACATACATACATACATACTAGATAATATTAAAAAAATAAATAGGTTAAAAAAGCCAGTGTTAGAATATGGGTAAAATATTCTAGCACTGGCTTTGCGTCTTTAAATTTAAGTAAGGAGGAAAGGTATATGAAAAAAGGAATAAGTTTAATAGTGATGTTAATAACAATAGTAGTAATAATAATACTTGCAGCATCAATAATAAATACAGTAATATATAATAGTCCAATGGATAATGCTAAAGAGGCGACATTTAGAAGCGATTTGCAAGAAATAAAAAATGCATATGGAATAAGACAAGGTGACTTAATGATAAAATACAAAGGAGATAAAAGCAAAATAAAAGAAGAAGATTATGTGGGTGTAGTGCATAAAAATTATACAGGCGAAATACAAGCATTTGATGTAGGACTAGCATATTTAGGAAAAGATAAGAAAAAACAAGAAATAGCAGAAAGTATGGATTATATAATAGGAAATCCGAATGATTCTGTATTAAAAGTTTGGTGGAATCACGGAAATGAAGATTTTCATACTGAAGAATATAGGAAAAAAATAACTAAGATTAAGTTAATAACAAATAATAAGGTGTCAAAAGATGCAATAAAATCTTGGGATGTATCAGAAAAAAATAATGGTTCAGTAATGGCTTGGATAGTGGATGATGGAAATGAAGGCTATGAATTAATAATAGGTGGGAATGGAAAAATAATAGCAAATAAAGATTCAAGGGCTATGTTTAGTGGTTTTTCAAAAGCAAAAGAGATAGATATAAATGTATTAGATACAAGTAATGTAATGTTTATGAATAGTATGTTTGACGGTTGTAGTAGCTTGACAAATTTAAATCTAGGAGATAAATTTGTTACAAGTAGTGTAACAACTATGTTATATATGTTTTCTGGATGTAGTAGTTTAATAAGTTTAGATTTAAGTAATTTAGATACAAGTAATGTAACAAATATGATGCATATGTTTTATGGATGTGCTAGTTTAACAAATTTAGATTTAAGTAATTTAGATACAAAAAATGTAATAAATATGGATAGTATGTTTTGGGGATGTAGTAACTTAATAAGTGTAAATTTAGGGAAAAAATTTAATACAAGTAGTGTAACAGATATGTATATGATGTTTTGTGGATGTAGAAGTTTAATAAGTTTAGATTTTAGTAACTTAGATTTAAGCAAAGTAAAAAATATGAGGCATATGTTTCAACAATGTAATAAATTAAAAAGCATAAATTATAGTAATAAATTTAATATAAGTGCTATAGAAAATATGGATTTAATGTTTAATGGCTGTAGTAGTTTAACAAGCTTAGATTTGAGTAGCTTTGATACAAGTAATGTAATAAGTATGCATCATATGTTTAATTCTTGTAGTAGTCTAACAAGTTTAAACCTAGGAGAAAAATTTGATACAAGCAGTGTAACAGATATGAATAATATGTTTAATGGATGTAGTAATTTAACAAGTTTAAATTTGGGAGAAAGATTTGATACAAGTAGTGTAACAAATATGAGTAATATGTTTTGGGTATGTCAAAAAATAAAAACTAATATAACTATAAGAAATGCTGAAGTCACATCATATGATGGTATGTTTGGAGGTGCTGCAACAGCAAGTGGTGCAGAAATAATAGTAAATTATACATCTGAAACATCAGATTTAGTAGACGAAATGATAAAAACAGGTTCAAAAAATGTAAAAAAAGGAAAACTAGTAAGTTAATAGAATATATAGTAAAAAAATTAGTTTTGTACCATAATTGATACAAACCTAATTTTTTTGTTGACATTGAAATTTTTTTATGATATTATATGAATATATGAACAATTATTCATATAATATTTATGGAGGAATATTATGAAAGAAGATAAATGTAAAAAAGAAGTGTATATACCATCTGATGATATGATAATTGAACTTGCTGATACTTTTAAAATGTTTTCTGATAGTTCAAGAATTAAAATATTGTACTGTATGATGGAAAATGAAATGTGTGTAAATCATTTGGCTGAAAAAGTAGATATGACACAATCTGCAGTATCACATCAATTGAAAACATTAAAACAAGCTCGCCTTATTAAATCAAGAAAAGAAGGAAAAGAAGTATATTATACTTTAGATGATGAACATATTGAAAAAATATTAAATTTAGTAACTGAACATATAAAGGAGGCATAATATGAGCAAGAGTAATGAAAAAAATAATGATTTTATGAACTACGTTTTTGTGTTTTTAGGAGTTATATTAGCTTTATTTGCGTTATTTATAAAGCAAGAAAATCTATCAGTTATTTTGTATATAGCAAGTTATCTTTTAATTGGATATGACATTTTAGTAAAAGCTATAAAAAAACTATTTAAAAAAGATATGTTTGATGAAAACTTTTTGATGGTAGTAGCTACAATAGGTGCATTTGCAATTAATGAATATATAGAGGCAATAGCAGTTATTTTGCTATACAAAATTGGAGAATTCTTGCAAGATATGGCAGTAGACAAATCTAAAAAAAAGATATCGTCTGCTATTGATATTAGAGCAAATATTGCAAATATAAAAAGAGGAAACGAAGTAAAAACTATTAAACCAGAAGAACTTAAAGTAGGGGATGTTATAATAGTAAAAACAGGGGAAAAAGTACCTGTAGATAGTGTTTTGCTAAGTGATGAGTGCGAATTTGATATGTCAGCATTAAATGGTGAAAGCAAACCTATATCACTTAAAAAAAATGACCAAGTTCTATCAGGCTCAATAAATATTGGTGCTGTAATTGAAGCAAAAGTAACAAAAACCTTTGAAAATTCAACTGTTTCAAGAATAATAGAATTAATTGAATCTGCAAATAAAAAGAAATCTGATACAGAAAGATTTATAACAAGATTTGCTAAAATTTATACTCCAATTGTAATTTTAATAGCAATCTTTATTGCCGTTTTACCTGTTTTTGCTAATATTTCATTAAATGTTGCCTTGCATAAAGCATTTACATTTTTAGTTATTTCTTGTCCTTGTGCACTTGTAATATCTATTCCACTTGGCTTTTTTGTTGGTATTGGTGCGAGTTCAAAAAAAGGAATACTTGTAAAAGGAAGTAAGTATATAGACATTTTAACTGAAATAAAAGAGATAGTATTTGATAAAACTGGCACACTTACAAAAGGGATGTTTGAAGTTACAAAGACTAATTCTTATGGTAATTTAAAAGAAGATGAAATTATAGAAAAAATTGCAATTTGTGAAAGTTTTTCAAATCATTATATAGCAAAGTCAGTTTTAAATTATTATAGCGGTAAGATAGATACAAATGAAATAGTTTCGCACGAGGAAATAGCAGGAAAGGGAATAAAAGCTAAAACTAAACAAGGTGAAATATATTGTGGTAATTACAAATTAATGCAAGAAAATAATATTAAAACACCTGAGGTAAAAGAAGTTGGAACAGTTATCTATTTAGCAATAAATAATATTTGTGAAGGTTATTTAATATTATCTGATAAATTAAAAGAAGATTCTTTAAATATAGTTGCAAATCTAAAAAAACTTGGAATAAAGCAAACTATAATGTTAACAGGAGATAATGAAGATATAGCAAATGATATTGCTAAAAAAATAAATATTGACAAAGTATATGCTAAATTATTGCCTGAAGAAAAAGTAAATATATTTAATGAAATAAAAAAAGAAAACGGCAATGATAAAATAGCATATTTAGGTGATGGAATTAATGATTCTCCTGTACTTTCACTTGCAGATATAGGAATAGCAATGGGAAAAGGTTCAGATATTGCAATTGAAACTTCTGATATTGTTATAATGTCTGACGAACCTTCTAAATTAGTAGATGCTATAAAAATAGCTAAAAAAACAAAAAAAGTTATAGAAGAAAATATCATTTTTGCAATAGTAGTTAAAGTTTTGTTATTATGTTTAAGTGGCTTCTTATCTATTTCTATGTGGCTTGCAATCTTTGCAGATGTTGGTGTAGCACTAATTACAATACTTAATTCAATTAGAATATTTTCATATAAATAAGGAAAAAAACTCTAGTTAAAATTAAACTAGAGTTTTTTGTATATTATCAAAACTTAGTAAGCAATCTTGCAAGTCTTGCAATAAATTCAGAATTACTACATCTACCTTTTTTGGGTATTACACTATATCCAAAAAGCCACATACTAACAGTATCGTCCATTCTAGTAAATGTTATATCTATTGCGTGCCTCATAGCTCTTTCTACTCTACTTGGTGTACTACCATATTTATCTGAAATCTCTTGGTATAATCCAGTAGTTATATTTTGTATTCTATCTTCATCTTTGCATACTTCAATTAATGCATATTTTATATATTCATATGCTTTTAAGCTAGTTGGTACTCCAAGAAAAGGAAGCAAAAACTCGACTCTAGTTTCAATATCAACTAAATTATTAAAAGCAAGTTCAATTGGTGTATTAATTATATATTCAGACACTTCCTCTGGAAGAGCTTCTAAAATATTGGATATATTCCTTCTTTTTGTCATAATATAATCCTTCCTTTCAAATTGGATGTTCACTCTATAAGTGTATTATATAACAAGTTTTTACAAAATACAACATATATTGTAAAATGTTCTTTAAAAACACACATTTGATGTTTATATTAGATATTTTTGCTAATAATACTAATAGGTGAAAAAATGATAGTAGCATATATTTTATTTTTTATATTATTTCTCTTTTTAATTATACTATTAGTACCGGCAAGAGTCAAACTTAAATATAGTGTAAATACTGATTTTAGCAAAGAAAAAGAAAATGAAGAATTAAAAACTTTAAATTATGTTGAAATTTATCTTCTTTATTTTGTAAAAATAAAAAAGATAAAAATAATTAATGTACAAGAAGCAGGAAAAACCAAAAAAATTTTAGGAGTTATATACAAGTTTTTGCTAGACTTTCTAAATTTTCAAAAAATTGATGAAGTTATTCTAAAAAAAGATGAAATAAAAAAAATAGGCAAGAGTATATTTATACAAAAGCTTGATTTAAATTTTTCAGTAAATTTAAGAAACGAATTGCTAAATGTATATGTGATATCAATTTTAAATGCAGTTATTAATATGTATTTAGCAAAAAATGTAGATAAAATGAACTTAGATAAAGTAAGATATGAGACATATATCTCAAATAAAATATTAAGTATTGATGTATATAGTATAATTAGACTTAATTTAGTAAATACTATTTGTATAATTGCAAAAATAATTATGAGGGTTAGAAAGGTGGTAAAGAAAAATGGAAAAACAACATCCAATAGAAAGCTTAATGATGACAGCTATGACTTCATTAGAAAATATGGTTGATGTAAACACAATTGTAGGAGATATGCTCACAGCACCAGATGGCACGGTTATAATACCAGTATCTAAAGTATGTTTTGGCTTTGCAGCTGGTGGTAGTGAGTTTAATACAAATAAATTAAATAAATTTTCTGAAACTGCTAAACTTCCTTTTGGTGGAGGAAGTGGAGCGGGAGTTCATATATCTCCTATGGCTTTTTTAGTCGTAAAAGATGGAACAACTAAGCTTATGACCTTAAATGGTTCAAGCCCAGTTGATAAACTAATAGAACTTGTACCAGATGTAGTAGAAAAAGCAAATAACCTTATTAGCAAAAAGGTAGAAAGTTCTGAAAAAGCATTAAAAAATACGCAAAAAAATCAAAAAGAAAAACAAGAAGAAAGCCCTGACGATATGGAAGATTGGCAAGAAGAATAGAAAAAGATCCTAGGAATTCCTAGGACCTTTTTTTAGCCATTGCTTGACACTTCATAGCATAGACGATAAGGTTCCAACTACCTACAGTGGCAGCTAAGAAAGTCATTATTGAAACTGCACCAAGTAACATTTTGCTTAAGGTCGGCAAATAGTATAACCAGTTGTTAAAACTACTTGCATTTGCAAATGCCAACCTCTTAGTCATTATTGCCTGGTAAGCTTCTTCAGAGGTTAAACCAAAGATGTTCATGTCTACGTTAAAGAACCATAACCTAAAAAGTGGGATTAGTACGCAAAGCGACAAAATTGCCACCAAAGTGCTAATCAAGATGAAAGTTATAAACCGCTTGGGCTCAACACAGAGCTTTTTGTTCGTTTTCATTATTCAAATCCTCCTAAAAATATATTTTCTTAACTATTATTATATCACAAAATCCAAAAAAAGTCAATTTTACATAATATTGAACTAATTTTAAAAAATTGTAATTATGTTGTATTTATTTTTTTTTTATGATAGAATATATACCAAATGAGGTGTACGGTTTATGAAGATAGCTTTAATTAATGAAAATAGTCAAGCATCAAAAAATAAAGTTATATATGATGCTTTAAAAGAAGTTTGTGATAAAAAGGGTTATCAAGTAATAAATTTTGGCATGTATAGTGACGAAGACAAGAATAGTCTTACATATGTACAAGTTGGAATACTTGCAGCGATACTTCTAAACAGTCAAGTAGTTGATTATGTCGTTACTGGTTGTGGTACTGGAGAAGGAGCAATGCTTGCACTAAATTCATTTCCGAATGTAATTTGCGGACATATAGTTGATTCAAGTGATGCATATATGTTTTCCCAAATAAATGATGGAAATGCTATAGCCCTACCATTTGCAAAAGGGTTTGGTTGGGGAGCTGAACTTAATTTAAAATATATTTTTGAAAAGTTATTTGAAGAAGAAAGTGGCAAAGGATATCCAAAAGAAAGAGCTATTCCTGAACAAAAAAACAAAAAGATTTTAGATGAAGTTAAGAAAGTAACATATAAAAATATGATAGAAATATTAAAAGAACTTGATAAAGATTTACTAAAGGGTGCGATTTCTGGTGATAAATTTAAAGAGTATTTCTTTGAAAATAGCAAGGATAAAGAAATATCTGATTTCTTAAGAAATATATTAGATTGAGGGGGAAAATAGTTATGGAAGAAATGAATTCACTAAAGGATATAATAAATATAAAATGTGATATGTATAAAGATAGGGTAGCTTTTCTTGAAAAAGATGGTAAACATACAGAGTTTCAAGAAATTACATATGCAAAGGTTAAGGAAGATGTAAATTCACTTGGAACAATAATGTTAGAAAAGTTAAATTTAAAAGACAAAAGAGTAGCTGTAATAGGAGAAAACAGTTATAGATGGTATATGACATATATGGCTGTTGTATGTGGAGTTGGTATTATTGTACCATTAGATAAAGAATTACCAGCAAATGAAATATTAAATCTACTTAAAAGGTCTGAGGCAAATTGTATTGTTTATTCAAGCAGGAAAAAAGAACTAATTGATGAAATAAGAAAAGATTTACCTAAAGATATGGTATATATTGATATGAATAAAGAAAAAAGCGATAGTATGTCATATTCTTTAGATGAATTAGTAGTAGAAGGAAAAGAATTACTTGACACTGGAAATACAAAATATATAGATATTGAAATAGATAGAGAAGAATTCAAGATTTTGCTATTTACATCTGGTACAACTGCTACTGCTAAGGGAGTAATGCTTAATCATAGAAATTTATGTGCAAATACTGTTGCTTGTTACTGCCTAGTACCAAAAATGCACGATTATACTTATCTTTCAGTACTTCCAATGCACCATACATATGAGTTTTCTCTTGTGTATATTTATGGAACAAGTTGTGGCTCAAGAATTGCTATCTGTGAAGGACTAAAATATATAGCTAAGAATTTAAAAGAGGTTAAGCCTGATTGTCTATTTGCAGTTCCTGCATTAATTGAAAATATCAATAAAAAAATTGAAAAAGCAATTAAAGAAACAGGAAAAGAAAATATGATAAAAAAAGTAAGCAAAGTTACAACAGGTCTTAGCAAAATTGGAATTGATTTAAGAAAACAAGTATTTAAAAAGGTACATGAAACTTTTGGCGGAAATCTAAGACATATTTTCTGTGGTGCAGCGCCAGTAGATAAAGAATTAATTAGAAAAATGGAATCATATGGTTTCTACTTCTATCAAGGTTATGGAATTACAGAAGCTTCTCCATTAATTGCAGGAACTGCATTTGATAATAGAGTAGCAGGTACTGTTGGTAAACCTGTTCATGGTGTTGAAATTAGGATTGATTTAAGTGAGAATACTGATGAAAACAGTAATGTAGGTGAAATCATTGTAAAAGGTGACAACATTATGATGGGCTATTACAAGGATGAAGAAAATACTAAAAAAGCACTTCGTAAGGGTTGGTTCTATACTGGAGATGTTGGATATTTTGATTCTCAAGGAAATTTAATTATATCAGGTAGAAGTAAGAATGTTATTGTTACTTCAAACGGTAAAAATATATTCCCAGAGGAAATTGAATTTGAAATTAACAAAATACCACTTGTTGAAGAGTCAATGGTATATGGCAAAAAAGATCCAAAGAATAAAAATGAATTATTAGTTGTTGCTAAAGTTACATTAGATGAAGAATATATTACTGAAAAATATGGCGATAATAGACCTAGTGATGAAGAAATACATAAAGAAATATGGGAAAAAGTAAAAGAAATAAATAGGACAATGGTACCATATAAAGCAGTAAAAGAAGTTGAAATTAAAAAGGATGCATTTGTAAAAACTACAACAATGAAAATAAAAAGATATGTTGAGTTAAACAAAGATAAGGAAAAGAATAAATAGTAATAATACCTAATATCAGATAAAAATGATATTAGGTATTATTTCAAATAAATGAAAAAAGTACGTAAAATCAGGAAGTTTTTTCAAAATTTTGAAAAAACTTGACAAAAGGGAAAAACAGTAGTAAAATAATAGTAAGGAGAAGATAATTATGAAGTTAATAAAAAGAGATGAATATTTATCAATATTAAAAAATTTTAAAGACCAACATATTATAAAAGTTATAACTGGTATTAGAAGATGTGGAAAATCTACTTTATTTAAAATATATCAAGATTATTTGAAAGAAGTGGGAGTAGAGACTTCTCAAATAATATCAATAAATTTTGAAGATTCAGATAATGAAAAGTTACAAGATAGAAAAATATTGTATCAATATATAAAAAATAAAATTGTAAAAAATAAAAAGAACTATGTTTTTCTTGATGAAATACAAAATGTTAATGAATTTGAAAAGACTGTAGATAGTCTATTCTTAGATGAAAATATAGATATATATATAACTGGTTCTAATGCATATTTGCTTTCTTCAGAACTTGCCACATTATTAACGGGAAGATATATTGAAGTAAAGATGTTGCCTTTGTCTTTTAAACAATATTTATATGCATTTGATGAAAAAAGTGATATAAATAAAAAGTTTAGAAATTATCTACAATTTAGTTCATTTCCACAAGCAATAGATTTATATAAAGCAAATCCTAATAATATTGAACTATTTTTAGATGGAATATATAATACTATATTATTTAAAGATGTAATGCAAAGAAATGGAATAACAGATAAAGTTATATTGGAAAAAGTAGTAAAATATATATATGATAATATAGGAAGTAGAACAAGTATAAAAAATATAAGTAATAGTATTGAAGGTGTAAATAAAAATAATTCATATAATACTATATCTAATTATATTGAAGCTTTAATAAATAGTTATATAATATACAAGGTAAATAGATTTGATATAAAAGGCAAAGAGTATTTAAGAACGCAAGAAAAATATTATGGTGTAGATATGGGGTTAAGATACCATATGTTAGGACAAAAAGCTGGTAGAGATATGGGGCATATAATAGAAAATGTTGTATATCTTGAACTTTTAAGAAGAGGGTATAAAGTATATATAGGAAAAATTGATGATTTAGAAGTTGATTTTGTTGCACAAAATTCAAAAAATACAATTTATTATCAAGTAGCATTAACCACTAGAGATGAGGAAACTTTACAAAGAGAATTATTACCATTAAAAAAAATAAATGATAATTATCCAAAATATATATTAACTATGGATGATGATTTAGATGCCGATTTTGAGGGAATAAGAAAAATAAATTTAATAGATTGGTTGCTAGATGACAAGTATATAGATAATTAATTATTATATTAAAGCTTTTTATTTTCCTTGTATTATATATGTGTACAAGACTTGTAAAATGGCAATTTTTGTAGTAATATATAGTTATCGATTAAGAAATGGAGAAATAAAGTTATGGAAAATATAGAAAATGTAGTTGAAGCAGTGTTATTTGCACTTGGAAGGGAAATATCAGTTGAAGAACTTTCTAATACTTTGCAAGTAGAAGAAGAAAGTGTTAAAGAGGCAATATATTCATTAGCAAATAAATATAATGATAAAACAGGAATTAATTTAGTTGTTGTAAATGATAAATATCAACTTGTAACCAACAAAAAATATTATGAACAAGTAAATAAGTTTGTAGAAAATACAAAAAGACAAAACTTGTCTAATGCTGCAATGGAAACTTTAAGTATTGTTGCATATAATCCAAAAATAACTAAGTCAGAAATAGAGAAAATAAGGGGAGTAAATAGTGATTTTTCAGTAAGTAGATTACTTGAATGCGGACTAATAGAAGAAGTTGCAAGGCTAAACTTACCAGGTAGACCTGCAGCATATAGTGTAACTAGTGATTTTTTGAAATCTTGTGGTATAAATACAGTAGAAGAACTACCAAGTTTTGATGAAATAAGAATAAAAGATGAGCAACTACTTGTAACAGACTTTGAAAATGGAGAAGATGAAGAAAAAATAAAAGAAGAGTAAAATAGGTGATTAATTTGGAAATTGAATTTTTACTTGGTAAATCAAAAAGTGGAAAAAGTAAATACATATATGAAAAAATAAAGAAAGATATAGATAATGGTATAGAAGATATATTATTTGTTCCATCTCAAAAACGTGCTATAACAGAAGAACAGTTTATGGAAGAGTTAAATTTAGATGGAATAATAGGAGCAAATATTACCACTATATCTTCTTTTGTTATGGACTATTTAAAAGAAAAAAATTTAAATTTTGAAAGTAATAGATTATCAAAATTAGATAAAAAATTACTTTTAGCAAAAACAGTATTAGAAAACCAAGATACATTTAGTATATTTTCAAATGTATGTTTAAAACAAGGCTTTCTAGAAGAGTTATATAACTATATTGATTTATTTCAAAGAGAAAAAATTGATATAGAAGAGTATAGCAAATTAGAGTTAAGCGATAAACTATTAGAAGGAAAGTTAAAAGAAATACTAAAAATATACTCTATTTATTTAGAAGATTTAAAGAAAACTTTTAAAAATAACATAGATGAAATGTCACTTTTTACAAAAAATATAAAACAAAGTGATATATTTAAAGGAAAAAATATTTTCTTTGATGGCTACAACAATTTTACAAATGAGGAACTAGAATTTATAGATACAATTATAAAACAAGGGGCAAATATTACGATAGCTTTGACAACTGATATAAGTTCTGCTACTGATATATCAAGCGGAAATACTGACGATATATTTGAGTCAACAAATAAAACATATTTAAAATTACTAAAAATATGTAATAAAAACGATACTTATGTTTTTAATAATGTTTTATATAATAATTATAGTAAGTCAAATGAAAGTATAAAGTTTTTAAGTGAAAACTTGTTTTCTGCGAGTTTAGAGAATAAACAAAAAGTAGAAGATAGCATAAATTTATACCTTAAAGAAAATATATATAGTGAAGTAAGATATATAGCAAGAGACATTTCAGAAAAAATTAGACAAGGATATAAATATGATGATTTCGTAATATATACAACTGATACGCAAGGATATAATCATATTATAAAGAAAATATTTTATGAGTATAATATTCCATATTATATTGACTATAAAAGAAATATACAAAGTTCTAAGTTATGTGATTATATTAAGAAATTGATTGATATATACAAAACAAAATTAACATATGAAAACGCAATTGCAATATTAAAATTAGGGCTAAATGATATATCTGAGGAAGATATATTTGAGCTTGAAAATTATTCTTATGAGTTTAATATTTACAAATATAATTTAAATAAAAAATTAGAGTTAAATAACACATCTATAAGGGAACATATATATGATTTAGAAAAATTAAATAATCTAAGAAATAAAATACTTGAAATATTTAATGATGATATAATTCTTGCAAGTAGCTCTACAGTTAAAGATATAATTATGGCTATATATAACCATTTGCAAGAAAATAATGTATTTGTAAATTATAATAAACTAAATGAAAAGTTGAAATTAAAAAACGAAGATATATCTTTTGAAGAACAAGTATATGATAAAATAAATGAAATTTATGATGCTATATTAAAGGTATATAAAGATAGTAAAATAAAAATATCTGATTTTGCACAAATTTTTAGTATTTCGTTAAGTGATATGTATATAAAATCTATACCACCATCAATGGATAATGTAAGTATAGTAGATATTAATGTATCAAAATTAAAGCCTAAAAAAGTAACATATTTTGTTTCTGTAAATGAAGGTGTATTTCCTAAAAATGTAGATGAAGATGTATTTTTCTCAGACTATGAATTAGAAAAACTTAGTAATAGAAACATTGAATTTAAAGAAACAAGTTTAGCTAAATTAAATATGGGACTATATAATATTTATGAAGCAATCTCTAATACACTTAATGTACTAAATATTTCAATACTTTCAAGTGATTCGACAGGAAAAGCATTAAGGCCTTCAAATTTAATTACTTTAATAAAACAATGCTTAGATATAGAAATAATTGGTGATGTTGTAGATAAAGAAAATAGTAAATACGATATGTATTCAAAGGAGCAAATCTTTGGAAAGTTTGCAAATAATGTACTTAGTGGAAACATTGATAAAAAAGAAGTAGCTTTATATGATTATTTTAAAGCTGATAAAGCATATAATCAAGTTTTAAATTATACTAAAGACGATACCCCTATAAATAAAAATAGTGTTGAAATGATATATGGAAATTTACTTACAACAAGTGTATCAAGGCTAGAGTTATTTAAAAAATGCCCATTTTCGTATTTTATGCAGTATTCTTTAAATATAAATCCAAGAGCAGAATATGAAATTACATCTTTAGATACTGGAACTTTTATGCACAATGTATTAGAAGACTTTTCTAAATATTTACTTAAAAACAGTATATTTTGGCAAGAGATAATAGATGAAAATGAAATATTAAAAGAAGAATATTTGGAAATACTACAAAGCATAATAAATGACGAAATAAATATTGTACTAAAGAAACATAAAGATAATATAAAATATGTAATACTAAAACAAAAACTAGTAAGTACTATGAAAAATGTTGTAGCAATAATTGCAAAAAGTTTTAATCAAAGTGAATTTAAACCTTATGGCTATGAAATAGAGTTTAAAAATGATGGTATTATTGCACCACTTAAGATAAAAATAAATGATAACTATTATATGAATTTAATTGGTAAAATAGATAGAGTAGATATTTACGAAAATGACGATAAGAAGTATGTTAGAGTAGTAGATTATAAATCATCTTTAAAATCACTTTCAATAGACGATATAAAAGAAGGATTATCTTTGCAATTAATAACTTATCTTACAGTATTTATGAAAAATTATAAAGAGGATAAAAAGGTAGTACTACCTTCAGCTTGTGTATATTTTAATTTATCAGATAGTTTAATAAATGTAAAAAGCTATGAAAGCAGTGATGAGGAACTTAAAGCAGAAATAATAAATAAATTAAGACTTAAAGGATTATTTATAAAAGATTTAGAAATACTTAATAAAATGGATAAAAAAATGGACGACTCAAAAAATAGGATGATAGATATAACTAAACGTTCATTAAATGGAGAGAGTAAAAGAGCACTAGAACAGGATGAGTTTGTAGAACTTACAAATGAAGTAGAAGAAATAATATCAAGTATAGGAAAAGATATGCTAAGTGGTGTTGTAAAAATTGCTCCAAATAAAAGAAAAGATCCTTGTAAATATTGCAAATATATGAGCATATGTAGAAAAAATAGTACACTTTAACAAAAAAACTGGGTTTTTTTCCCAGTTTTTTCTCTATTCTATAAATAATCTTACAAAATATACTAAAAACATAAGTAATAGTATAAGTCCATTTGCACCAGTAATCGTTTCTTTTTTGCCAGTATTTGAAAAAAGCCATACTGAAAGTAATGCAATTGCAAGAATTACTAAATTAATATTAAATTCAATTGAAAATACTAGTGGTGTTATAACAGCACCTACTCCAATTATAAGTAAAGAATTTAACATACAAGAACCTACTAAGTTACCAATTGCAATATTTGTATCTTTTTTTATAGTAGCAATTATTGTAGTAACAAGTTCTGGAAGTGATGTACCTATTGCAACAATAGTAAGTCCAATAACTCTTTGACTAATTCCAAAAGTTAAAGCAATATTTTCACAACCATCTACTACGAAATCTCCACCATATTTTAGCATTAATATACCAATTATAATAAGAAGTGTTGATGTGATAACACTAATATCTTGTCTTGGTTTTCTTTTTTGATGCTCAACTTTTATAATATCTTTTACGGCAATAATTATAGGATAAGAGAAGTATATTGAAAATAATAAAAGCAGTATAAATCCTTCACTTCTACCAATAATGTATTTTCCACTACCAATTGATAAGTTACCAATAAATAGTATAAATAAAGTAGATAGTAATGCAATTGGCAAATGTATATTTTTTATATCTTTATCTACTTTTACTGGTTTTAAAATAGCAGCAATACCTAGTATAAGCAATATATTACACAGATTACTTCCAATTACATTTCCAACTATTAAATCGGTATATCCTCTTGCAGCTGATGTAATTGTAATTATAAGCTCAGGCATAGATGTACCAATACATACAATGGTAAGCCCAATAATAACTTCTGGTATATGAAATTTTTTTGCTAAATTACTAGAGCCTTTTACTAAGGCATCTGCCCCTATAATTAAAAGAATAAATCCAATAATTATGAAACATATGTCTTTTATCATTTGTTTCCTCCAAATTCTTATTATTTCAATATATAGTATAAACTAAAAGTCACATAAAATAAAGAGTGATTTTTAAAAAATAATACTAAAATAACAGTTATATGCCTTAGATTTGCCTAGAAATACGTATTATTTTACATATGTTTCTCTTAGATATAATTTTTGTAACATTTTTGTAAAAATTGCACTTAAAGACTTGAAATAATTTCAAAAAAAGGTATAATATAAGTGAATAACAATGCAAACAATTATATGTAATAGATTTTGGTAAAGAGAGGGGCAAGTATATGGCTGATATAGTTGTAGGTTCAAAAAGAAAGGTCAATCTTTTTGATAGAGTAATACAAAGCGTAGTAATAATGGTAAATATGAATAAAATGAACAGAGCAATAGACGAGCATTTATCAGTTATTCACAAAACAGAAGGTGACGAACAAAAGTTATACCAAGAAAATATACTAAGAGAAATAGTATTTGTAAAATATCAATATGATATTATGCAAAGAGAAATGTACGAACTTAAAATATCTTATCCACAAGATATAGTTGAAAAAATCAATTCAACAGATAAAATAGAAAGACTTGAACTTCAAAAAGTTTTCTTAGAAATGGAATATGATAGAGTAACTAGAGCAAAATTTAAATCAAGAGAAGATATTAAATACAACTTATTATCTATTTCTTCTGCAATTGATGCTGTAAAGCAAAATATAAAAGATGAAGGCAAATCAATAAGATATAATAATTTGATTAAGTTAGCAGAAGACATTGATACAAAGCTTCAAACAGATGAATATACTGAAGAATTATATAGTAAGTTATTTGAGATTGTAGATGACTATGTAAGTTATATAAACGACAATTATGATATTTCAAAACTTCCATCTGATGAAAGAGAGTTAATTGAGTTTGTTATTGAGACAATGATTAAAGGAATTGAATCAGATATTGATAAGCATATGTATGAATTTAATCTTGTAATAAATATATGTAAAAATTCATATAGATATTTTAAAGTAATTGATAAAATATTTGAAAAGATTCAAGGAATATATGATGAAAGTTTATCTAGTGGTGTAATTAATATAAAAGACTATATAGGAATATATAAAGAGGTGTATGACTCAAAAATAAAGACTATGGTAAATGATGTACATAGAAGTATTGCAACAGAAGATGAGTATTTAGAATATTCTAAATTACTTGCAAATGGTGAAACAGACGAGTTAGATTTGTTTGTAGAAAAAAGAGCATTAGAGTCTACAAATAGTGATGAAGTAAAAGAAATATTAAGTTCTGATATAGAAAAAGTTGAGGAAGTAGAAGAAAACGAGGACGAAAAACTTGAAGGACTTGTAGCAGATAATATCGAATTAGATAGTATTGACTCTGATGAAGTTGAAGAAGAAATATCTGAAGTAGTAGAAGAAGATACAGATGAAGAAGATGAGGAAAATAACAATAAAACTCTTGAAGTTAGTGATAAAAAAAGAGTTAGAAAAGGCAGTGTAAAAGAAAAAAATATAGAAAATGAAGAAGTAAATAATAAAGATGAAGATGAAAAAAAAGAAACAAAAAGAAAAGTGGGAAGACCAAAAAAAGAAAAAGTAAATAGTTAAATAATAAAGTAGTCTAGGGTTTCTTTAGGCTACTTTGTGTTTACTATATTTAAAAAATAAAAATATTTGATATAAAGTATAAATTATGACAAAAAAATATAATTATATGTAGTAAAATATAAAGTATAAAAAGTAACAAAAGAGGTGTGTAAAATATATGATTTTGGAAAAATATTTAGGAAGTGAAGTAGGAGAAAAAGTAAATCTTGTAATTGATTATATAAAAAAAGGTTTTAATATACCTAATATAACTTTCGTCGTTTTATCTATATTACTTGCTTCCCAGACTTTTATAGGCGAATATGAGCCGTTTAATGTGGTACTATTTGGTGTTGCAAGTGTATTTAATGTTCCTTTACTGCTTGTACTTATTTCTTCAATTGCTGGACTTTTAATAAGTTCTGCAACAACATATACAATTATAAAAATAGTGGCACTTTTTATTGTATTTTCGCTTGTAACTGCATTAATTAATATAGAAGGAATTAGTAAAAAGTATAGTGTATTTATAAAATTAATATGTTCGTATTTTTTAGTAGAAATAGTTTCAAATGTTATAGCTGGAGTATTCTTTGCTAGTATTTTAACTACTCTTACAAGTGCTTTAGTTATAGCTATAATATACTTCGTTTTTGTTCCTGGTATGTCTGTACTTGTAAATATAAAAAAATCGTATGTATATTCTAAAGAAGAAAGTATTGCTATGGTAACATTGGTAGCATTAGCACTTTCTGTATTTAAAAATTTATCAGTATTTAACTTTTCAATATATAATATTTTGATTATGGTACTTATACTTGTATATGGTTGGAAAAATGGTGCTATATCAGGATGTAGTGCAGGTCTTCTGGTAGGTTTGCTGCTTACAGGGGTAACAGATGTAAATATGTCGCTTGTAGTATCTTTAAGTTTAAGTGGTGGGCTTGCAGGAATATTTAGTAGATTTGGAAAAATACCAGTTGTAATAGCATTTATACTTGGAAATATATATATAAGTTATTATTCAAGTGGTTTTTCAGAATTAACACTTAGATTAAGTGAGATGTTAATTGCTTCAATTAGTTTGCTATTTATGCCTAAGGCATTTGAATTTAAATTAGATAAACTGTTTAACAAAAACAAAACATTGGACAAGACATTTGATAATATGCTTTCAAGTAGTAATAGTGCAAAAGAAAAAATTGGTGCACTATCAGAAGTGTTTGAAAGTCTGTCAAATATAAAATTAGAAAATTCTCCTGAAGATTTAAAAGAAACAAGAGAAGTTATAGAAAAATATATAAGTGATTATATTGAAAATAATTGTATTGATTGCAAGGAAAAAAAGAATTGTTTAGATAGTAATAAATTAAGTAATAAAGTTGATTTTATTGCAAAAAAATTAGAAAACAATGAAAAAATTGACTCTTCTATGTTAGACTTTAAATGCTATATTCCAGAAGATATGGTAGAGAATATAACAGAAATATATAACAGTATGAAATTAACAAGACTACTTAAGAAAAAAGAGCAAGAAAATAGTGAAAAAATATCTAATCAATATAAAGAAGTATCTAAGATTTTATCAGGTGTTGCGAAAAATATAAAAGATAATATGATTGTAAAAGATAAATCATTAGAGAAATTAAGAGATGAATTAAAGTTCTATGGATACATTGTTTATGAGGATAGTTTTAAAAGGCAAGGAGATAGTATTGAATATATTTTTGTAACAGATATTCTAACAAATATTGATGTTCAAAAACAAGAAATTGTAGATATTTCATCTAATATACTTGAGCAAACAATGTCTATTAAGCTTATCTTAAATAGTAGCAAAAACGAGAAATCTAGAATAAAACTTGTATCAAAACCAGACTTTGATGTTAAATCTTCAATTGTTTCTGAAATAAAATCTGGAGAAGAAGTTTCTGGAGATTCATATCTTTCAATGGAGCTTTCTGATTTAAAACGTTTAAATGTTATTAGTGATGGAGCAGGCTCTGGAAAAATCGCTGCAAAAGCTTCTCATACAGTTGTGAGTATGCTTGAAAAATTACTTGAAGGTGGCTTTAGTGAAGATAAAGCAATTGATATAATAAATAGTGTAATAAAATTAAAATCAGATGATGAAAGCTTTTCAACTATAGATGTGTCTATTATTGACCTAAAAAATGCTGAGGCACAATTTGTTAAATTTGGTGCTGCACCTACATATATAATTGAAGATGAAAAAATAATAACAATTAATACGGCTACTATGCCAGTTGGAATTATTAAAGATACTGATTATGTACCAATCTGCAAAAAGTTAAAAGAAGGTAGCATTGTAGTACAAATTTCAGATGGTGTTGTAAAAGATGGTATGGACATAAATAATAATTATTTTAAAACTCATTTATTAAGTATTGATAAAAACAAAAATAGTAAATTTATTGCTGAAGAATTAAGAAAATTTGTATTAAGAGAAAATAAAGGGTATCTTGAAGATGATATTACTATAGTAGTATCTAAAGTTGTTAAATCATAAGTATATAAGAATAATTTGTATGCAAAAACTTGAAAACTATGCAAAATTGTAGTAAAATTACAAGTAACATATTGTCAAAATCTAAGTAATAATTTAGGAGGAAAGTAATATGAGTAATTTCAAAGAAAAAGTACGGTCATACGGAGTTTGGGTGGTAGTATTTACATTTATTTTTGGAATTTTGTTTTTTATCAATTTCTGTAATCCTAGACGTTTTATTTACGATCAGGATGTTACCAAAGACTACGAATTATATAATGCATCAAAAAATATTAAAACAAAAGATATGCTTATAGATACATTAAAAAGAATTGGATTTGAATACCAAGTAGAAGAAAATAAAATATCCACTAAGTACTTAAATTATGATGTTGATAATGATGGAAAAGTAAATATTCAAAAAAATGAATTAACGAGATTTTTTGATATTTATAAAACTGGAACGGTAGATGATCCGTCTTATAAATTAACTGATAAAAAAAATAACATTTTTATTAATATTTATGATAATGATAAAGAAGTGGCAGGTATAAGTATTGATAAAAGTAGTGAAGAAATATTATATACTCCAGATTACCAAAATTCTAACAAGTTTTATATTTTTCAAATAGTATTGTTTGGTATATTGTTTTTGATTTTAGCTGTTATAGCTTTTTGTTGGGTTATATAATTAAAAAGAAAAAAATAAATTAGAAAACCAAAAAATCAATATGGATATAAAAAAGTGAGATGATAAAATAAATTCATTTCACTTTTTTTCTTTAATATAAATATAAAACATAATAATATGCATATATTATTATTGGTGATATAATGGCAAATATTATTTTTAAACTTGAAGAATTTGTATGGAGTATACCACTTGTTATACTTTTGATATTTACTCATATATATTTTACATTCAAATTAAAATATCCACAAAAGTATACATTAAAAGGCTTGAAATTAATGTTTACACCAAACATTAAAGGAAAAAATCAGAAGGGGATTTCTTCATTTAAATCTTTAATGACGGTACTTGCCGCAACTCTAGGAACAGGGAATATAATTGGAGTAGCCTCAGCAATCACTATAGGGGGAGTAGGTAGCATTTTTTGGATATTTATTTCAGGTTTTTTTGCTATAGCTACAAAATATGCAGAAACATTTTTAGTGTTAAAGTATAGACAAAATACATTAAAAGGATATTTAGGTGGAACAATGTATGTTTTAAAAAACAGACTAAATAAAAAAATGCTTGCAATTTTATTTAGTCTTTTTGTTGTAATAGCATCTTTTGGAATAGGCTCAATGATACAGTCAAATGCTATGGCAACTTCAATAAATGAAACTTTTAATGTTAATAAATATTTACTTGCCATTGTAATAACTATAATTTGCGTATATGTAATATTTGGAGACGAAAAAAGAATATCAAATATTTCAAGTTTTTTAGTACCTATTGCAACTATAGTATATATTACCATGTGTATTTATTTATTATATATTTACAGATTTAATATAATTCCTAGTATAAAGCTAATACTAAAAGAAGCCTTTTCATTTAAGGCGGTAACACGGTGGAATATTTGGAGTAACTATTGTAAAGGCATTAAATGCTGGCCTTTCAAAAGGACTATTTTCAAATGAAGCAGGAATGGGGAGTTCTCCTTTATTTAATGTAGCAGTTAAAGGAAATGATATAAAAAAAGAATCAATTATAGCATCGACTAGTGTATTTATTGATACAGTAATAATTTGTACAATGACCGGTATAGCTTTAGTTTCAAGTGGATTTTTTAATATAGCAACTGATGCAACTGATTTAACACAAAGAGCTTTTTCTATTATTCCGTATGGAAATTACTTACTTACTTTTTCTCTTGTTGTATTTGCAGTAGCTACTATTCCTTGTTGGAGTTATTATGGACTTATTGGGATAAAATTTCTATTTAAAGATAAAATTAAAATACAAAATATATATAAAATAATTTATACTTTATGTGTCTTTTTAGGGGCGGTACTTACACTTAATGTGGTTTGGAGTATATCTTCTATTGCTAATGCATTAATGGTGATTCCAAACCTTGTTATGCTTTTTAAACTTAGAAATGATTTTAAATATAATTGAAATAAAAAACAGAACTATCTACTTAGTAGATAGTTCATAGCATTTTAAGGCATTTTTCTTTTTAAGGCATTTTTAAATCTTTTATCGAGCTCTTTTTTGCAACCAATATAGTAAGAATCAACCATTTTCCGTCTGCCTGGTAAATATTTTACTGGACATTTCTCTTCTTTACAGAAAGCACATTCAATGTTGTCTTTTAATACTTTGAGAAAACCAAATTTGGACATAAATTCTCCTCCTTTTTTGTATTAATTATATTAATAATTTATTAAATTACATGTTATATTTTGTATATTATTATATCACAACAAGAAGTTATGTCAATATTATTTTTTTAAACTTTACTTTTAGTTTAACCTATGCTATAATGTAGAAGATTATTTTATGTATATTCCAATAATAATTTATTAAGGAGGAGAAAAGAGATGATTGAAGTTAAATCTTGTAGAAGCACTAAAAAAGGTATTATGTATGAAACAGAAAACTATGTTATTAAAAGTAGATTTTTTAGAGATTTTCTAAGCTTTATTATAGTAAATAAAAATGAAAAAAGAGGGACTATATCACGGTTTTTTAACAAAATAAATAATGTAGAAAACAAGTTTCTTCGTACTATAATTTGTTTAATAGAGATTGTTATTTCTTTTTCAATTGAGTTATTCGCAGTATATAAGTTTCCAAAGACTATGTTAGTACTATATACAGTTATAGTAATATTTCACTTAATACTTTTTGGATATGTTCAGTTGCCAAAAGAGACAAAAAACTATAATTCCGCTGGGCACAAGATTCTTAATGCATATAGAAAAATGCACAAAATTCCAAATATTTATGAAACAAATTATTATTCTAGTTATTACAAAAAATCTAAAATAAATTGTCTTTTTGTTGAGGTTTTTCTTTATTTGGTGTACATGCTAATCTTTCCAAAATTTCCATTATTTACAATAGGAAAAATATGTGAGATTATAAAAATAAGTAAAATTTTTACTCCACTTCAGTTTTTTGTTACTAAAAGTCCGAGTGTCTGCAATTTGCATATTGCACGGTGTACATTAAAAACATTAATTGAAATAGAAGAAGATGGAAATTATAATAATAATGTATACTATGTTTTTGTAAGTGGAGCACCTATACTAAAGATAACAAATCTATTTACTGCGGAAAATTCAGAGTATAATGTCGTAGGTTGTTGTTTTGCAAAGGATATACAACGAGCTATAGATAAATATTATCTAAATGTGAAAGAGTTTGAAAGTGATGTAGAACCTGAATATAGAGATAAATATTTACCAAAAGAGATAGTAATTAACTATAATGGAATCCTAGTTAGTTTAAATGAAACAAATTATAATGAATTTAGTACTATTTTTAAACAAAAATTAGAGGAAAGAAGAAAAAAAATTTAAAAAGTTTATATAAAAAATAAGTGAAAAATAAAATTTCACTTATTTTTTGGATTATAAAGTTATCAACTATTGTAAAAAATAAAAAAATATAGTAGAATAAAAGCAGAGGTTAAGATAAAGCAAATAAAAGAATATGTAAACTAAAGGAGTTAGAAATATGAATACACTATACATACATACATACATACATACATACATACATACATA
>CANQLD010000006.1 GCA_947624625.1 uncultured Clostridia bacterium | reverse complement strand
TACTATACTATAGTCAGCCTATATTATTATTGCCATAATATTAAAAATTATAATTCATTTAAAATAGATATTAAATCAAAAATACTATTGCAAAAAACTATTTATCTATTATATTTAGTATTAGTCAAAGATTTATTTAATATTCTTTTTATATCATCTATAGTATATATTTACTACACTCACCTCTTTTTACTTATTGTCTACCTCATACATATGCTCGATTAAGTCAACGACTTTATTAGAATAACCCCACTCATTATCATACCAAGAAACAAGTTTTACAAAATTATCATTTAATGCAATACCTGCTTTAACATCAAATATTGATGTGTGAGGATCATGTATAAAGTCAGATGAAACTAAATCTTCATCTGTCCAAGACATTATTCCTTTAAGTTCTCCATCACAAGCTTTTTTTACAGCATCTACTATTTCATCATAAGTAGCACCTCTCTTTAATCTACAAGTTAGGTCTACTACTGAAACATCAAGAGTTGGTACTCTAAATGACATACCAGTAAGTTTTCCATTAAGTTCTGGAATTACTTTTCCAACTGCTTTAGCAGCTCCAGTTGAAGATGGAATAATATTGCCTGCTGCTGCTCTTCCACCTCTCCAATCTTTATTTGAAGGTCCATCTACTGTTTTTTGTGTTGCAGTAGTTGCGTGAACTGTTGTCATTAATCCTTCTTCTATTCCAAAATTATCATTTATTACTTTTGCAAGTGGTGCTAAACAGTTTGTAGTACAAGATGCATTTGATACTACGTTCATATCAGATGTATATTCATCTTGGTTTACTCCCATAACAAACATTTTAGCATCTTTTGAAGGTGCAGATATAACTACTTTTTTTGCTCCTCCTGTAAAATGTGCTGAAGCTTTTTCAGTTGTAGTAAATACACCTGAAGATTCAACTACGTATTCTGCTCCTGCGTCTTTCCAAGGTATTTCGTTTGGATCTTTAAAGTTATATACTTTTATCTCTTTTCCATTTATAACTAAATTACTTCCTACTACTTGAATATCTGCATCATATTTTCCATGAATTGTATCATATGTAAGCATATACTTCATATATTCTAAGTCGATAAATGGATCATTTATTGCAACTACATCTACATTATCCCTTTCTAGTGATGCTCTCATCACAAGTCTACCGATTCTTCCAAAGCCATTTACTCCTACTTTAATCATACAAATTACCCCCTTATTGTATACAAGTATATTTTACAACAATACAAGTTCTAATGCAATAATTTAGACAAAATTTTTATTTTTTTACACAGAAAAAACTGTATAGATTTTTGATTCTATACAGTCTTTTATTTATTCAATTATCATATTTGAGTTAAACTTCATATCCACATTAAGTTTATCATTATTTGTTTCAGTTTCACCTGGTTTTAAAATATCTAATTTTTTTGTTACAACTTTATATTTTTTACTTTCTTCATCAAGTTCAAATACACTTATTGTATTTTCTAAATTTGGTTCTAAATGTTTTAATTCTGTAGTAAAATACATTTCATCATCTTTTAGAACTGTACTTACTTTTTTTATTATTCTAAACATTTCAGCTATATGTTGTATATCTTCACCAACAAATACAAGTTGTGGTTTATCATAAAAGCCAGCATCATTTCTAGCGAAGTTTTCGTAAAAATCAGAATACAATTGTACCTTTTCAGCAAACATATTCTGCCAATCTTCATTTCTCCTTACAACTTCAAAAACAAAATTTACATCTTCACTTCCATTTTTTAAAGTAACCATACCACCTGTTGGTTTAAATTTTACATTATATTTTTTTGAAAATAATAACACATTTGGATTTGTAGATTCATATGCTGCAACTTTTTGCATATATGCAATTATTATTTGGTTACCTGCAAGTTTTCTTTTTACCGCATAAGCTGGTTTTGTATTATCTGTTGGTTGCCAAGATGTTGGTATATTTCTTTGCTTTAATATATATGTTGCAATTTTATCCATTGCATAAGCTCTATATGAACTTTTTCCAGATTCACTTTGAAAATAGTAACGAGCAATAACTTTAGATTTTGTTAAATCTTCAAGCCATTTTGCCACTTTATTTTGTTTTTTATCTTCTTCAATATCATTTAGTTTTCCTCTTAAATCAAGTACTTGTGTTACTTGCCTTGAAGTTACAAAGCCAAATTCGTTTACAACTTCTAATGCTTTGATATGGTATTCATTTATGTATCCCATATCCATTTTAAAAACTACTTGATTTATTGATGCAAAACCTTCTTTTCCGTCAAACACCTTTACTTCATTTTCTCTTACAGCAAAAGGTGAAACAACTGTTTTTACTTCCTTATCACTTACCATTAAAAACACTCCTTAAATTTTAATTTTGAAATTTAATTTGTAAAAATAAAATGTAAAACATTACATATGTGAAATTAACTCACAGTATATATTATACTACATAATTATCAATTATGCAATACATTTAGGTGATTTTAGTAATAAAGAGAATTAAAATTTTACACTTTGTAACCAATTAATAATGCTTGAAAATGTTTACATAATATGATATAATAATAGTAAGAAAAATATATATAAAATTTAAATTATAATTAAGAAGGGATGGTTTTCAGATGAATGATCTGAAGAAAATGGTGGTTGACAATATTGTATACAAAATAGCTCTTGCTATTGTAGGTATTGTTTCACTTGTAGGAATATTATTCAACATACGGGAACTCGACTTTTTACTCTTTTTGTATGCTCCAATGGGTATACTTTACTATGATATGTACAAAAAGAGTAAAATCAGCACAAAAGGAAATTTCACGACAGTTTTAAATTCTGTAATTTACGTATTATCATTTCCTGGTTACCTATTATTCCAACTGGCTAAATTTGCATTAACTGCAATTTTATCCATAGCAAAAATTACTACACCTAAGTTCAAACACAAAAAAAGAAAATGGTAACAAAAATTTCCCCTCCTTTAAAAAGGAGAGGAATTTTTTTAACCAATTATTATAAGTTTTATTTTTTTCTTTTCAACATTAATTTTTTTTATGCTTACAAGAACTTTTTGACCATACTCAATTCCATTAACATGTTCTGCAAGACCTACTAAATTTGGTTTTAGCTCTACAAATACTCCTGATTTTATTCTATTTCTTATAACTCCTTCAACTATGTCGCCCTCTTTAAGATTTTTTACATTTTCTTCGAATGTGCCAAGTAATTCTTTATATGAAAGCTCAATTCTACCTGTATCCCTGTCATACTTTTTAACAATAACTTCTATTCTTTGGCCAGGTTTAAACATATCATTTGTATGTTGTAGTATCAAATCAGTCATATCTTGTACTTTTAGTATTCCAGTAACACCACCACCGACATCTACAAATGCAGCATACTCTGTAGTGCTAACTACAACACCTTTTAGCTTCATTCCTTCTTTTAAATGCATATACATCCATTTTCTAACCTTTAACTCTAACATTTTTTTAGAAAGAACTAATTCTACTCTATCTTCTATTTTTATAATATCTTTTATACAAGTATGCAAAACTTTTCCTTTTTTATTAATTATATGTTTTTCCTCAACAAGTCCATCATCCCCAACAATACTTGAAGCTTCATCTCTAGGAATAATAGCTTTAATATTACTACCAACTACTCCAACCATATTTAAACTTTCATCAACTTCTTCAACATACATATCTATAACAAGCTGTTCTTTTTTTATCTTTTCAAGTTGTTTAATTGAGTAATTTTTTTCTTTTTTCTTAGTTTTCTTAACATTTTCATTTTGTTTATCTACATTTTCTTCCACTATTATCCCTCACTAATCTAATTCTAATTCTATTTTACATTCATATGGTTTATATTCAAATATGCTAACCTTTATACTTTTGCTATTATTTAATTTATAATTAAATACATATACATCATTATTATTATCATTATATACTTCTACAAATTCTGATGTATACTCACTAAAATTATATTTCTTTATTTTACTAATGAACGTATTTAATTTATTTGAAAAAGTTTTCTTTTTACAAGAATCTGTTAACAAATTATATGCCTCTTCATATTTTTCTACTTTTATGAGAGAATAAAATCTTGTAAAAAACCTAGTATATGTATTTTTGTAGTTTGTAGTAGAAATTTCATTATTAATAGCTATATTACTATATTCTGATGCTCTAATATTTATAACAGATATTAATAATATTAGTAACACTAAAGAAATCACAAATTTTAATATAATCTTACTTCTTTGAATTTCCATATACTCCTCCTATATTTTATTTAATAAGCTATCAAAAAGTACTATAAATTTCTCATCTTTTAACTTGATAATTAATTTATTAATATCTGGTGTTTCACTAATATTTTGATCATAATCTGTATTAAATGAATATTCAATAATATAGATATTATTAAAACAATTCTGTACACTATGTATTTCTATAGATTTTATTTTATCTTTTATAAAATCATCATATACTTTTTTATACTTGTCAATTGACTTCCTTCTTAACACAGTTGTGCATGATCTGATAGATTCAAACTCTAATGTTTTATAGTAATCTATATAATTATTTAAAGAATTCTCTATATATGTATACTTTTCAAATGTGTCCAATTCTTTTCCAGTTGAATTATTATTATAAAATAAAGGTTCAACTAATATCAAAAAAGTATATATTATTATAAATAAAACTATAATTAAAATAAAACAATCTAGCATTTTATTGACTATTTTCATATAATACTCCTATCTTTTTTATATTTCGTGGAAGTATTATATAAAATACTTCCACAAAATCTCATTAAATTACATAGTTTTAGGATTTATTAAACTACCCGTATCTATTCCAACATCTTTTGCTGCCTTATTTATATCATTAAGATATTCAGGATTAGAATATACATTACCTACTACATATACCTGCTTTATATAGTGATTAAACTCCTCTGGTGATGGTGGAACATCTCTCCAACTACTAGTATAACCTTGAAATTCAGTCATATTTTGTCCATTTAAATGTCCCCATTCATTTGCTGGATTAGGATCATAATAAGTTGTTTTAAATTGAACTTTAGTATCAGTTATCATTACGGGATAAACTGTACCATTATCTTGAATTATAAATACTAAGTCACCTATTTGTAGTCTTTTCTCAGGATTTCCTTGAGTACCTCCTAATTCAGATACCATAGCAGATGCTAACCATTCACCATAGCATACCATTCTCTTTGAATTGGCAGTAATATTTCCTGCTAATTGACCATGTAACGATTCTTCATTATTATTAGTTAAATATAATATCAATTTTCCTTGTGCTGAATCTTTAGGCCATGTTGATCTTGGATTATATTGTTCATTTACATGATTCCATATTGTCCAAGTATGAAGCTTACCAAGGCCATCTGGAACTTGTACTGCACCTGGAACAGTTTGTGTAACATTTCCACTTACACCACCACTACTTGCATCAAATGTTCCTGCGTCCATAACATACTCTGCATCATATGTATTATATCCAAGTGAAGAGCCATATACAAATGGTAATGTTGCTTTATTTTTAAATTGCTCCTTAAATAATTTTCTTAATTCATCATATCCAAATACTAAGAAACCTCTACTATAACCAACATGATTTGAATATTGAGAACCCTTTCTTAAGTATTGTAAATAATTTTCTGGTTTCGCATTAACCATATCTACTCTATTTATCTTATCTGATAATTTAACTAATTTATAATACTTTTTATCTGAGCCATCAAACTCGCCAAGTCCCCTTGTATCAACCTCAGGATTACCATTATTCTTATTAGCTATTTCTGAACTTGAAGTATTAGTCTGAACCCCTTCAGTTCCCTCGCCACTTTCTATATACTCTTTATATCTTTTATCATAATAAAATAAATTAGCATCACTACCATGAGAGAATATTTTATAAAATAAACCTTCTCCACCATATGCACCTTTTACTTCAGTTTCATGTTGTACATATTCATCTTTTCCTTTAGCATTTTTTATTTCAGCTGGATACATATCAAATTCATTTACATATAATGGAAGTGTACGTTGACCATTTATTATACATTGTTCAACTGCAGCTATAGCCTCATCATTATAATTTTGATTATTTCTTGTAGCTTGACCATACCAACTTCCTGAAAGAATATAGTCTGTAAAGGATTTATTTTGTGAAATAGCTCCTGTCCACTTATAGTATTCATACAAATTGCACATATGAGATGCAACTGCTTTCATGCCCTCAGTATCTCCGTTATACTCTTGATATACAAATTTAGCTAACCTAATCTTTTCATCTTCTGTTACTTCATATTTAGTACCATTAAATATTTCACCATCAGAACTATTTGATTGTGAAGATGTCACTTTATTAGCTACAAGAGGCGGACTTTCTATAAAAGTTTTTACATCATCTACAGTATAATCCTCAACATGAGAATCACCAATTTCAAATTTATCTTCCCAAATTCTAGTTACATTTACATAATGGCCTTCCTTAACTGTATATGTGTATGATCCATCTCCTCCTGGATCTCCACCTTCACTAAATGAATCGCCATTTTCTTTATTTTCTTGGTCAGGATTTATTCTTTCTTCAACATCCGAATCGCTATATTTATCATATTTATATTCATTATCTATTTTTACATCAAAAGTATGAGCTTTTTTTATACAATACTTTGTATTTACATCAAAATTTTTACTTACAAACTGCTCTGCTTTTGGTCCATTACTACTCTCATCTGTAGAAACTCTTCCAATTTCTGTAGTCGATTTATTTCCATCACTATCATGAGAAACTTGATAAGTTATTGTATCATAAACTTTATACTTAGTTTTTAATGTACATTTTGTTATGTCGTATCTATCTACAATTATATCCGACATAGCCTCTTTAATTGTTAAATATGTGAATTTTGCATTATTTCCTTTATTTTCTTGATACGAGGAATCTATTGCACCAGAATTCATTGCAAGTGGTATCATCCACGTTTGCAAAAAAGGAAGTGTAAAATCAATAAAATTATTTAAAGGTGTATTTTTATTATCCTTTGGATATACTAATCCTAGTTCGTAATCAGCTTGAAATCCTTTTTCTATAACTTTTGTATTAGCTCCTCCAGATTGTGTTCCACCAGAAGAAGTGCCATTATCCCAACCACTTCCAGGATTTCCACTACCACCTTGAGATGCTTTTTCCCATATACCAGTTAAACCTTTTCCTGTCTCTCCGAAAACTGTTGTACACTCAGAATCATTTATAGTAGCGGCAGCTTCTTCTGTTACTCTTCCAATTGATTCTATTCCATATCCTGATGCATAAAAGTGCTCTATAGTTTCTTTTATAAGTCCATAACCTTTTGAGCCTCCATACTCTGGACCTGGTCCATGCCCAGTACAATGTATTAAAGTTCCATCACCAACATACAATAAAACATGTTGTGCATTTTTTAATACTGCATCACCAGGTTTTAATTGTTGTTTTAATTCTTCTATAGGAATAACATTCCTAGAGCCAACTTTTCCATAAACCTCTTGAAATCCGTTAAAATATCCAGGAGCATTATTAGGAGATGGTATAGCAAATTCTGTAAATGCATCATTTCCAAAACCTGTAGCTTGGTGAATAGCAAAAGAAACCCATCCTACACAGTCAAATGCATATTTTCCTCCATATTTACTACCTGTATATGTAGTATTTCTTCCACCATCCCTATTATACGTAGTCTCAGATCCGTGTGCATCAAAAAAGTTTATTGCAAATTCAGCTATATATTTTCCTGCTTCTTCTTGTGAAACTGCTTGTACACCATCAAATGAAAATGCAACATATGTAGATACTATAAATATAAACGATACTAATATATACTTGATTTTTTTCTTCATCTAATTAGTGCCTCCTATTAAAAATTTACCTTTATACTTGTATCATCATATGATAACACACCATTTTTAAATTCTTTTAAGTCATATGTTCCTGACCCCAAAACAATATTATCTACTTTCCTTGTTACAACATTAACCACATATATTCCTTTTTGTTTTACACTATAAATAAAATGTGTATCATCTGTCCATAAATAGTCATTAATATATTCGTATATTTGAAAATCAGGATATTTTTCATCTATTGAATAAAAGTTTAATGATTTATTGCCATCCTCTATTCCATAATTAATTGGAATAACGTAAAATATTTTATTTCCGTAATTTAAATTTTCATCAATAATATGATTACTAATTCTTAAAAGTTCTGTTTCTAAAACTAAATCTTTATCACTAAAATATATATTGTCAGGTAACTCTTTAGTTAAACTTAAAACATCATCTATTTTTATGTCTTTTGTTATATTTCCTTTAAAATTAGAGCAAATTGTAATTCCGCTAGGATTACTTGTGTTAAATTCAATTTTTATTCCTTTAGTTGAATATTGCAAAAGTACATAATCATCTTGCATTTCGTATACATCTGCATCTTCCCAAATATTAAGTACATTGTCAATAAATAAATTATATTTTTTTTCAGTCAAAAATTCAGATACTGCTTCAGAAAATTTAGATGTATCAACATTTTCCACATTATATATTGATATTTCTAATCCATTTTGTGTTTTTGCAAAAAATGCATATATTTTATTCGATTTATATCCAATAACACCTGCTTCTTCCTTATCAAAAGTAGGTTTTCCAAGTTTACTTCTTACGTCTTCAATTGTGCTTTTTGTATTCAAACCATTTACTACATTTGAAGTATATCTTGTATTAAAAACTATATTAAATACTTTAGGCTGCATATTATCTGTTTCTATAACTTTAACATCATATCCTTCATCAAAAAATATTCTATATCCATCAATTGAACTCTCTTCAGTCCCAATATTTAATCCATTAAATTGCCAATTATTATTCATTATATTAGTTATAACAGGAGATTGAATGTTTAGTTCTGTATTATCTATTTTTTTATAATTCTTTATTGCGATATTACTATCAGCCATTCCAAAATAGTTATTAAGGCCACATATTTTGTAATCCTCAATTATTTGCTTTTTACTGTCACATCTTACTTCTATATCTATATTTTTTTCTTCATCTATTAGAATAAAATTACTGTAATCTTTTACAGTTGCCACATAATTTAAAAGTTGCATATAATATTTTTGATTACTTTTATCATTACTATATAAAGGGTATTTAAAACTTAAATATATTCTATTATTTTTTTGTCCTATATATTTAGAACCAGCAAATTCTATTGCTTGTTTTTCATTTTTAAAGTCTTCCGGAGAAGATATTTCATTTATTTTTTTATTACTTGATGCATTTCTTTGCTTAGGTATAAATATAACAATTAATAAAAGTACTATAAAAACAATAATTAAAATCGTTATTGTAGAAATTCTTCCTTTCTTCATAAACTGTTATCTTCTCCTTTCATTATTTTGAATCTTGGTCTATAGTAATAATATAATTACAACCTTTTACAACGTCATCTATTGGCACAAAACCATTTTTAGTACCACTATTTGGATTTGATATCCAAACTTCATCATTATCATTTATTGTTATTGCTCCAATAATGTGAGAACCATTTGTAAATAATTTATTTGAAGTACTTACTACTACAGGTCTTCCAGCTCTTAGGTTATCTCTTAATTTATTTTTTATATCACTAGTATAAACTGTATTATCTAAATGTAAATAATTAGTTAATGCATTACTTAAAGTTCCTGATCCTGTATTTCCACCCATATATTCTGCTATTGTTTTAGGATTTGCATCTATTCCATATCCTGATGCAATTATTCCAAGTGTAGTAGGGCCACAACCTTTTCCCCATATAGTGCCACCCCAATATCCGTACATCTCTCCAAGGATTATATCCTTGCTTATATTCTTTATATACTCTACCTTTAGCATCTGTAGCCGTACCTCGATATCCTTCGTCTTGATTTATAGGTGCATCAGTGTTATCTCCACTACCAGATGAAGAACCACCACCTGTTAAATTTCCACTACTTGTAGATGATGATGACGCACCGAGTGAAGCATCACTATGGCCATACCATTCCCATTTTATATAATTAAAATTATACTTTTCAGTAAATAAAATATGCTTAAATAACTCTAATTTGTCATTTGGATCAACAATCCACCCTTGTGCATCTGAGCCACCACTTCCAACACCGTCAACCCATGAACTATCAAGTGGTGCTTTTTCTCCAAACAATACCGTACAATTACTTGGATCTATTCCACTTGCAATTTCGTCAGTTATTCTAACTACCTTAGTTATTCCACCAAAATCATAGTAATCATGTAAGTCTTGTGCATGTACACCTGTACCATTTGGACCGCCACCATCACAGTGAACAATTTTTCCATCACCACAATATATCATAACGTGATGATAATTACTAAGTATATCTCCAGGTTTTAAAGATTCCTCTGAAAAACTATCTAATTCAAAACCACTTTGATTAATATTTGCATACTGAGTTGGAACAGCCCAAATTGTAAATGTATCAGGAGACCCTATTCCTAATGATTGGTGTATTGCCATACTAACCCAACCAACACAATCAAGCCAGTAATGTTCACCAGAACCTTTACTACTTGACATATTATACTTTTGCCCTCTATATGCATATGCTCTTGGACTGTTTACATTATCAGTATAGTTAGCAGTTGTATAATATGTATCTTGTCCATATTTTTCAGCAAAATTTAAAGCAAATTGTGCCACATACATACCTGCCTCTTCTTTAGACATAGCACTAACAGAAGAGGGTAAAATAACATAAACAAAACCAAAAATTAAAAATGACATTATCGCAATTTTCAGTATTTTTTTCAATTAATTTTTCCCCCTTCTTTTCTATATATTAATATTGATTTGTGTATTATCATATTTTAGAACACCATTTTCATAACTTTTTATATTATAACTTTGATTTCCTTTTACTAATTCTTTTGTTGTAAAATCTTTTGCATTATACAAATAAATGCCATCATTACTTACCCCGTAAGCAAGGATATTTTCAGATACCCATATATGTGAATTACAATTAACTGAAATCTGAGATGAAGGATTATTATCATCATTTGAAATTATATATATATATGGTTCATCATTATCCATAAGTACATTTTCATAATATACAAATTTTCCACTATCATCACTTAAAGCTATTTCACTATCAATATTTCCACCATTTTTCTTTATCATCTCAGTTTCTTCAGCAAGAATTTTAAATTGTGGATAGAAATAACTTATATTATGAACACTATAAGCTCGATTATATTCATTTTTATATACTAAATCTTCAGATTCAATATAGATATTTTCTGGTAAATTTTGTGGATTTTGTATTAAACTATCTATACTTATATTATCAGTTATTTTCCCTTTAAAATTGCTATAAATGTGAACTCCAGGTCTTAAGTTATAATTAAACTGAACATTTACTCCTTTTAAAGTATAGTTTATATTTATTACTTTTCCTTCTGTCTGTATTTTATCAAAATCAGGCCAAATTTTTATCAAAGAACTTAATAATGATTGAGAATTTTTCTCAACTAAAAAGTTTGATACTGCCTCTGCAAATTTTGTTGTATCATAGCTATCATTTCTATATACTGAAATTTGATTTTCTAAAAAGAAAATATAAAATTTATCTGTTTTATACCCAATAAAGAAATTATCTGTAAATGTTGGATTTCCTAAAATTTTTTTGATATCCTCAAAACTTTTACCAACAGTAATATTGTTTATAACACTACTTGTGTATTTATTTGTAAATACAATATTGAATACTTTGTTATCTACATTTCTAACTTTTATTCCTTCATCAAAATATATATCGTAGTTATCAAGTGTACTTTCTTTAGTACCAAATAAATTAGTATCATATTTAAAATTATTATTAATTAAACTAGTCAAAATTCCTGATTGAACATTTACATTAATATTATTAATTGATGTAAAGTTTTCTAAATTTAACTTTGATGTTTCATTTTCAAAATAGTTTTTTTCATCATTTACTTTTATCTCTTTTATTCTCTTGTTTTCTGTATCACAAGTAACATTAACTACAATAGAATTTTCTTCATCATTTAAAACAAAATTATTATAATTTAATACATTTGCAATAGCCCTTATTAAATTATTATAATAATTTTCATAACTTATTTTATTATCTATTGGTTTTACTTTAAACTTTAAATATATATTACTGCTAAGAGAATCAGCTAAGTTTTTTGATGTTCCGTAATATTCACATCCCATATACTCTACGACTTCTTTTACACTAGAAAAACTTTCAAGTGATGTAATTTTACCAGTAGTTTTCTTGCTTGTTCCATTTATAACATAATATATAGCTAAAGATATTATTATTATAAATAACACACATACACAAATAGTTATTATTTTTTTTATATTTAACTGTGTATTTTTATCTAATTGTTTAAAATAGTTAAACATATAACATTATCCTCCCCAAAAGCTAAAGTGCATATAATCTTTTTTGGAGTTCCAGTCTCCTCCCCAGTCCCATCCATATTTATCTCTTATTATCTTAACTATAGGATGACTTTCATTCATTGACAATGGGTCTGAAGCTGGATTATATGGAGCAGCATAATCTCTTGTATCAGGATTATGATCTGGGTTAATATCTATAGCTACACCAAATGGATGTCCTGGATACCCGTCACTATCTCTAAAACAACCTATGGATTCAATAACAGGATGACTTGGATCATTATATATATCCTCAAACATCTTTTTAACTACTCCTGCGATTTTACTATTAACCTCAAGTTTCATTGTTGTATCTGTTGAAGAAGAAGACCATACTTTTATATCAATACTTGTCTTTTCAACAGGACAACCACCTATTTTACCATCAACCCAAGTATATGAACCATTTACTTTATATTTACTCAAATTTTCTGTACTACCTGTTATTATTTCAATTCTTTTTGGATCTTTACCACCGCTGAGTTTTACTTAAAGTTGTATCATAATCTACAACTGCAAGTGAGTCACCACTAGAACTTGTCCCACTCTGCATTGTAACTTCATTTGTTCCTAGTACATAATTATAATTATCTCTTATTTCTTCTCCTGCAAAATCACCTTCAGTAGAAAAATGATCATACATCTTGAGCAAAGTAGCAATAGGAAGTTTTATTAAACTACCACTTTCTTCAAAAGCTTTTTTAGCTTCATCTGATAAGTTTTCTTCTTCACTTAAAATTTCATTAACACTTTCTGTAAATGCAGATGTAGATTCAGCAGCTTCTGCTTCTAAAACTACGACAACAACAAGTACAAAGAAAATTAAAAGTATTAAGCCTATTTTAACTGGAAGAGGAAGCATAGCAAATGTATGAATAAGCTTTCTAGTAAAATTTGCAGTTGTTTTTATAGCAGTATTACCAATTCCTTTAAGAGATGGCCTACTTGGTTTTCTAGGTGCTTCTTGTTCTTGTGGTTGCTCCTCTTGTCCTTCTTGAGAGCCTACTTCATTTGGTTCACTCATTACCTTTCCTCCTCTTTTAAAATTATATAATTACAAAATTAAAACCTTATTAAAATATTTTTCAAAACGTTTCCTTCTTTAACATTATAGAAGTTAAATCCAACTACATCTTTATGATATTGCATGTTTATTGGAAAATAGAATACTTTTGTAAAGTAAGAATCTTTATTTATAGAATAATCTGTTCCAGCTTCAAGAATTGATGAAGGTTGTTTTATAGTACCTCCGTCTTTCATTACTAAAACAACATTGTTTATACTTGTAAAGTCAAACTTAACTTTCTTATCAGAAACATTTGTTACTTTTATTTTATATCTTAAACAGTCATCTCTTTTTTCAATTTCTTCAATTTCAAATTTTATATCGTCTACTTTAACTTCATAGCTATTTTCAACTACTTGAGGTACTGTTTCTTGTTCTAAATTTATTGTATAATTATATGGTGATTTTTCAATAATATTTACATATCTTGTATAACGTCCAAAATAAAACTTAACTCTATATACATAAGTATCATTTCTTTCACTATAAAAAGTAATTTCTTTATAGTTTGCGGACACATAATCTGATATATATCCATTATTATTTAAGAAATTTTGAATATTCTTTTCAGATAAATTATTTTCTGAGACAAATTTATCATCTAATTTTAAGAATATTTCTTCATATTTTTTATTGCTAAATAAATCTATTATTTCTTCAATATATTTATTTACCGCTTCTGTTTCAATTATTTCACTAGATTCTTTAGTGTATTTTGATATATCCTTAGAACTTATTTTTTGATTTATTATTTGACTCTCTCCTTGAGAAACTTCACTTGTTGCTCTTGTTGTATTATCTTTCCATATATAAATTATAGTAATAACAAGTGAGATAAATATTATAGCTATAATACCTATTATCACTATTTTATTATTTTTTTTCTTATCCATATTATATCTCACCTATTCTAAATAAAATATACAATAACTCTTCGTATTTGGCATAAGCCTTATGCCTATATATGAACTACTATCCTGCAAAACAGTTTTTAAGCTTACTACATACATATTTGAAGAATATTTTTCAAAATCTAATTTTCTTATTTCTTTTATATAATCGTCCTGCTTAACTACCATATTATTTATAACAAATTTATCGCACATCTCTTTAGATTTTTCCATGTATTTTTTCTTACTTAAATTTTTTTTATAACTATCTGCAAGTACACTATAAAAATCTTCTCTACTATAGCCATTTTGAGAATTAGCTGTATTAGTCAATTCTGCTTGGTATGAATTAATAAATGCAGATATAATATTATTTAATGGCCAATATATTTCTCTGTCATTAACAAGGGTTGCTTCTTCATATAGTTCTTCCACTGTTTGGTTCCTATAATCTATATTTTTGCCATAATTTAAAACCAAGTTTAAAATCGTTGTAGCCATAATAATCAAAGCTAAAAAAGTTACTGCTAAAATCAGCTTTTCTTGAGATGTTATATTTTTTATATCAATAATTTTATTTTTCATATATCAGCCTCTTTTTCTATAAATCTCCAACATCAAAGTTACTTAATTGTTCATTTAATTTCTTCTTAGCTTCTCTAACTTTTCTAACTCTTGAGCCTTGTTCATTAATAACATCAGTCTGTTTCATTAATTCATCATTTACTTTTCTATTTTCACTAATCATTTGTGAAATATCATTTGCCGCACTTACTGGTTTCATAGCAATAGAACCTGCCTTATCTCCTAAACCTGCACCAGCAAGTCCACCTTGTATAATTTCCTTGCCTTCACCAAGAGCCGCTCCTGCAGCCATACCAACAGCACCAAATCCAATTGCTCCTGCAGTTTCAGTAATTCCTGAAGCAGCTTTTATAAGAGAAGATCTCACCGCTTTATTCCTATTAGCCTTAATTTCACTAATCCTATCATTATACGCATCAATTTTTTCTTGAAGATTTTGCTGTGGATTAGATGCTTGTGCTGCTGGAGCAGCATTGGCTGCTTTATTCATACCTGCAGCAATGCCCATATTATAACGGTAACCATTCATATCTCCCTTTTTCTTTGCTTCTATTGCTCTATTATAATAATCATTTGCAGTTTGAGGTGTGCCACCACCGCCACCAGCACCAGCACCAGCACCAGCACCACCACCTGCTCCTATTTGTGGTGCTTTATTTGCAGTATTTAAATCTCTTGCCATTCTAGCTCTAGCCATATTCATTTCTTTTTGAGCTTTGATTGGTGCTGCTACTGCACCACCTATTCCACCTATAGCTTTTCTTCCATTATCTAGAACACCCTTTGCAAGATTTGCAGCAAGCATTGTAGTTGCAAGAGATTTCATACCACCACGCATACCTGTATCATGAACATTTGATTTTATACCAAATATTTTCTTTACCAATTCCTCTACTTTTGAAACAGCAGCAAGTAACATTACTGCAATTATTCCAACCGCACCAGAAATATTATCACTTTCTCCATAATCTTTTGAAAGTAGTGATAGTATAAGTGACATTACTATAGCAAATATAAAGGCTTGTATTGTCTGTATAAAAACGAGCATACATAGTTCTTTTAGCCAATCTGCAAAAACATCTTTTTTCATTTATTCACCTTCTTATTCTATGTTAACGCTTTTCCTAAGAAATCAAATAATACTATTATAGGAGCAAATATTGCAAGTATTACTATATAGAAAAATCTTTTTAAATATGAGAATAGATATAATATTGATTGGAATACAAATATAGTATAAAGTAATGCACCTGTAACTGAGATTTTTGATGGTGACCAACCTGTAATAGTTCCCATATCATCTGTTGGATATGTATATGCTGCTTCCTTAAATACTTGTGCCATAACTTTTATTATATCTTTTTTATCCTCTAAAGTTGAATTTTTTACCCATTTTTTTGATCCACCAACATCAACTTCATGGAAATTTGCTCTTATATCTTCTGCTCCATCTAATATAGCTAAATGAACGTCAACTATATCAACAATTTGTGCTTCAGTTGTAAGCCACTGATCTAGTGTAGACATATTAGTATCTGACTCAAATTTTAATCTTTTATCTTCATTAGATAATCCTTTATATCCGCTCTACATCTTGTTTAAACGAATTAAACGCAGCTTCATCTTTTGCTAATTCTATAGTATATTGACAAACTGGAAGAGCATCCCTTATTTCTTCAGGTAAAAAATTTCTTCCACCCATAGTCATAAGCATTGTATTATTTTTAAGATGATAAGTAAAAGCTTTTGCGAAGGCTGAATCTTTGAATCCTCCTCCTTCAGTCGCATACTTTAAAGCTACTTCTTTAAAAGTCTGATTTTGTAATAATCGTGATGCCATTTCAACATTGTCAGGATCTAGAAGATATTGCTTTGCTTGTTCTTTTTCATCTCCAAACATTTCAAAATCATTCATTTCAGTAAAATTCTTTACTCTATCTTCATCACTTAGTTCTCCTCTTAAGTTTTTTCTTATTTTTTCCATATCATATTCTGGATCATTAAATCTATCACTTAAAATTCCACTTGCTACTTCTACTAGTCCTTCATTTAAGAAAAATATAAACGACATTAAATTATGCATAAGGAAAATCAATGTTATTGAAAACATCCACTTAGTTATTGCCTCTTTATATTTTGCTTTTTCAGTTGCAAGTGTTGAAAGTGCCATTCTTATTGCAGCGATTGCTACTACTATTGTTAAAAACGCAATTGTAATTGCAAGTACTGTAAAATATGTATTTTTTACCATTTTTGATATCGGTGTTTGATTACCATCTTTATCATTAAAGAAAGAACCTTCTGAAGGATTAAAGAAATTAATATCAAGAAGTGGTACAGAATTAAAAATTATTCTATCTGCCCAAGGAAATTCACCGTCACCTGATAAAGCTGAAAACATACTACCTACCATATTTTCAACAATTGATGCAATTGAATATACAAATGAAGCTAGTGCACCTGTAACAGGGTTATCATTTACTTTTTTATCCAAATTAACATCATTTGACGAAGAACTCGACGTTCCATATGAACTATTTGTTGCTGCAAATATCGTATTTATCGAACTTCCTGATATTGAAAATAATGTTAATACAATAAATACACATACAAAGCATATTTTTAATGCTTTATTTTTCATTCTATTCACCTTCTTAATATTATTTAGCCTTTTCTTTTTCTCATTTCAACCATCTTAGATAAGTTTGTCTCAACGAATTCAAATTCTCTTTGAGTAGGTCTAATTGCTATAACTGCGGAAGAATAACCTATTTTTATAAGGCCTTCTCCTCTTGAACAAGTGATAAGGAAATTTGACTCACCTTCACTTAGTTTAAATACTTCTTGTAAATATTCTATTTCTGATTTATCTTGTGCTAAGAATAATTTTGTTTCTGCAGATGTAAGTACTGCTTGTACTGTTTTATTTTCATAGAAATCTTGGAATTTCTGTGAAACAACTGTTAAAGAAACATTTCTTTTTCTAGCACGTCTTGCCATTGTATTTAAGAAATCAACAGCTTCAGGATATGCAAGCATCATCCAAGCTTCATCAACAAGCACTCTTTTACTTCTTGCTTTAGATTTATCCTCACTATTCTTTTTAACATATTTTTCCCATATCCAAGATAGAAGAATTTGTTGTGCAAGTGGTCTTGCAAATCTTTCTTCTAGCTGTGATATATTAATATTTATAAATAAAGAACCATCTTGAAGTTCAAATGTTGATTGTCCGTCAAAGTAAGCCATTTGTCCTTCAAATTTTCTAACATATTGTCTCATAACTTTAAGTAAATAATCATAATGGAATTTATATGTCTCATTTGTATTTTCTTTTGCTTTCTTTTCAAGTCTATCATACCAAGAGCCAACTGTTGGCATTAGTTTTTTCTTTTTAGTAACATTAAAATCGCCACTACCTGACTCTAAGTCTCCAAAGCTATCCTCATACAATGAATTAGGGTCATTTGTAATTCCTTTGTCTGCATATTCTTCTGCTGCAATTTCTGCAATAATTTGTTTTGTAAGCTCATTTACTTCTTCAGATTTTGTAGCACCTCTTGCCATTGTTAAAAGAGATTGCGTAACGTCTTCAACTTTATTTTCAACATTAAGCACGTATCTATCTCTTCCTGTTATTTCATCTTTTTCTATTTCTGTTTCTATATCAAATATATTAATAATTGTATTACTATTTGGGCTTATATTTACATTTATTCCTCTTAAGGCTTCAGCAACAACAACATATTCACCTTCAGCATCAAGAACAAGATTTTCTACTCCCATAAGGATAGCAGATCTTGCCATTATTGTCTTTATAGTAACAGATTTTCCGGCACCAGATTTACCAAATATAATCATATTGTAATTTGAAAGTGATGAACTAAAGTTATCAAAAATTACTGGAAGACCTGTTTGTTTATTTACACCAATTGGTACACCTGTATCGTGTCCTGCATCAGCATTAACAAATGGAAATACTGTTGCCATTGAGCCTCTATCGAAAGTATGTTTTCTAGTTATTTTATTTGTATTAAGTGGAAGATTTGATTTAAAGCCTTCTTCTTGTAATGCCCAAGCAGTTTTAAGTCCTAATAAGTTTTTAGAAGCTTCCATAGCAAGTAACTCAGAATATTTATCAAGCTCATCCTTTGTATATGCAAATAATGTACATATTATTGTTGCATCAAATAGTTTGTTATATCCTGCTGCGATTTGGTCTCTTAGGCTTTCTGCTTCAGCCTGTTTAGTAGTAAGTACAGACTCTCTGTTTATATCACCTCTATCATGTGCAACATATCTTTCTGATTGTAATTCAACAATTTGTTTATTTAATTCATTTTGTGATTTTGTTTCAGATATTGGAGTAATAAATACTGATGTATTAACATCTCCAAACTCATATATACCTGACAAGAAGTATGGAAATGTAGCTTGTCTTGGTATTGTTGTAAGATAAAAAGTTCTAGCAAATCTTGATACCTTAGAAAAAATTTCTAAGTAGTCATAGTGTGTTGCATCAATACCAGAAGGAGCAAGCAAATCTTTTAAAGTAGATTTATTTACTTCTAAAGAACTTTCCAAAATACTATCTGAACTTATTATTTCCTCAGCTGGAACAGTTTCCACATTCTTTTTTTTCTTTTTTCCCATATATATCATTTCCTCTCAAAATTATATTATATAATCAAATCATCTTCATCATTACCACTATTACTAGATGAATCTTGTTTATTATTTTCACTACCTTCATTAGTATCTAACTCACCAAATCCCATTCTATCATCTAATTGAAGACCATCATCTATTGGTGTTTCTGGTTTTGACACTTGAGTATTTTCAATACTATCTTCTTTTAATTCTACATTTTCAGAAACATTTTTTTCTTGTTGTTTTTTATTATTTTTTGTTTCTCCAATTATTTCTTGTCTTTGCTCACTAGCTTCCTTAAGAATTCGGTTTTTATCTTCTACGTATTCTTCTACAAGTATTTCTTTTGCACGATCTTTAACATCTTGAGGTAAATCTTCTTTTTTCACAATTTCTGCAGCAGTTTTACTTATTTGATCTACTACATTTAATTTTTCAGCAGCTTGTGAAACATAAGTACCCTCTTCTATAGCTTTCTTTACAGATTCTAAAGCTCTAAGTTCAGCTTCTTCATTAATTTGTTCTAGCATTTTTTCTTGTTTTTTATAGAATACATCCTCTGAAGTAGAATATAGTCTATAGAATCCTGATTGTATAGCTTCTTTAACACTTAGTAATCCTTTATCATCTCTATTATATGCATTATATAACAAATCAGCTAATTCATTAGAATTAAGTATAACTCCTGTAACAGAGCAAGTCATAAGACCACTTATAATAGTTTGTGCCCTTGTTAAAAGTTCGTTATAACATATATTAATTAATTCCTCTTTTGTGAAGTTTGAAGCTGATGTAATTTCAGAAGAATAATATGAGACTAATACATAAAAGTTTCTTTGTAATAAGCTTTTATTTAAACTTAATCTTTCTACATAATTAATAATATCAGATGCATATTCATATACATTTTGTACCTTTGCTCTTTCTTCTTCAATTCTAGCAATATCACTTTCTTTTGCATCAAATTGATCTAAAATATCTGTATACTTTTTATTAATTGCATCATATTCTTCTTCAAGACCTTTTGCATTTTGTTTATATGTATTTATAGCAGCCTTTAAATCTATATTTTGTGCTTGTACATAAAGTTGTATTGGATGTCTTAAAGTATTTAAGAAAGTAATAAATCCTTCTTCTACCGCAATTTGTTCCATATCTGACATCAAGTCGTAGTTTATTCCTTTACATTTTATTGCCATAGTAAACTTTGTACCGTCATTTTGAACTATCATATTATCTAATATCTTATCAAATTCAAGAAATTTAAATACATCTTCTTTTTGTACATTTGCCTCTTTAGATTGTGATTGTTTACTTGAACCATTTTTTTTCTTGTTATCAGTATTAACACTTGCCTTTGCGTGTTGTCTTTTACTCACAACCATAAACACAACACCAAAAATTAATAATACTCCTAATAAAATCGCTGGTAAAGCTAAAGTACTCATATCCATTTTATTTTCCTCCTCTGTTTAAATTATATATATATATTTTTTTCTTACGTCTGAAAGTTAAAAATCTAAAAGCAATATCTGTTAAATTTTCACCACCAGCTTTTCTAAATTTTCCCATCATTGGTACATCAGGAATTTTCAGTGCACCAAATGCGAAGCCAAGAGCAGCAAAAATAGCGGTTATGATAATACCTGGTATAAGTCCAATTCCAAAATTTGAACCAATAACCCATATTAGAGCACCAATCAATCCAAAAGCAACTGTAGTTACAAATGATTTCATTGTAAAAATATACAAAAGCCTTGATTCACCTTTTACACTACGTGGAACATAATATGTTTTTCCCATACAAACAACCTCTCCTTAAATAATATATAGATACTAGTTTTAACTAGCAAATAACTCATTAACCACTGCGGAAATATAATTTAAAATTCCAACAGAACAAAAAGCTAATATAATTCCTATAAAAAAGTGTATAGATTTTCCTTTTAATTCTGCTTTTCCTTCGGCACCTGCAAATATATATCTTATTCCAACATAAATTACACCAAGAATAGCTAAAACATTTGCAATTAAAGATAATGTTTTAAATACAACTCCTACAACATTTTCATAACCACCTTGATTAAATACTAAGCCGCCTGTATTTGAATCAAATATTAATCCCCAAATAGAGCTCCACCCAAAAAAGAATACACATGCTACAACTAAAGTTAGCAAGCTTTCTTTAACCTCTGATTTTGAATCAACTGATCCAAATATATATTTTATTCCTAAGAAAGTAGTTACACATACTATAACTGTTGTACCAACAATATTTACCATTTTTGAAAGCTCTTTTAATATATTTTGAACAACATTATTATTTTCAGCAAGTTCTCCAACTTTACCGTGATTATTTTGATTATATATATCATTTGCACTATTATACCAGTCATTTGCTTGAGACCAAAAATCGCTAGCATAAACTTTTCCTATAAACGAAAACATGCTAAAAATCACTGCAAAAGTTAAAATAACCAAAGATATTTTCTTCATATAAGGACACCTCTTACTAATTAATTTTATATATCTCTATTTATATAAATATCTTTTTTGATTATATCAAGAACGAAAAAAAAAGTCTATGTTTTTTAGAAAAAAAACATAGACTAAATATTTTTTTATCGTTTCGTAACATTCTTGTAATATTAAAGTAATATTCAGTATTAATTTAGTATTTTAAGGTGCTGTAACTTGTTGTTGAATATCTATAACGAAATTAATAAATGTTGTAAATGCAAATACAAGTATTAAACCAAATATTATATATATAGTACTTTTTTTCATATCAGCTTTTTTATCCGCACCTGCAAACATATATCTTACTCCCGTATAGATTACTGCTATTACAGACAATACTTGCAAAATATATGTAACTGTTCCGCTAATCCTTCTAATAGGATTTCCCAATATTTCTTCTTGGTTAGTAGAAGGTACATTTTCATAATTAAATCCATCTCCAAGGCCATTATATGGATCATCTGCTAAAACTACATTAAAAAATACATTACATATAATTAATAAATTAAAAAATAAAATAATTAATTTCTTTTTCTTCATATCTAAAAATCCTTTTATTATACTTTTGTAATATCTTTAAACGCATCAACAACAAATTTAATAACTGTTGATGAGCCAAATACAATTATTGCCCCTACAACTAAAAATATCATACTCTTTTTTATATCAGCCTTTTGATCTGCACTTGCAAACATATATCTTACACCTGCAAATATAACGGCAGCTACTGAGGCAATTTGTAATATTAATGTAACTGATCCCCATATTCTACTAACAGATGAATTTACTCTACCAATATTGTTCCCATTAGGATCTGGCATACTATTTGGATCAAAAATCGTACTAGGATCTGCTGCAAAAACATTATAAGTATTTAGTATTACAAGTAATAGCAATACAAAAGGAATTATTTTATATACCTTTTTACTTATTTTCATTATATAATATTCCTTTCAAAATATATTATCATATTAATGGCTTTAGCTTATGCCAGTAATACTTTGAGTAGCTTGAACAATAAAGTCTACTATTATTGAAGCACCAAAAACAAATATTGCACCAATAACTAATATTATCATACTCTTTTTTATATCAGCTTTTTGATCTGCACTTGCAAACATATACCTTACACCTGCAAATACAATAGCAGCAACTGCTAAGATTTGAAGAATAAGTCTTACAGCGGCCCAAGCATTATTAGCAGCTTCACCAACGACACCAGCATCTCCGCCTTCACCAATATTATTTACACCTTCTTGTGTGAAATTATCAAATCCAAACACACTTGAATTTAATACTACAACCACTAGTAACAATACTGGTATTAGTCTTATTATAATTTTCTTTGACTTTTTCATATTTTTCCTCCTTATTTTTTGTATATTACACTTTTAATTATAACAATAATGAAAAATAAATCAATACTTTTTTTGATATTTTTAGCAAAATCATACTTTTGTAACATTTTTGTAATATTTTTAAAAAATTCTATTTGTCATTTTTTGATAAAATTTTTATCTTTACTTTTATAAATTTGCGTAGTATAATTCATATATGTTTAATAAATTTCAAATAATAAAAAAATTTTATATATTTTTTTTCATATTTACTCTATTAATTCAAATTATAATTTCTCTTTGCAAAACAACTTATTCTAATACTTTCTCTAATGATTTCATTTATCCAAGCGATATAACATATACATCATCAGAATTTGGTTATAGAATTTTATATGGAAAAAGTAATTTTCATACTGGCACAGATTTTCCAGTACCTCAAGGTTCTAATGTTTATGCTACAGAAAATGGTACTGTTAAAAGTTGCGGATTTATTCAAGGTTATGGAATTTGCATAACTATATTACATCCTAATAATTATATATCGTTATATGCACATTTAGATGAAAATGTAAAATCTTTTGTGTATATTGGAAAAGAAGTTTTAAAAGGTGACGTGATTGCAAATGTTGGTCCAAAATATCTATCAAATGGTGTACTTAATGGTAACACCACTGGACCACATCTACATTTTACAATATATAACGAAAAAGGGAAGTTAATTAATCCTTTAAGTTTAAATTTAAAGAAAAAAAGCTAGATTATTTAAAATCTAACCTTTCAAATTAATTAATCTATTTCACTATTTTCTTCAGTATCTTCTTTATTTTCTTGTTCGTCTTTTTTTACAACAGAAAGTTTTGAAATTGATACTTCATATGCTACTTTTGAAATTAAAGTGCCATCTTCTAGTTTCTTTTCATATTTTCTTGATTGAATTCTACCATTTAGTCTAATCATTGTTCCAATATCAACTTTTTCGCAAAATTTTGCATTTCTCCCCCATAATATACAAGGTATATAGTCTGATTTTTTATAAGTTCTATTAACCGCAAGAAGTACATCTGCTATCTCTCTACCTAAAGGTGTTTTTCTATATATAGGTTTTTTACAAATATATCCTGTAAATGTTGCATCATTTAACGTTAAAATGCTTTCATTATCATTTTTTTCTATTTCCTTTGCAAATATAGAAAGTACTAATTTACTTTTTCCATCTATAGGTTGATTATATGATCTAAATTGCCCTGTTATATGAACTATATCTCCTACCTTTATATTATCAATGTCTACTAATCTTTCCGAAATTATAATAGGCAAGTCATCAACATAATCACTCATTCTTCTTGTTTCTACGTAAAATCTATAAAATTTTTCCTCGTAAATTTCATGGCTAAATTCCATTTCAGATACAACTTTACCACCAAGTTCTACTATATTGTTATCATTATAGTTCTCCATAAAAAATATTTCCTCCTTTGAACCTTATATATTACTATTCTTATGTTCAATATTTGCAAAAAATTACTAAGTTGCACTCATTATATCATATTTATTTTATTTTGTAAATAGTTTATGTAAACAATTTTTATTGTTATATAATAAGTAATAATTTAATCATATAAATAATTAAATAATGTACAGGGAAAAATAAATAATATGCATACTGTATAATTTTGTTTTTTCTTCCAAGTTTTCCGTTATATAACATTATTAAAAATGCTGATATTATTGTAGTAATTCCAAGTATATTGTTAATTGCAAAAATAGATATAATTGGTATAATTAAAAAATATAAACTCTCTATAATTAATATATTCTTTTTATTTTTTATTCTATTTGTTACATAGAAAAATAATGCAAGTATTGGTGCAAAATACGAATAATCAATATCTACTACAAAATATATTACTACAATACTAAACAAAGACATAACTCTTAATAACAAATCAATATTTTTATTATTACATATCTTTTTTTCATCAATTATTCTTAATAATGCTAAAATTAGCACAAAAGATACTAATATATTAATACCTCTAACATATCCATAAATTTGTATATCAAATACAGTTATTATTATCTGTGTTAAAATCGCAATAATAGCAACTCTGGCTATATAGTTTTCTAACTTTTTTGTATGTATATATCCTTCTACAAGCAAAAACACAAAAATAGGCATAGCAATTCTTCCAATACCTCTAAAAATAATGTATAAATCATAATTTATATCTAATAAAAAAAAGTAACCTATATGATCAATAATCATACATATTATAGCTATTACCTTAAGAATATTTGAATTTAATAATTTTACCATTTCTACTCCTAAACAATTATAGACAAGAAAATTATATCATATAAAGATTCAAAAGTCTAATAAAAAAATGTGAAACAAATTTGTCTTTTTCAAGATAAATGTTTCACATTTTTATTTTATATTTTTCTTTATATTATTCTGGTGGTTGTGGGGCTAAATCTGATGATATCATATATCCTTTTGCAGGACTTGTAACTTTACTCCAACCATCATCATATTTGGTTACAGCAGTTATTTTTTGTCCACGTTTAACATAAGTTATAGGCATTAAAGCCTCTTTCGTTAAATATATACCTGTATTACATACTGCATACCTTTTATTATCAAATCCCAGTGGTGTACCACCGCTACTTTTTGATGAACTTGAATTATTACTTGTAGATTTCTTTGGTGGTGGTTTTTCACCTACATGCTCACTTACAACATATCCTATAGCATCTTCATATAGTCGTACTTTTGCCCAACCATCTGAATACTTTTCTTCAACGTATACTTGACTTCCATATTTTAATGTACCAAGTACATCAGCACTTGTTGATGGTTTCTTTCTAACATTTAAACCACTCTCTGCAACTACATATCTATTATCTTCTATTTTTATAGCAGATGTTCCACTTGAGCCACCACTAGATGATGAACTTCCACTACTACTTGAAGAGCTACTTCCTCCTGAAGATTGATTACTACTTGAAGAACTGCTACTTGAACTAGAACTTGTTTTCTTTTCTTTTTTTACTGTATTTTCTTGCTTTTCAGCTAAATATTTTGCTTCAACATATAAATTTTCATTTCCTTCATATGCTACTCTACAATATCCATTAGTATATTTTTCAAAAGTATATATTGGTGTACTTCTTGAAATTGAAGTAATCTCTCCTTCTCCATTAACATTTGAATTTATTGTAAGAGAATCGGCATTTACATATCTTGTAGCATTAATTGTTTTTGATACTTTTGCTCCTTCTTCTTGGTTTTGTAATACATACGGGCTCTTAATTTCAAGAGTTGTCTCTGCCTTTATGTCTGGATTTGCATTTACAATCATCTTTATTTTACATTTTCCTTCATAAACTGTATCTATTATATTATTTGTTGTTCCATCATCTTTGTATCTTAAATTTACTAATCCAGTAGTTCGAACATAATTTCCATTTTCTTCAACTTCAACAAGTCCAACTTCTGATAAAAATTTTTGATAGTCTTCAGACTCTATTACACCATCTTCTGTAGGATCTAAAGTTGTTCCTTCGCTTAATTTAAATATTGGATTAAATGCTATTGCTTCACCTGTTGCCATTTCATATTTAGTCTTTACAAATTTTATACTTTTTATAGTTTCTATAACTTTTCCTGTAGCTTCAAAATTAGCATAATTAATTATATCCGCTGAATCTTCTGTTCCTCTTGCATTTTTCGTTTTATCGTATTCTATTTTAAGTATTCCTGTTCCATTTACACCTTTAATAAGTTGCAATCTATTTCCAGATGAAATTTTTACAATATCTTCATCTTCACAAGTTATTTTTACATTTTTTTTCAATGCTTTATATACTTCATCCTCTATAATTTTTTCATCAGCAACTGGATCATAAACTTTACCTGATTCCATTATAAAAATCGGATTAAAAGTATATGTTTTATATTTATTAATGTCAAAACTATTTTCTCCAACATAATCTTTTGCAAATCTTACTTCTACAACATTTCCAATACTTGATTTTAATCTTAATTTAAGTTCTACCTCCAAATTTGTTTTTGAAGTAATTATTAAATTTGTTGTTTTGTTAGGTACTAAAGCAGTTACACTTCCATCATTATTTAATACGAAATCTTCTGTATTTGATAACTCCATTTGAAGGTCATCTACTGAAGCAGTTATTGGAGAAACTAATATTTGAAAATATGTTTTTGCTCCAACTTCAAGAGGATAATCTTTAACATAGTCAATAGTTTTTGTTTCATCATCCGGGTCTGGAATTGCTTTCATTTTAGCAATGGATGTTACTTTATTATATTCACTAGTGACTTTTCCATTAGTAAATACTTGTTTATCAATATAGTTACCAACTACAATATTAATTGTATCTGTCATTCCAGAATAATTTACTGTTATTGAAGCTTGTCCTGTTTTTTTACCAGAAACAGTATATTGATTTTTATCATATTTTAAATCAATTATATCTGGTGTATTATTTATAAAAACAGCATCATCTCCATAATCGTTTATGAATGAAACAATATCATTTAAATCAATTCTTTCTGAAGAATCACTTAATGCATATATATTTTTAGGTGCTATATCATATGTTGATACAGGTTTATATTCTCTTTCAGCTCTAACTTCAACAGTTATTAATTCAGATATTTCAGGATTTGAAATAGATGTCATTTTAACTGTTGTTGTTCCATCTTCTTTACCTGTAACAACACCTTTTGAATTTACTGAACATATTTCTTTATCATCAACTTCAAATTTCATCCTTGTATTAGCTGCTTCATCTGGTAATACTTTATACTCAATTTGTGCTTTTTCACCGACATACGTAAGTACTTGATTTTCTTCTAAATCAATATCTGATACTGGTGTATCAACATTTATACGCATAGTCTTTTTTACTTTATCATCATTTTTTAAAGTAGCAGTTATTGTTGCATTTCCGTTTGCAACTGCTCTTACTGTTCCTGTTTGATCTACTGTACAGATACTTTCTTTACTACTTGTCCAACTCACCTCAGACTCTTCAATTGATAAAAGTTCATCTTGAAATACAAAACTTTCCTCATCATATATAGAAAGTACAACACTTCCTTGTACTTTAGCATTAGTGTCTGCATAATATATTTCTGCTTTGCCAGGTATTACTGTTAGATTATAGCTTGCTGAAACTCCGTCTGCACTTGCTGTTATAACAGTAGTTCCTCTTGATACACTAGTAACCTTACCCTTTTCATCAACAATTGCAACATTTGGATTACTACTTGTCCAAGAAATAGCACTATTTGAACTAATACCTTTTTTTGAAGGAGTTACCTTTGTTGATTTTCCAATAGCTAGAGTTTTTTCTTTAGTTGAAAAATCTATATATTTTTCAGTACTCACATTTGAGGTTGCAAATGAGATATTTACTAAAGGTGAAAAAGTTGTAAGCACCATAGAAAATACTATAACTAAAACTATTATTTTATTTAATTTCACTATTTCCACCTCCTACTTTTCCATATACATTTAAATCTGTAACTGGAGTAATATCATATATATCTGTTACATCCTCATCTACAGTTAATGTAACATCATACTTTGATAATGCTGGTAATTCCTTGCTTTCTAAATCAATACTTCCAAGTATTTGTCCAACTGAATTTACAAGTTGTAATCTATAATTGAAAGCTTCAATATTTTCTTTTGTATGATTTTTTATTGTATAAGTTATAACTGTATCTTCCATATCATAAATCAAATTAAAACCATACATTCCAACTTTATTGTCAAAAATCAATTTTTCAAATGGTACTTCTTCACTTGAATTAATTTTATTGCCTTGTTCATCATAGGCTGCCATTTGATCGTCTGTATATGCATACAAAAAATCTTCTATGCTCACAGAATATTTTTCTTCAGGTAAATACGTATCACTATATTCATCTTCTCCTTGTGGCAAAAAATTAATTAGTAGTATAATACCTACTGCAACAACTAATAAAATTGCTACAATACCTATTATTATCCATAATTTCTTTTTATTCATAATCACTTCTCCTATAACCCATTAGAATATACTTGACTAACATCTAAATTATATAAATTTGAGATGTCAGCATCTACAATTACACTTAAATGCTTTGACTGTCCAGCTGCTAATTCTTCTCCCTTACAAGGAATACTTCCAACAAGACCTTCAGTATCATAAATATTGATATTAAAATCATCTAAGTTTTTTCTTTCATCTGAAGCATTTAATACTTCATATTCGATTCTACTAACAGAGTCAACTGAATAAACATTAAAATCACTAAATACAAATGAATCAAAACCTTTCTCATTTTTTAGCTGTTCACTAATATTTACTCTTGCGTCTCCTTCTACACTTACGAATTCGTCTCCAGGAATATCTTTAACAATTAGCTCAGAAGAATTAGTGCCACTTTTACTACTTGTATTATTATTTATTACAAGCCAAACTACTACCACTATAGCGATAACAATAATAATACCTAAAATTATAGTTATTACACTAATTTGCTTTTTTCCTTCTTTCATACATACCTCCTCTATATAACGTTATAAATAAATATTATTTACATATTAAATTATATATAAAAAATTATTTTTAGTAAATATCAGTTTCAAAAATAATTTTTTTGTTACAAAAAAGAAATACTGTTGAAATATAAAAATAGATAAATAGTAAATACTACTTATCTATTTTAATAACTTTCTCATTATTCATTATCATTACTAAGTAAATTCATCATATTCTTTTTATATGCCTCAACACCCGGTTGATTAAAAGGATTTACCCCAAGTATATATCCACTTATTGCACAGGCTTTTTCAAAGAAGAATATAAGTTGACCAATATTATATTCATTTAAGTCATCTAAATTTATTATAATATTTGGTACTCCTCCAGATTTATGTGCTTCTACTGTTCCGCTAAATGCTTGTTTATTAATATATTCAATACTCTTACCTGCTAAATAATTTAATTCATCTAAATTATCATCAGTCTTTGGAAGCTCTATAAAGCTCCTATCAAGTTGCACATTAATAACAGTTTCAAATATATTTCTTCTTCCTTCTTGTATCATTTGTCCCATAGAGTGTAAATCAGTTGTAAATAAAGCTCCTGATGGATAAATACCTCTACCGTTTTTTCCTTCACTTTCTCCAAATAATTGCTTAAACCATTCAATGAAATATCTAAAACAAGGATCATAACTTGCAAGTATTTCTATTTCTTTTCCCTTAGCATATAAAATATTTCTATATGCTGCATATTTATAGCAGTCGTTATATTCTATTTTTTCTTCATTAAATAGATGTGATGCAAATTGAGCTCCATCTAATATATCCTCAATGTTTATATTTGCAACTGCCATAGGCAAAAGTCCAACAGGTGTAAGTACAGAATACCTTCCGCCAACATTATCTGGTATAACAAATGTTTCATAATCATTTTTTTCTGCTATATCGTGAAGCAGACCTTTAGATTCATCTGTTGTAACATATATTCTTTCAGCTGCTCCAGCTATTCCATATTTTTGTTCCATAAGTATTTTTAATACTCTAAAAGTTATAGCTGGCTCTAAAGTTTTACCTGATTTTGAAATAACATTAACTGCAATATCTTTATCTTCTAGAAATTCAACAAGGTTTCTAAGATACTTACCACTTAAGTTATTTCCAGCAAATATAATTTGTGGAAATTTTCTTTCGCTTAATGGCAACATATTACTAAAGTTATTAGTAAATATATCTATCATAGCTTTAGCTCCAAGATATGAGCCACCTATTCCAACAACAACAAATACATCACATTGTTTTTGTATTTTCATTGCCGCCTCTTTAATTCTATTTAATTCTTCTTCATTTCTACTACTTGGTGTATCTAACCATCCAAGCATATTTCTTCCTTCACCGCTTTTTTCTTGCAGCATTTTATGTGCAGATTCTATTTTTCCTCTCATGAAATTAAACTCTTCATCTGAGACAAAATTTTTTAAATTACTAAAATCTACAGATAAACCTTGCATATTCTCACCCTCTTACTCTATACATATTTTTTTACTAATTCTTTTACTATATTTCTTGCTTTTTCAACATTTTCTTCATAACTTTTCTCAGAAACATTATCCATATTTTTAGATAATACTAAATCAAATGCTTCTGCAAGTTTAACCATATCATTTTCTTTTAAGCCTTTTGTAGTGCAAGCTGCAGTTCCAACTCTAATTCCACTTGTTACTGTTGGTTTTTCTTTATCATTTGGAATAGCATTTTTATTTACAGTTATATTTACTCCTTCAAGTAATCCTTCAGCCTCTTTACCAGTTATATTTTTAGATGTTAAATCAATTAACATCAAATGATTATCCGTACCACCTGAAACAAGTTTAAATCCTCTTTTTACTAATTCATTTGCAAGAGTTTTGCAATTTAGCACAACTTGGTCTATATACTCTTTAAATTCAGGCTCAAGTGCCTCTTTAAAGCAAACTGCTTTTCCTGCTATAACATGTTCTAAAGGTCCACCTTGAATTCCTGGGAATATTGTTTTATCTATTGCCTTTGCATATTTTTCTTTGCAAAGTATTAAACCACCTCTTGGACCTCTTAATGTTTTGTGAGTTGTAGAAGTGACAAAATCAGCATATTCTACTGGTGACATATGGTTTCCTGTGCATACAAGTCCTGCAATATGTGCCATATCTACCATAAGGTATGCACCTACTTTATCAGCAATTTCCCTAAACTTTTTGAAATCTATACTTCTTGGATAAGCACTAGCTCCGGCAACAATCATTTTAGGTTTTGCTTCTTCAGCTTTTTTTAATACATCTTCGTAATCAATATATCCATTTTCATCTGTACCATATGATACAAAATGAAATAATTTACCAGAAAAATTAACTGGACTTCCATGTGTTAGATGTCCTCCATTTGCAAGGTTCATACCAAGTATTGTATCTCCTGGAGTAAGTACAGACATATATACTGCCATATTAGCTTGACTACCACTATGTGGTTGTACATTTGCGTGTTCAGCATTAAAAAGCTTTTTTGCTCTTTCTATTGCAAGTCTTTCCACATTATCCACATTTACACAACCACCATAATATCTCTTTGAAGGATAACCTTCTGCATATTTATTTGTTAAAATTGAGCCAACTGCCTCAAGAACACTAGGACTTACAAAATTTTCAGAGGCAATAAGCTCAATATTATTTTCTTGTCTTTTTCTTTCATCCTCTATATAATTAAATAATTCAATATCAGTATCTTTTAAACTACTCATTAAATCACTCCCTATCTATATCTCCTTCAATATATCATAAGTTATTTTTTTTTTCAAGTGAGTATAGGTAATTACTTTAGAATTTTCGCATTTATATACAAAATGTAATAAATATGAAATATATATATTAAAAAATAAAAGTAGGATAATTAATTGTCTATCCTACCTTATCTATTTATGGTATTATTAATAACTGTCCAACAAATATTATATCATTATCTAAATTATTTAAAGTAATTATTTTATCAACTGTTGTACTATTTGCTTTTGCTAAGCTAAATAAAGTGTCTCCTGCTTTTACTCTATATATGTATGGTGTATGATTTCTATCGCACCTATTATTTGGAATTTTTAATAATTGCCCTATTAATATCACATTAGTAGTTAAATTATTTATAGTCTTTAATTCTTCTACACTTACATTAAATTCTCTTGCTATTTTATATAATGTATCTCCAGGTTTTACAACATATTCTGAAGGAGTTATATTTTTTTCCCCACTAACTTTTAGTATTTGTCCTACTGACAATATATTAGAAGATAAATTATTAAGTTCCATTAAGTTTTCAACTGTAGTATTATACATTTTTGCAATTTTATATAGTGTATCTCCAAATTGTACAGTATAAGTATCTTCCTCTTGAAAGTTAGGCATATCATCTTGAATAGGAGTTCCATTTACCTTAAGTACTTGACCAATAGAAATTATATTAGTTGTTAAATTATTAAGTTCTTTTAACATTTCAACACTCATATTATACATTTTTGCTATGCTATATAACGTATCGCCCGGTTTTACGGTATAAGTATCCACATCTTCCCCACTATCTGAAACTTTTAACACTTGCCCTATTGAAATTATATTACTAGTTAAATTATTTATAGCTTTCAGTCTTTCTACACTAATTCCAAACATTTTTGCAATCTCCCATAAAGTATCCCCAGGTCTTACCGTGTATGTATCAGATGTAGGAGAAATTAAAGTTCCTCTTTCTGTTTCTATTACTGCATCAACAATAGCATCAACATATCTTTTGTAATTGTTCTTTACTCTATTTATATCTTCTGTGTTATTAATAAAGCCATATTCAATTATAACTGGCTCTAATTTACCTGTTTCTCTATGTATAAAATAATAATCTGTATTTGGATTATTTTCACTTGCTCTTTGGTATACTCTTCTAACCACTTGCCCCTCATTTTTTAACGCATTTAGTATATTTTTTGCTAGTGTATCTTCGTTTCTTAGTGCATATATAACTTCAGCTCCTTCTGCTGTATTTGGTGTTGCACTTGAATTTATATGATTAGAAATTAAAATAACATTTGATTTATTTCCATAAGCATTTAATATTCTTTTTACTCTTTCTGTACTTGAAAGTGTTTCATCTGATGTCCTAGTTAAAGTTGCAGGTATACCCAATTCTTTAAATCTATCGTACATATATTTAGAAATTTGCAGAGTTAAATCTTTTTCTTGTACACCATTTCCTACTGTGCCAGGATCATTTCCGGCCGTGTCCTGCATCTATTACTACATAAAAATCATTCATTTTAAATACCTCCTACCTTATTTTATGTAGTAATATAATTAAAAGTTAACAAAATTGTTACTCTCTTTCTTACACTTCACTATCAATAAAAAATCATCCTAAATTAATATTTAGAATGATTTTTTATATTCTTCTTTACTATTTACATCATACCATACTTTCTTGTACTTGATTTAAAATCATATGTACAAAGCTTATCCCATAACTTATACTCTTGTATATTCTTAGGTATAATTTCAATATGATATGTATCACTAGCTAGTTTTATAACTCTTGCAATATCTTTTTCATCATATTCAATATTTTTTATTGTATCACTTGAAAATACTAAAAATGATTGACCTTTTTTCTGAGATATTTTAGCATTTCTATCTGAATATTTTTGACCATTTTTTACATCAATTATCTCAAATTTTATATCTCTTTGTTTAAACGAAATTCCATTTATTTCAACATTTTCTCCTTCTTGTAATTCAAAGAATTCAGGTATCATTTTTTGTACATAATTAGGAATCTTAATACTAGTTGCGTCTTGCCCTTTACTATTTTTACTTGGAAGTTCCATTATTAAATTTGATACATTATTTAAATTAACCTTTTTTACTTGAAGTACTTCCTCGTCACTAAATTCATCATATTCTTCTTTAGATGTTTCCTTTTTTCTGTTTTTTACATTTTCATCAAGCTTTACATCCGCTTTAGAAAACAACATATCATTTATATCAATTACAGAGTTTTCGTCAAATTCCATATCAGCCATACTTTCATCATAAAGCTCATTATTTTTGTCAATTACATTTTTATCTTCTACTTCCAAACTATCTTCTTCAACATCTAAATTACTTGGTGTATATTCTTCTTCATCATATTCTACTTCTATATCATTTTCAGTAGTTTTATTTTCACTTTCTTTTGAAGTTTTATTTTCTTCAGAGATTTCTATATCACCAATATCTATATCAATATCTGATAAATCAACTTTAGGAATTTCAACATTATTACCAATAATATCATCATCCACATTTTTTACTGTTTCATTTTCTAATTCGTTTTCTTCTTTATTTTTTCCTAAAAGTTCAGATATACTTTTTATATTTGTATGAGTATACTGTCTTGTTGTAAATATTTCTTTATTTTCAATTAATTTTTCTATTGCCTCTTTATCTAATTTTTCAAAATTAAATTCTTCTATACCTTTAGTTAAATCTTTTATTGCAGTTTTATATTCATTTTTTTCTACTGTATCTTTTAGATTAAATATTGTTTTTGTATACAAAGATACATTTTCACTTACTCCGCTTTCTGAAAAAGATGAAGAACTTACATAAACTTCAGCTTCATTTGTATATTCAAATATACAAATATTTGAATCATATTCTACTATATCATTATTTATATAATAATATGCATCTTTTGTATATTCTAGTATACTTTCTAACATACTTCTAGTAGTATGTTTTTTATTTACACCAATAGCCATAAATAATTTAATTTTTGTATCAATAAATTCTTCTTCAATCATCCTAAATCCAGCTTCTTTTAAATCTCCAAGAAACATATATACTTTCTTAGGTTTTTTTGAAAAACTTTCTATTAAATTACCAATTAAACTATTTTCATTTTCTTTTTGCATTAGAAATTTAACCTGCATATACTAACCTCCAAATTAATACATTTGTATTATATTATATATTGTATCATAACAAAAACAAAAATTCTAGTAAATTTGCAAAATACAAATAATTTACATTATCTACATATTTTTTCTATTATTTCTTTATACTGCTTAACTATTTTTTCTAAACTTTCTTCAGTTATATATTCATTTACTTCGTGTGCTGTAACAGGACCTGTTCCAAGAATCATCCTTTTTCCTTTAACCATACTAGCCTCTGTAATATAATTTGCAGTATCATTATTTTCTATAAAATCAATTTTATTAAACCAAGTTTTCACTTTTTGCAAAAAAGTAGCCTTACAATCATACTTTTCTGCTAATTCATTTATTTTATTTTCTATAATTTCTATATGTTCATCTTTTGCAATTCTAAAGTCAACTGTTGCTTCACAATATGCAGATACAGAATTAATTGCACTACCTCCATTTATAATCCCTATATTCATGGTAGTGTATGGAACTTCGTAAACTTTATTTTCATCTTTTTTTATATTTTCGTTATAAAATTTCTCTAATTCTACTAAAAAATTAATACATGAAGAATTAGCACTTTTTCCTTTAAAAGGTGTACTTGAATGAGCTTTTATTCCTCTAAAATTTAATTTACACTCAACTAATCCTTTACAACCTGTAACTATTATATTATCAGTTGGTTCACCAACTAATATATATTCAGGAAAACTATGACCATCAGTTATAACCTCATTTATACCTTCAAAATCTGTCTCTTCTGAATATGTGAAAAAAAGTTTGATTCCACTAGATAATTTTTTTAAATCTATTTCTGAAAGAGCTTTTATAAAACCAGCAATATTACTTTTCATATCACAAGACCCAAGTCCATATAGCTTATCATCTTTTTTTGTTAATTTAAAAGGATTTGTATCCCACATATCAATATATTCTACTGTATCAGTATGTCCAATAAAAGCTAATTTTGGATTTTTTCCATAAGACATCACTAAATACCTTTTTTTGCACTCAGTTATAAATCCAATAGAATTTAATATTTTTTCTATATAATCTACTATTTCTTTATTTTCTTTATTATTTATAGTATTAAATGAAACCAAATCTTCTAATACTTTTATGATATCCATAATATCAATACCTCTTTTTCTATATTATTAACCTTTTTAAGTTATAACTATTAAAATTATTTTTAATTTTTATATCTAATTAATAATAACTTTTTTGTTATAATATAAATAGGCTTATTTGTTACTTATATCATTTTTTGTAAATTATGTCAATATTAATTACCATTTAGTTATTGACTTTTTTATGTTTTCTTGATATAATGGAATTATGTAAATTATAAAAATATTAATAATATGGATAATTCCAGAAAGGAGACTGCATAGTCTATGGGGGTAGCAACTCAACAAATTGTTAAAAATTTAGAGAACAAGAGGGTAGATTTACTACCTAAGTTTGAAATGGAGGATGATGCTTTTTTTAATAGTGGCGAGTTCTACTTTAAGCTACTAAGGAACGGTTTTAAGCTAATTGAAGTTACAGACATAACCTACAAAAACCCACTAACAATTGAAAGACGCGTTATTGAGTACTTAGCTACTGATAGTGCAACTGAAGATGATGCGAGATTTTTCTCTGAAAACGTAAAAGGACTAAAATACATTGGAGATTTTCAAAGATATTGTAACTCAGAGTTAAAATTACGAGATTTCTTGAATAGAGAACATATAGCAAGAGAAGGATTTAACAAAATATTAAAGAAAATAATTGCAATTCCATTTTTCAAAAAAACATACGAAAGAAAAGAAGAAAAGCTTCGCAAAAAAGAAAGTCAAAGTGTTGTACAACCTAGTGGTTTTAAAATCATCTCAAAAGGTAATCAAATCAAAAGAGCCCGTAACATTGATCGCATTTGGTAACAATAAAAGGCAGGACTGTATATTTACAGTCTTGTCTTTTATATATTGCAAAATAACCAATAATATTATATAATAGAGAAAGTTTAAATAAAATAATATTAAGCTTTCTTTTTGCTTTTTTATTTCTGTATAAATAATATTTTATAATTTAAATACACAAAATATATACAAAAAATGCAAAAAGAAATAGAAAGAGAAGGTAAACTTATGCCAATATTAGACAAAGAAAATAAAGAACAAGTTGAAAAATACAAAGATTTTTTAAATAATAGTCCTTATACAAGGCTTACTCAAAGTTTAGAATGGGGCAAAGTTAAAAGTGATTGGAAACAAGAAGCTATTTATTTAGAAGAAGATGGTAAAATTGTTGCAGCTATGACATTACTTTTAGAAAAAGTACCTAAATTAAATAGTCATTTGATGTATTGTTCAAGAGGACCCGTATGTGACCAAACAAATATAGAATTGATTAAAAAATTAGTTGATGAAGCAAGTGCTATTGCAAAAAAATATAAAGCATTTTGCTTAAAATTTGACCCTCAAATAGAATATAGTGATAAGCTATATAATCTGTTTATAGAAAATGGTTTTAAAGTATCTAAAAAAGAGGCAAATCACGATAAACTAATTCAACCACTTCACGAGGCAGTATTAAATATTAATAATAAAACTGAAGATGAACTTTTAAAAAATTTTGCTGAAAAAACAAGATACAATATTAGGCTTTCAAAAAGAAAAGGTGTTGAAGTTTACTATTCAAGAGATGAAGAAGACTTAAAAACATTTTATGAATTATATAAAGTAACTTGTATAAGAGATAAAATTGGATGCAGAGCTTATGAATATTTTAAAAGAATGCTTGATGCTTTTGATGAAGAACATTTAAGAATATATATTGCTAAACATGAACAAGATAAACTTTCTGCGGCAATAGCTATAAATTATGGAGAAGAAATGTTCTATCTTTATGGAGCAAGTTCAAATGAAAAAAGAAATTTAATGCCAAATTATGCTATGCAATGGGAAATGATTAAATGGGCAATAGAAAAGAAATGCAAAATATATAACTTTGGAGGAATATTACATTTAGAAAAAAATAATGGACTTTATAAATTTAAAATTGGATTTTGCAAAGAAGAAGGTATTTTGCATTACATTGGAGAAATAGATAAAGTATATAATAAACTAATATATTTTGGATATAATACAATTTTACCATTGCTAAAAAAAATAAAAAGAAAATTTAGAAAAAATAAATAAAAATTATAAATCAGAATAAACAAATTGATACACACATATAATTAGCTATATACTTTTTTGGGAGGTGGTAATTTGTCAAGACAAATATGGAAACCAGGAACTTTAGTTTATCCTGTACCTGCAGTTCTTGTAACTTGTAGAAATAAAGAAAGAGATAATATTTTTACTGTTGCTTGGACAGGAACAATATGTTCTGAGCCAGCAATGACATATATTTCTGTCAGAAAAGAAAGATATTCATATGATATTATTAAAAATTCAAAAGAATTTTGTATTAATCTTACAACTAAAGACTTAGCTTTTGCCACTGATTATTGTGGTGTAAAATCAGGAAAAAACGAAGATAAATTTAAAAGTTTAAAACTTGAAAAAGAAGAATGTACTAAAATAAATGCACCTATGCTAAAAAATAGTCCTGTTACAATTGAGTGTAAGGTAAAAGAAATAAAGGAACTTGGAAGTCATGATATGTTTTTAGCAGATGTATTATCTATAAACATTGATGAAAAATACATGGATAAAACAGGAAAATTTGATATGGAAAAATGCAACTTAATAGCATATTCACACGGTCAGTATTATACACTTGGTGAAAATATAGGTAAATTTGGATATTCAGTAAAGAAAAAATAGATTAAAATGTATGAAATAATATAACCATATTTAAATTTTTATTTTAAAAAAGTGAGTTTAGTATAATAAATACCAAACTCACTTTCACTTTTTATGCGTTTTGCATTTTATTTCTATATGCAAGTAGCTTTTCTTCTCTTTCTTTATTGCTTTCACTTAATTTATTAATTTGTTCTTTGTATAAATTAATTAATGAATCTATTTTTTCTTGTGGTAAATCTTTAAATTCAATTTGTCTATTATCATACTGTTCTTGAAGTTTAAGTAACTCTGTTTCTTCATCTTCTACATTATTAAGTGATTTTAAAATTGATTCACCATCTTTATGATTTTTTATTTTTTCTATTCTATTTTTATTAGATTCTTCTAAATTAGTAATTTGCTCTTTGTATAGTTCAATTAGTTTATCAATTTGTTCTTCAGATAACTGACTTTTATCAATTTCACCATTATCAAACTGCTTTTGCAATTTCAATAATCTTGTTTCATCATTTTCTATATCTCTAACTTCTTCTATAAAATTATTTTTTGGAGTATTAATAGATGTTTCCTCATTTTCTTTTACATTTTCTAATTGAGGTTCATTTGTATAAGCATTTTTTCCTTTAAACATTTTTGCAAAAAATTTTTTTATTTTATAAAATATACTTTTTTTATTTACTGTATCAGGTAAATTCTTTTCCATATTAATCTCCTTTATTCACCAATAGTTGGACCTTTATTTTCTTTAGCCTCTATAGCATTTACTAATTTTTCTGCCTCTGCAATTGTTTTTTCTTTTTCTTGTAATTCTAGCTTTTTAGCTCTTAAAGATTCTAACTCTTCTTCCTTAGTTTTCATAGAGTCTGATTCTTGACCAGTATGAACTGCTTCAACTATTTCATCTTTAGATGGACCATCAACCTCAAATATTTTTGATGTTTCTAATTTATCTATTAATTCCTCATCTTTTACAAATCCTTTTTCTCTAAGCTCTGGTAAAATTGTTCCCTTTACAAATTGTTTATCAGACATAGCTTCTTCAATTTCAGGAGTCCAATGCTCATATTCTAGTCCATTTTCTGCAATAAATGTTCCTAAATCATCAAGATTATGAATAGACATACCTAAAGTTCCATCTACTCCTTTGTCACTATGTGCTTCAAAAAATTTAATTGTTCTTTCATTACAAACTTCTTTTATTTCATCTTCATCTGCATAGCCACCAATTGCATGTACTATTGGTTTTATAAACAATAAATCACTTTTTGCTTCATCCCATCCAATTAATTCTAGTGGTAAGTACTGATATTGTTGTTTTCTATCTGCTTTCTTAGTAGCAAATATATTTGCATAATCTTCTACCCAATTATTATGAACATCTTCCATTGCATCTGTTATTAATTGTGGCATATAATTCTTTCCTGATGTTGCAACACCACCAAACATCCTACTTGAGAGTTCACCTTTTAATTTTTCTGTCATTTCTGTACTTTCACTTCTACCAAATACTTCATCTAAAAACTGTGATATTTCCTCATCATTTAATCCTAAATTTTTTCCAATTGAATTAGCAGCTGCTGTGATAGAGCTTTGTGCAGTTACTTGGCTTTCTACTTCTTCGAAACTAGATTGTTCAATGGTTTTATCAGCTTCTTCTTCTGTTAAGCCATTCCATTTAATTAATGCTTCTTTTGCGACTTGATAATATGGTATACTAGATTTATCCATAAATTTCTCCTAACCTCTTATGAATTCACTCTATCATAAGATTATAACCGTACATATATGTACAATTATATTATCTCAAAAAACTATTAAAATATCAAGTTTGCAAAAACTTGTAATAAAAATACAATATTACTGAAATAATTTTGAAAAAATGCCATAAGCAAAAAGAAACTTTAGATATTCTAAATTCTCAATTTATTTTACATACTACAAAAAAAAGTAAAAAAACACTTTCATAAACAATTCATAACTTCTACTATAAATTTATAATAGTTTATACTTTTAGTTAATAAAATACTTTCTTTTTCTTTAACTTATTATATAAATTATATATGTTGCATTAAAATTGCATTAAAATACTATAGCAAGTCGTAATTTTTGTCGTAATTTTTACTAAAAAAATGGAAAAAACTAATAAAACAAAAAAGCCAGTATTGCTTAGAATACTGGTCATTCTACGGCTGGACATTATTACCCATATATGAACTATTTAAGTTCGTATAATGCTCATTTGGCTCGGGTGGTGCAGATATCTACAACTCCGAAATCTCTTTGCGATTGATATAAACATCAATCAATTTATTAAAGTATATCATATTATATATTTTTTTCAAGTAAAAAATCAAAAAATTTTAGTTACTTTTGTCAATTAGAATAAAACTTATGTAATATAAATAAGTTTATATATTTTTATTTATATTGAAAAATGCCAATAAATATAGTATAATACCAATATAAATTATTATGATTATGGAGAAAAAATGTCAAAAAGTAATATTATAAAAGATTTCGTTTCAAAGCAAGCAGATTTGGATACAACATTAAAAAGATTAAAAGTTATTTTATATAGCCTAGAATATGAAGATGCTATTGATTGGATTGATAAAGAACTAAATGGCTATACGGAAAAAGATATCCTTCCAATATACAGAATATTTGATGGACAAGTATATGGAACTTATTTTAAAGGAACAGCAGTAAATCATATAAAAGTTTCTGATAGTTTAGTACCTATAGAAAAACTGCCCAAAGAATTAAAAGAAACAATAACAAATGTAGAAGTTTATAATGATATTGAAACAATAAAAAATTCTATTGATAAAAATATTCCTATGGGAAAACCTATTCCTCCAGAAGTATGTTCTATTATTTCCAAAACATATAATATATTATTACCAATTGTTACTGTAAAAATAGATTCCACCCAATTAATGTATATTATAAAGCAAGTAGAAAAAAAGACTTTAGATATTTTATTAAAGTTAGAAAAAGAATTTGGAAACTTAGATGAATTGGATATAGATACCAATAATGTGGATAAAAAAACAATTAATGACGTAAAACAAACCATTATTACAATAATCTATGATAAATCTACAACAATAGGAAATGACAATTCAATAGAAAAGAGTAATTTCAGCTCATAGGAGGAATTATGGGAATACATATAGGAAATAATAATAATATTTCAAATTCAAATTTTAATGATAAATCACGAAAAATTCAAAAAGAAACTAAAAAAAATTTTTGGGAAAAACATCCATTTTTACTTTCCTTTATAAGTGGATTACTAATATCAATACTTATGCTATTTAGTTTTTGGAATAAAATAATCGAATTGATAGAAAATATATTTAAATAGAATATTAAAAAATATACAATTAACAACACATATTTTTTCAGAACTTAGAGCGTCCGCAATTTTAGAATTCAAAAGTTTTAACTATAATAGTAGAAAAATAATGAAAAAAGTAGCACGAATTAGCAATATTATGTTAATTCGTGCTACTTAATATTTTTTTACAATATAGCGAAACTACTTATTATTTAATATTCATTTACTACATTAGGTATTTTAATTAACTTATCCCATAAATTTAATTGTTTACTATAAGTTATATTTTCAATATCATTTTTTTCAATATCTATATATAAATAATCTCCAATTTTTTTCTTTTTTATTGTATTTATTGCCAAATTAGATTCATCAACTCCGATCCATTTTCTATTTAAATTATATGCTGCATTTAATGTTGTACCACTTCCTGCAAAACAATCCATAATAATACTGTCTTCAGTAGATGATTGCTTAATAATTTGTTCTAAAAGTAATTCATTTTTTTCTGTAGGATAACTTGGTTTTTGCGGATCTTTAAATCTCCATATGTCTTGTATTTTTTTTCCCTCATGCTCATCTGCATATTTAATTATTCTAGGATTTCCATTCGATGACCATTCAATTTTACCTTCATTATCCAATTTATCAAATTCTTTTACTGTTAAATCTATTTTCTCTCCATTTTTTAATATTTCATAATTTTCTTTATTTAAGGTAATATCTTTATATTTTAAAATATTAGATTTTTGCGATTTTACTACTTTATCTGTTGTAATAATATTTTCTTCTGATATTTCATTCAGAAATTTTTGAATTACATTTTCATCATCTATTATTAACATTTTTAGCATATCTTCTCTCCTTATCTAATATTTTTCTTTCAAATTGTATTAAAATAACTAGCTTACTTTAAATCTATCAAATTACAAAATTTAGCGAATAGTAACTTAATTTTCTTTTTTATTAAACATATGGCGTACTTTATCTATTCGATTATTTGGTCTA